>NZ_JBVFKR010000005.1:0-328688 GCF_055484705.1 Gottfriedia sp. ABJ_BB2_2
TATTAGGCACGCCGCCAGCGTTCGTCCTGAGCCAGGATCAAACTCTCCATAATAGTTAAGTTTAAATCTTGTATTGCTCAAAAAACTAATAATTGACGTTTTACTTCATGTTTTGTTTAGTTTTCAAAGTTCATTTTGTGTCGCTCATTGGCGACTTCTATATAATATCAAAGCTAAAGCTAATGGTCAAGATGTTTTTATAAAATAATTTTAAAAAAATACGTTATTTTCTATTTCAATTTAAAACCCCTTATTTTATAAGGGTTTCTCCGAAAATACGAGACGAAAACAACGCATTTTTTTCATATCATTATTTTATTACTTATAATAATTTCTACTTTAATATTTGTTCTATAAAAATGTTTCGCTCTTTAGCTAGGTCAATTACTCGGTCGCTGTTTTCTTCCTTCACAATTGGTCTTGTTATTTCTCTTTGAGATTGGTATACAATTTTACCTACAGCACCATTAGATAATAAAACCTTATCTCCTAATTGATAATGGATAACAATTTGATTCATTGAATCAATGACAGTTGGATGAAATTTACCGAAGCATTCTTTATTTAAGTGTTCGATAATTTGATAATCATTTAATTCCTCTTTAGAAAATAAAACTTTATTAAAGAAGTAAGCGCTCGCCCCAAGGATCGAAGCATATTCGTTAATATGAGATGCCTTTAACTTTAATGGATAGCCACTTCCATCTAGTCTTTCCTCATGCTGAAGAATAGCTATTTTCATTTGATCTCGTAAGAATTGAACTTTTTCTACCATACGATAACTATGCATTGGATGGTTTTTATAATCAGAACTATTTTCTAATTGTGCAATACTTTTAAAATGATATTTAGCATAGCCTGCATTACAAAGCGCAGCCGAGACACCAACTTGAATAATATCACCTTTTGAATAGTTAAGTTTTTGTGCAATAAGCGTTGAAAGAAGAGTACATAGTAAACTATGGTGAATGATTTTATCTTTATCATCTTTTAAAGTAACATTCGGTCTAGGTATTTTCTTAATCGTTGTATTTTCTATATAGTCGATCAATGGGATTAAGATTTTTCTAAACTCTACAATATTTAGGGGACCCCCAGATTCCCAACTAATAAAGTGAGTACGACACAATTTCATAGCCTCTTGATAAATACTTATAAATTCTAATGAAGTATTATCATTTTTTGACTTTGAAACATTTGATTCATTATTTTGTGCAATATCTACCTCGATTTCGTTTATGAGAAAAGCTCGGATTAAATCAATATCGAAAATTGTTAATTGTTTTCCCGTGTCAACGATAGGAGTTTCTGTATTTGCTAAAACTGGTTTACTTACAACCCAGCCTTCCCTTAACATTTCCGCACGCACTTTCATTAGTAATCCCCCGTATTATTAGTTTAAAAAAGAGAGAACAAATAATTCTGTTCTCTCTTTTCTTGTCATAGGATCAACTTAAAGTATTATTCTTCTGTTGTTTCGATCTCATCTGTTTCTTCAAGTGTAGAAGGATCTTCTTCATCCTCTTTAGCTGCAATAGCGACTGTAGCAACATGACCTTCTTGATCTAGTCTTATTAATTTTACCCCTTGTGTAACTCGTCCAAGTCGAGAAATTTGCTCAATTGGCATACGAATGATTACACCAGACTCAGTAATCAACATTAAATCTTCTTCATCACTTACGCATTTTAAAGAAATCATCTTTCCGTTCTTCTCTGTAACGTTAAGTGTTTTTAGACCTTTACCGCCACGACTTTGAATACGATATTCTTCTTGAGAAGTTCGTTTACCATAACCAAGTTCCGTAACAACTAGAATATCTAAGTGTTCCTCTACTACTTCCATCCCTACAACATAATCATCGTCAGAAAGTGTAATAGCTTTAACACCTGTAGCTGTTCTTCCCATTGATCTTACATCTTCTTCATTAAATCGGATCATCATACCTTTAGAAGTGCCGACAACAATATCTTTCGTTCCATCCGTTAAACGGACTGAAATTACATCATCGTCTTCTCTTAGATTGATTGCGATTAAGCCGTTTGTACGGATATTTGCGAAAGCTGATAATGGAACACGTTTCGAAATACCAAGTTTTGTTGTAAAGAACAGGTACCAATTTTCTAGGAACTCACTAACAGGAATAATAGCATTGATGCTCTCATCTCTTTCAATTCCTAATAAGTTTACAATTGGTAATCCTTTAGCTGTACGACTATACTCTGGGATTTCATATCCTTTTGAACGGTATACTTTACCTTTATTAGTAAAGAATAAAATCGTATCATGTGTCGATGTTGTCAGTAAATGCTCTAGGAAGTCATCTTCGTTTGTACCCATACCTTGTATACCTCGTCCACCTCTACGTTGTGAACGGTACGTAGAAATAGGTAGACGCTTAATATATCCATTATGAGTTAAGCTAACGATAATATTTTCCACTGGTATTAAATCTTCATCTTCTATGATTTCAACACCACCAGGAACAATTGCTGTTCTTCGTTTATCATTATATTGTTCTTTTAATGCTGTTAACTCTTCACGAATGATTTCAAGAACTCTTTCTTCATCAGCAAGAATAGCCTTTAATTCTGCGATTAATTTAATTAACTCTTGATATTCTTCTTCGATTTTCTCACGCTCTAAACCTGTTAAGCGTTGTAATCTCATATCTAAAATTGCTTGTGCTTGCTTTTCTGATAACTTAAAAGTTTCCATTAAACCAATCTTAGCAATTTCTCCTGTTTGAGAAGCTCTAATTAAACTAATAACAGCATCTAAATGGTCTAGTGCTACTTTTAAACCTTCTAAAATATGTGCACGCGCCTCGGCTTTTTCTAATTCAAACTTAGTTCTTCGTTTAATAACGACAATTTGGTGATCTAAGTAATGTTTTAAACAGCTCTTTAGAGATAATACTTTTGGTTCGCCATTTACTAAAGCTAGTAAATTAATACCAAAACTAGTTTGTAATGCAGTTTGTTTATATAAGTTGTTTAAGAGTACATTTGCATTTGCATCTCTTCTAACCTCAATAACAATACGCATACCATTTCTGTCAGATTCATCTCTTAAATCCGTAATACCTTCAATCTTTTTATCGCGAACTAATTCAGCAATTCGTTCAACTAGCTTCGCTTTATTAACTTGATAAGGTAATTCAGAAACAATAATTGTTTGTCTACCATTAGCTTTTTCTTCTATTTCAACTTTTGCTCTTATGATAATTGAGCCTTTTCCTGTTTCATATGCTTTTCTAATACCACTCTTACCTAAAATCATACCTGAAGTAGGGAAGTCTGGTCCTTGAATAAACTCCATTAATTCTTGAGTTGTAATCTCAGGATCCTTACTTAATGCAAGTACCCCATCAATTACTTCACCTAATTGGTGTGGAGGAATATTTGTAGCCATACCAACTGCAATACCTGTTGCTCCGTTCACAAGTAAGTTCGGGAAACGTGCAGGTAATACGATTGGTTCTCTTTCAGATCCATCGTAGTTATCTTGGTAATCTATTGTATTTTTATTAATATCACGGATTAATTCCATTGATATTTTTGACATTCTAGCTTCTGTATAACGCATCGCCGCAGCAGCGTCACCATCCACTGAACCAAAGTTACCATGGCCGTCTACTAACATATAACGGAAGTTAAAATCTTGAGCCATACGAACCATCGTTTCGTAAACCGCTGAGTCACCATGAGGGTGATACTTACCAATTACTTCACCAACGATACGAGCTGATTTTTTATAAGCTTTTTCTGCCGTCATGCCTAAATCATTCATTGCGTATAAAATTCTTCGATGTACAGGTTTTAAACCGTCACGTACATCCGGTAATGCTCGTGAAACAATTACACTCATTGCATAATCTAGGAAGGAATTACGCATTTCATGACTAATATTGATTTCTTTGATTTGTTGATTTTCGTTCAACATCGGCACCTCCCTTTATTTTACGTTTCTATGTAGGAAAAGGAGCATATAGCTCCTTTAATATTTACTTATTAAATATCTAAATTCTTAACATATCTTGCGTTATCTTGAATAAAGTTACGTCTTGGTTCTACTTTTTCACCCATTAATGTTTCGAACGTTTCATCTGCCTCAATTGCATCCTGAAGATTAACTTGAAGTAAAGTTCTCGTTTCAGGATTCATTGTAGTCTCCCATAATTGCTCAGGGTTCATCTCTCCTAAACCTTTATAACGTTGAATAACTGGTTTTGGAACCGCAGATATATTTGAAAGTATCTCTTCCATTTGTCGATCATTATAGGCATACTGAACTTTTTTACCTTGTTGAATTTTATATAATGGTGGTTGAGCAATATAAATATATCCGCTCTCAATTATTTGACGCATATAACGATACAAGAACGTTAACAATAAGGTACGGATATGAGCTCCATCAACATCGGCATCCGTCATCAATATAATTTTGTGATAACGTGCTTTTTCAATATCGAAGTCTTCACCGATTCCTGTACCAAATGCAGTAATCATTGAACGTACTTCATTATTAGATAAAATTTTATCTAAACGTGCTTTTTCTACGTTAATGATTTTTCCACGTAAAGGTAAAATAGCTTGGAAGTGTCGATCACGACCTTGTTTTGCACTTCCTCCCGCTGAGTCACCCTCTACAATATAAATTTCACTTATTGAAGAATCTTTTGATGAACAATCGGCTAATTTCCCAGGCAAACTTGAAACTTCAAGTGCACTTTTTCTTCTTGTTAATTCACGTGCTTTTTTTGCAGCCATACGTGCTCTAGCAGCCATTAAACCTTTTTCTACTATTTTTCGAGCCTCAGTAGGATTTTCTAGTAAGAATTTATCTAACTTCTCACCAAAAACTTGTTCAGTAATTGTACGAACCTCACTATTACCTAGTTTTGTTTTCGTTTGGCCTTCAAATTGAGGATCAGGGTGTTTAATAGATACAATCGCAGTTAAGCCTTCACGTACATCTTCACCAGATAAATTACTATCTTGATCTTTAATTAATCCATTTTTACGGCCGTAATCATTAATTACTCTTGTTAAGGCAGTTTTAAAACCAACTTCATGTGTACCACCTTCATGAGTATTAATATTATTCGTAAATGAATAGATATTACTTGTATAGCTTTCGTTATATTGAAGAGCAATTTCAACAGTTATTCCATCTTTTTCACCAATTACGAAAATCGGTTCTTCATGAATAACTTCTTTTGAACGATTTAAATGCTCTACATAAGATTTGATTCCACCTTCGTAGTGGTAATCTTTCTTTTGTTTGTTCTCTCTACGGTCTTCGATTGTTAAACGCAGACCTCTATTTAAAAATGCTAGTTCTCTTAAACGATTTGCTAACGTATCAAATTCATAAATTGTTGTTTCAGTAAAAATTTCCGCGTCAGGTTTGAAGTGTGTAATCGTACCTGTAATGTCTGATTCACCAACTATACTCATATCAGCTACTGGAACACCTTTGGCAAACTCTTGATAATATATATTTCCATCACGGTGAACATGAACATCTAACTTTGTAGAAAGGGCGTTAACTACAGAAGCACCAACACCATGTAATCCACCTGATACTTTATAACCGCCACCGCCGAATTTACCACCAGCGTGTAGTACTGTCATAATAACTTCTAATGCAGGTCTACCCATTTTTTCATGAATACCTACTGGAATTCCACGACCGTTATCTTTAACTGTAATACTATTATCTTCTTCTATGATGACGTTAATTTCATCACAATAACCCGCTAAAGCCTCATCTATACTATTGTCTACAATTTCCCATACTAAGTGATGCAAACCTTTTCCACTTGTAGATCCGATATACATACCTGGTCGTTTACGAACGGCTTCTAAGCCTTCTAGAACTTGTATTTGATTTTCATCATAATTATGTTCTTGCATTTTCTGATCCATTGTCATGAACACTCACCTACTTTTCTTATTTTACATAAAAGAATTATCAAATTTCAGCTATGCTTTTTAGGCGGCGTAGTAGAAATTTCTAAATAAAAATGTCGAAAATTTACTTAATCAGCATTACTAATAATTGTTCCATGTGAAACATTTATAATGTTTGCTTGCTTTATCGTTTCATGTTGAATGCCGTCGACACTTGTAGTAGTTACAAAAGTTTGCACTTTATTTTGAATAGCATTTAATAAATGAGTTTGACGATAATCGTCTAATTCTGAAAGAACATCATCAAGTAGAAGGATAGGATATTCGCCTACTTCCTCTTTAATTAGTTCAATCTCCGCTAGCTTTAATGAAAGAGCAGTCGTCCGCTGTTGTCCTTGTGACCCAAAAGTCTGGACATTTTTGTCGTTAACCATAAAAACCAAATCATCTCTATGAGGACCAAGCAGTGTAGTACCTCTAGATACCTCACGCTCTTTTTCAGCTTCAAATTGTTTTATGTACTCTTCTTCCATTTTCGTCAAATCTGTTAAATCTGATACATTGATGCTTGGTTTATATATAATTTCTAGTTTTTCAGTCTCTCTAGAAATCTGACTATGAATTGGCGACGCCCAATCTTGTAATAATTTAATAAACGAAATTCGCTTTTCTACTATTTTCACTGCATGTTTTACTAGCTGAGCAGTAAGAACTTCAAGCATTAAATAGTTTCGATCCCGACTCGTTTGTAAGGTTCTAAGTAGTGAATTTCGTTGTTGGAGGATTCTTTGATATTGACTTAATTCATGTAGGTAAACTGGCGATACTTGTCCTAATTCCATATCAAGAAATTTACGACGCACTTGTGGACTACCTTTTACTAAGTGTAAATCCTCTGGAGCGAACATAACGACATTCATTACGCCTATATATTGACTTAACTTCATCTGTTCAAGATGGTTTAGCTTCGCTTTCTTACCTTTCTTTGAGAGGATTAGTTGTAGTGATACATGTTGATTTTTCTTTTGTAACGTACCTTTAATTGTACCATACTCTTCATCCCAACGTATCATTTCTTTATCGTTGCTCGTACGATGCGACTTTGTTAAAGCTAGCACATAGATAGATTCCATTAAATTTGTTTTACCTTGTGCATTTTCTCCAATTATAACATTTACGTTATTTTGGAAATTTAATTCAAGTTGTTCATAATTACGATACTGTTTTAATTGTAAATCTTTAATATACAATGGGATTCCCCCAAAACTTATGAAGTTATAATATACGTACCAATTCCTGTAATAGAAATAGTGTCATTTACAACTAATTTCTTACCTCTTCTATTTTCAGGCTCATTATTTACAAAAATCTCGTGTTCAGATAAAAACCACTTTGCCATTCCGCCTGTATCAATTACACCCGCTAATTTTAAAAATTGTCCAAGTGTAATATATTCAGTATTTATTTTAACTTTTTCATTTTTCATTTTTCATCACCCTCAAATATCCATTTCTTAATTGTACTAAACTTCTAACAGAAAAAAAATAGGAATCCCATATTTTCTATTGCAAGAGTAAAAAGACTGACCTATTTGTACTTTGCACTCTCCAAAAGACAGTTAGTAGAAAAAATATAAATCATTCTACAAAACAAGTGGAGGTTGCTAGTACATTCTATAGGTCAGCCCCTTTTAGGTAGAATTTACTAACTAGTATGTGCGAACAGGTAAAATTAATTGCAATGTTCTTGAATCATTAACCGTACGGATTAAAAATGGTCTCATTGCTCCTGTAAACTGAATATAAATTTCAGGACTTTCAATGGCCTTTAATGCATCCATTACATATTTCGCACTAAATGATATTTTTAACTCTTCACCCTTAATATCCTCACAAGCAATCTCATCAACGACTTTTCCGATTTCCGGAGAATAAGAAGAAATATTTACAAGTGTATTACCTTTTGTTTCTAAGTGTACAACATTGTTTCTACCTTCTCTTGCAAGTAGAGAAGCACGATCAATCGCTTGTAAAAACTCTTTTGTCATTACAGTTAGTTCGGTTTTGCTTTCACTTGGAATCAATTTTGAAGTATCAGGATAATTTCCTTCAAGTAATCTCGTAAAGAACAAAATATGCTTTGTTTTAAATAATGCTTGGTGTTCAGTTAAAACGATATCAACTTTTTCATTGCTATCATCAAGAATTTTACTTAATTCATTTAAACTTTTTCCTGGGATTACGACACTTGCTTTAAACTCACTTGATAAAGCATTGTTGTCAATTTTAGCTTGTCTTAAAGCTAAGCGGTGACTATCAGTAGCAATACAAGTTAGTTCTCCATTTTCTATCTTCCAATTTACACCTGTTAAAATTGGTCTTGTTTCAGATGTAGATACTGCGAAAACAGTTTGACGAATCATAAATTTAAGTAAATCTGCAGAAATAGAAATTGTTTCATGTTCTTCAATTTGTGGAAGTAATGGATACTCCTCTGCATCAAAGCCATTTAAACTAAATTCTGTTTTTCCTGCTCTTATAGTTGTTACATAATGACTGTCTGATTCTAATTCCACAAAATCAGCAGGTAATTTTTTTACAATATCACTAAAATATCTAGCGTTAAGTACGATACTTCCTGGTTGTTTCACATCTACTAATTGTTGGTCGTCTACAATAGTTGGTAGATAAGATTCAATAGAAATATCTGAATCACTACCTGTTAAAGTAAGACCTTCATTTGTAACAACTAATTTTATACCCGTTAAGATTGGAATTGTTGTTCTAGATGAAACAGCTCTCATTACATCTTGTACAGCTTTAACAAGATGATCTTTTTGTACTGTAAATTTCATTTTTTGTACTCCTTATATATTTTATAAAATAATATAGTAATAGTAGTAGGGCCTGTTAATTTGTGGATAACCCTAATTTAGTAAAGAAAAATAAGTCTATCAACATGTGGATAGACTGTGTAAAAAAACTAGAAAGTTATGCACAGCTTCAAGTATCTACTGATTTAATTTTTCATTAATCTCTTTAATTTGAGATTGAAGTTGTGAGTCAGTTTCTACCAATTTCGATATCTTTTCATGTGCATGAATAACTGTTGTATGATCTCTACCACCAAACTCTTCTCCAATTTTAGGTAAGGAATGGTCTGTAAGCTCTCTAGATAGATACATTGCTACTTGCCTAGGAAATGCTACTGATTTAGTACGCTTCTTGGCTTTAAAGTCCTCTAATTTAATATTAAAAAACTCTCCCACAGTACGTTGGATATCATGTATTGATAAGGTTTTCGGTTTTGAAGACGTAATTAAATTCTTTAATGCCTCTGCAGCAACACTAGCATTAATATCTTTATTAATTAATGAAGAATAGGCTACAACACGTATCAATGCACCTTCTAATTCTCGAATATTCGTATCAATTTGATTTGCAATATATAACATGACTTCATTTGGTATATCTAAACCCTCTGCTTTTGCCTTTTTGCGCAAAATGGCAATCCTTGTTTCTAAGTCAGGAGGTGTAATATCTGTTATTAAGCCCCATTCAAATCGTGAGCGAAGACGATCTTCTAGTGTAGGAATTTCTTTAGGTGGTCGGTCACTTGAAATGACAATTTGCTTACTTTCTTCATGTAGAGTATTAAAAGTATGGAAAAATTCTTCTTGTGTTTGTTCTTTTCCTGCTAAAAATTGAATATCATCAATAAGTAGGACATCTACATTACGGTATTTGTTTCTAAATTCAATAGCTTTGTTATCACGAATTGAGTTAATGAATTCATTCGTGAATTTTTCAGAAGATAGATAAACGACTTTTGCATTTGGATTATGCTCAAGTACATAATGCCCAATCGCATGCATTAAGTGGGTTTTACCTAATCCTACTCCCCCATAAATAAATAAAGGGTTATATGCTTTTGCTGGCGCTTCAGCAACAGCTAATGAAGCTGCATGTGCAAAACGATTACCAGATCCAATTACGAAAGTATCAAAAGTATATTTTGGATTTAACATACTTTGTCCGAATTCAACTGGTTCATCATATTTAACCTTTTCTTTAACTGCTGGAATATTCATTTCTATTTCTTCAATATGGTTTTGAGGAAGGATGAACTTAATTTCTAATTCTGCTCCAGTAATTTCTAAAACTGTATCCATGATTAAAGAAGAATACTTTGATTCTAGCCAATCACGTGCAAACTCATTAGGCGCAATAATGGTTAATATATCATTTTTTAATGAGAATGCTTTTGTTGATTTTAACCATGTTTCGAAGCTTGGCTTGCTTATCTTTTTCTCTATTTCTGATAGAACCCTGGACCAAAGATCCCCTATATTCTCCAAAGAATAATCCCTCCTTACAAGACGTGTATAAGTTTTGTACAAGCACTATATTCAAACTGTAATTTTTATACATTTCGTTGTATATGCCTTAATTCAATTATCTTCAAAATTCCACTTTATTTGACAGTATTCACCTATGTGGATAACTTTAAATAAGCATAAGTGTAAAACCTGTCCACAAGTTATTAACAGTTGTGGACAATTAAATATTAAAATCGACTTGTCCATAAGAGGAAAACAAATTAATGATATCAAAAAACTTTAGGTATTTCAATGAGTAGTTCATGTTATCCACATGCTAATCCACCTGTTAAAGAAAATTGTCCACAGAAAAGTAGCTTGTGCAAAACTTGTCAATAAGTGTTGTGAGTAAAAATTTTGTTGATAAATCTTATCCACAACGTATTTAACAATTTTATAAAAAGGGAATGTAATCAATTTTTAGTTATTTTTTTATACATTAAAATTGAGATGAAAAAAATCTTTCGACACTCTCGTTTACAGATGATTAATTTGTTTATAAATACGCTGAGAGGAAAAGATAGAAGTAAAAGTTTATTCTTTTAAGTAATCTGATAATGAACAATTTATTAAGTAGTTAATTGGAGATATAATGTCAGGGAACTTGAACAGAATGACAAAACTTTTTTAGAGTACTTATATAAAGAAAGAAAAATTTTAAACATGAAAACGTATGGAATCAGTCATTCTTCTATATATAATTGTAAAAAATAAAGATGATTTAATATCTTACATTGACATAATGACCATTTATTCTTTATAATTTATTGGACTGTCTATTACAGTAATTCCTCAGGGAGGTGTCATATAATGAAAAGAACATTTCAACCAAACAAACGTAAACGCAGTAAAGTACATGGTTTCCGTAGCCGTATGAGCACTGCCAATGGACGTAAAGTTCTAGCTGCTCGTCGTCGTAAAGGTAGAAAAGTATTATCTGCGTAGGCCACTGTCAACAGTGGTCTTTTTCGCTAATTAGAAGGCCTTTTTTTGCTTTAAATGTCACATTTTGTAAGTAAAAAAGGCCTCATTTTTTATGAAAATATTGGTATGATAATTGAAGGAATCTTTAGAGGTGTCAGTAAAACATGAACAAGAAAAACAGAATAAAAAAGAACGAAGATTTTAGTCGCGTTTTTCGAGAGGGTACATCTACTGCGAACCGACAATTCGTAATCTATACATTAAGGAAAGAAGATCAACAGCAATTCCGAATCGGATTATCTGTAAGCAAGAAGTTAGGTAATGCCGTAGTAAGAAATCATATAAAGCGCTATATTAGACAAGCTCTCCATGAACTTAGCGATGATCTTCAATTAGAAATGGATTATGTAGTGATCGCTAGAAAACCATGTACTGAACTACCTTTTAATGAATTTAAAAAAAGTTTAATTCACGTATTAAAAAGGGCAGAAGCGCTGAAAAATCGTGATTCAAAACATAAAACAGATAAAAAACAAATTAAGTAATTACATATTTAATTGTAACAACTTAAAGGAGGAACTAGTTTGAAAACTAAGAAGTATCAAATGCTAGTTGCAATTCTTTTCTTAGTAGTAGTGTTAGCTGGATGTTCACAAACAAACCAAGCAATCACACCTGAAAGTACTGGGATATGGAATCAGTATTTCGTTTATCCGTTATCTTGGTTGATTACAGAGGTAGCTAAAATTTTCGGTGGTAGCTACGGTATGGCAATTATCATCGTAACAATTTTAATTCGTTTAGCATTATTACCATTAATGATCAAACAAATTAAAAGTACGAAAGCAATGCAAGCGATTCAACCTGAAATGTTAAAGCTTAGAGAAAAATATTCTTCTAAAGATCAAAAAACAGTTCAAAAATTAAATGAAGAAACAATGAAATTGTACCAACAGCATGGTGTTAACCCACTATCTGGTTGTTTACCAATTTTCATTCAAATGCCAATATTAATTGCTTTCTACCATGCAATTATGAGAACAATGGAAATTAAAGCACATGATTTCTTATGGTTCCAATTAGGTCAACCGGATCCGATTTATGCATTACCGATAATCGCAGGGATCACTACATTTATCCAACAGAAAGTATCAATGAATACTACTACAATGGCAGGTCCTGCGGCGCAACAAATGAAAATTATGCTTTATGTTATGCCGATCATGATCTTAGTATTTGCAATTAACTTACCTTCAGCATTAGCACTTTACTGGGTAGTTGGTAATACATTTATGATCATTCAAACATTACTTGTAAATAGAACTGGTAACACACCAGATCCAAAAAACAATGTAGGAGGGGCTAGTAAGTGAGAGAAGTAACTGCTACTGGTCAAACAATCGAACAAGCAGTTCAAAATGCACTTCAGCAACTTAGTTCAACAAAAGAAGAAGTAGATATCGAAGTATTAGAAGATGGGAAAAAAGGATTTTTGGGATTTGGTTCAAAGCCAGCTAAAGTATTAGTTATTAAAAAGAAGACTTTAGTAGAAAAAGCTTTTGATTATATTTCAAATATCGTTATATGTTTAGATGAAACAGCCCACATCGATTACGACTTTCAAGATAAAAAAGAGCCATCTCTTTCATTTACAATAAAAGGTGATAAAGTCGCTCTTATTATCGGGAAAAGAGGCAATACTTTAAATGCACTTCAGTTTTTAGTGCAAACTTATGTAAACCGTCATTCAAAGCAATTAATTCATGTTGTAGTTGATGCTGAGAATTATCGATTAAAACGTAAAGAATCACTAGAAATATTAGCAAAAAAGGCCGCACAGACAGTTTTAAAAACAAGAAAGGCTGTTTCGTTAGAGCCAATGCCTTCTTTTGAAAGAAAGATAATTCACCATGTACTGACTGACATGCCAAATATTGCTACTAAGTCAGTTGGACAAGATCCATATCGTCAATTAGTAATTGATATCAAAAAACCAATTAAGGACTAACCTTAGTTGGTTTTTTTGATGCTTGCTCTTTTAGGCATTTAAGTTTACTTGTACTTTCGTAGGGTTATAATATAAAAACATTCAATTATAAAATTCTTTATGCTATGCTATAGGTTTAGAAGTAACATGTTATCTTTTATATAACATGCTCTAGAGGTGATATTCTAATGGAATTTGATACAATTACAGCGATATCGACACCTAAAGGCGAAGGTGCAATTGCCATCGTTCGATTAAGTGGAGACGAGGCTGTTCAAATAGCTAATAAACTGTTTAAAGAAAAAGATTTAAATAGAGTAGATTCACATACAATTCATTATGGTCATTTAGTAGATCCTAGTACTGAAACAGTAGTGGAAGAAGTAATGGTTTCGGTATTAAGAGCTCCAAAAACATTTACTCGTGAAGATGTAGTAGAAATCAATTGTCATGGTGGAATCTATTCTGTTAATAAAGTACTAGAATTAGTACTGTCATCAGGTGCTAGACTAGCCGAGCCCGGTGAATTTACGAAAAGGGCATTTCTAAATGGACGTATTGATTTATCACAGGCTGAAGCAGTGATGGATTTAATTCGTTCAAAAACTGATCGAGCGATGGCAATTGCCATGAACCAAGTTGAGGGTCGACTTTCTAAGATGGTTAATGGACTGCGACAAACACTTTTAGAAATTCTTGCTCATATTGAAGTGAATATTGATTATCCCGAATATGATGATGTTGAAGAAATGACGAATACAGTATTAATTGAAAAAGCAAAAACAGTTCAAATTGAAATTCAAAGACTTCTTGAAACATCAAAACAGGGAAAAATCTTACGTGAAGGGCTATCTACTGTTATTATTGGCAGACCGAATGTTGGTAAGTCCTCTCTATTAAATACGCTTGTGCAAGAAAGTAAGGCAATCGTTACTGATATTCCTGGTACTACAAGGGATGTAATTGAAGAATATGTAAATGTTAAGGGTGTTCCACTCCGTTTAATTGATACAGCTGGTATTCGAGAAACAAAAGACGTTGTAGAAGCAATTGGAGTAGAACGTTCGAAAAAAGTATTACATTTAGCCGATCTGGTATTGTTTGTTTTAAATAATAATGAGCAACTTACTGAAGAGGATCGTGTTTTATATAAACAAATGAGCGATAAAGATGTAATCGTCATCATAAACAAAACAGATTTACCACAAAATCTTGATATAGAAGAAGTAAAGCAATTAGTTGGTAATGCTACAATTGTAACGACTTCTTTAAAAGAAGAACAAGGTATTGAAGATCTTGAGAAAGCGATTGCTGCTTTATATTTTGAAGGGCAAATTGAGGCTCAAGATTTAACCTATTTATCAAATGCTAGACATATCGCATTATTAAAGCAAGCGGAATCGACGATTAATGATGCTACCGAGGCAATGAGAAATGGAATGCCGATTGATTTAGTTCAAATAGACTTAACAAGAGCGTGGGAATTGTTAGGTGAAATTATTGGAGATACAGTACAGGAAAGTTTAATAAACCAATTGTTTTCTCAATTCTGTTTAGGGAAATAAAGGGTTAGGAGGAAGTTACATGAGTTTTGAAGCAGGCAATTATGATGTAATTGTTATTGGCGCTGGTCATGCTGGTTGTGAGGCAGGACTTGCAGCTGCTCGTATGGGTGCAAAAACGTTAATGCTGACGATTAATTTAGATATGGTAGCATTTATGCCGTGTAACCCTTCAGTAGGAGGACCTGCTAAAGGGATTGTTGTACGTGAAATTGATGCACTTGGTGGGGAAATGGGTAGAAATATTGATAAAACTCATATCCAAATGAGAATGTTAAACACAGGGAAAGGCCCTGCAGTACGTGCATTACGTGCTCAAGCGGATAAATTCGCGTATCAGCACGAATTGAAAAAGACGATTGAGAATACTGAACACCTTACTTTAAAGCAAGGATTAGTTGAAAAACTTATAATCGAAGACGGTGTTTGTACGGGTGTCATTACGCAAACAGGTGCCATTTATCGTTCTAAAACAGTTGTTATTACGACTGGTACTTTTTTACGTGGTGAAATAATTGTAGGTGAATTAAAATATTCTAGTGGACCTAATAATCAGCAACCAGCAATCAAGCTTTCTGAGCACTTAGAGGAACTAGGTATTGAGCTTGTACGTTTTAAAACAGGTACACCGCCTCGTGTAAATAGTCATAGTATCGATTATTCGAAAACAGAAATACAACCTGGAGATGATGTTCCACGTGCTTTTTCTTATGAGACAGAAGCTATTGAAACAGATCAAATTCCTTGTTGGTTAACATATACGAGTGAAAACACTCATCAAATTATTGACGATAACCTTCACCGTTCACCGATGTACTCTGGTATGATTAAAGGAACTGGACCGCGTTACTGTCCTTCTATTGAAGATAAAGTAGTTCGCTTCAACGATAAACCAAGACATCAAATCTTCTTAGAGCCTGAAGGAAGAAACACACAGGAAGTTTATGTTCAAGGTCTTTCTACAAGCTTACCAGAGGATGTACAAGAGAAAATGCTTCGATCAATTGCAGGGTTAGAAAATGTTCAAATGATGAGAACTGGTTATGCAATTGAGTATGATGCGATTGTACCAACCCAATTATGGCCAACATTAGAAATTAAACATATAAAAAATCTTTATACAGCGGGACAAATTAATGGTACTTCAGGATATGAAGAAGCTGCTGGCCAAGGATTAATTGCAGGAATTAATGCAGCTTGTCGTTCATTAGATAAAAAAGAACTGATTTTAGATCGTTCTGAAGCCTATATTGGTGTTCTTATTGACGACTTAGTAACGAAGGGGACAAATGAACCTTATCGTTTACTTACTTCTAGAGCGGAATACAGATTATTACTTCGCCATGATAATGCTGATTTAAGACTGACGAAAATAGGGCATGAGTTAGGCTTAATTTCTGATGACAGATTTGCAGATTTCGAACAAAAGAAAGCTCAAATTGAAGAAGAAATTAGTCGTTTAAAATCAACTCAGTTAAGACCAACTGAGCAAGTTCAAGGTTTAATCGCAGAAGTTGGTGGTAGTGAATTAAAAGATGGGATCAAAGCGGCAGATTTATTACGTCGACCTGAAATGAACTATGAACATATACACGTCCTTTCTCCTTCTGAAAAGGATTTACATCCAGATGTAAAAGAACAGGTTGAAATTCAAATTAAGTATGAAGGATATATTGAAAAATCATTAAATCAAGTAGAACGTATGAAGAAAATGGATTTAAAGAAAATCCCTGAAAATATCGATTACCAAGCAATTAATGGTCTAGCGACAGAAGCGAGACAAAAACTTGAACAAGTACGTCCACTATCGGTTGGGCAAGCATCACGTATATCCGGAGTAAACCCAGCAGATATTTCAATTCTACTTGTTTATTTAGAACAAGGAAAAATTGCAAGAATATCGAACTAATATAGATAGGGGAATTACTAGTGAACAAAGAACAATTTATTGCTGCACTAAAAGAAAAAGGCATTCATTTATCTGATTTCCAATTAAAACAATTTGATATATACTTTCACACGCTAGTTGAATGGAATAATAAAATGAATTTAACTGCTATTACAGGGGAAGAAGAAGTATATTTGAAACATTTTTATGATTCAATCAGTGCCTCCTTCTACTTTGATTTTTCAAATGAGATGACATTATGTGATATTGGTGCCGGAGCAGGTTTTCCTTCTATTCCCATTAAAATATGTTTCCCTTCTATCCGATTAACAATAGTAGACTCTTTACAAAAGAGAATTTCATTTTTGAATCATCTAGCTACTGAATTAAAATTAGAAAATGTTGCATTCCATCATGATCGCGCAGAAACATTTGCTAAAAAAGAAGGAATGAGAGAATCTTTTGATGTTGTTACAGCTAGAGCTGTTGCTAGAATGTCAGTATTAAGTGAATTATGCTTGCCACTTGTTAAACCTAATGGACATTTTGTTGCTTTAAAGGGTGCTGCTGGTCAAGATGAGTTAGATAAAGCAGATTATGCAATTAAAACACTTGGTGCTGAAGTAAAAGCGATTAATCATTTTGTTCTTCCTGGGGAAGATAGTGAACGAAATATTGTTATAGTAGAAAAGAAACGTAAAACGCCAAACAAGTACCCACGTAAGCCTGGTACTCCTGGTAAAGAACCATTAGAAAAATAATTTTATAAACTAACAAATGTTTCACGTGAAACATTTGTTAGATTTAATTTGTTGTGAACGAAATTCTAAAAGGGTGGGAATCACATTGAAAAGCACTTTATCGAAGTTATTTGGCTTGTCAGAAAAAGAAATAAGTGATGATGTCCAAGACTCAGTTACAAGTAATGAAGTTATACGTCAAATTCCGGTATCTGATATCGTTCCAAATCAGTACCAACCAAGAACTTTTTTTGATGATGAAAAAATAAAGGAATTGGCATTAACGATTAGAACGCATGGTATAATCCAACCAATCGTTGTTAGAGAAATCCAGCCTAACTTTTACGAGATTATTGCAGGTGAACGCCGTTTTAGAGCGGTATCATCATTAGGTTGGGACACAATCCCTGCAATTGTAAAAACCTTTAATGATACTGAAACCGCTTCTGTTGCACTGATTGAAAATCTGCAACGTGAAGAACTGTCTCCATTTGAAGAAGCTGTTGCATATCAAAAGTTAATCGATTTACATAATCTTACGCAAGAAGCACTGGCTCAGCGTTTAGGTAAAGGGCAATCTACAGTTGCTAATAAGTTAAGACTGTTAAAATTGCCTGAAGAGATTCAACAAGCTCTGCTAGATAAGTCAATTACAGAGCGACACGCTAGAGCTCTTATACCATTAAAGCTACCTCAGCTTCAAATCAGCTTATTGCAAGAAATTGTAGAAAAACAATTGAATGTTAAGCAAACTGAAGACCGTGTAGTTGCTTTGCTTACCGAGAAAAAGCCAAAAGCACGTCCTAAAATAAAAGCAATAAGTAAAGATATTAGAATAGCAATGAATACGATTCGTGAATCATTACAAATGGTAACGAAAACCGGTATGGATATTGATAGTCAAGAAGAAGAACATGATGATTACTATCAAATTACAATTAAAATTCCTAAAAAATAATGATTAAATTCACCTCTTCCAAAGTGGTGAATTTTTTTTGTTCATTTTTAAATCTAAACACAATGATGATTGTATTCGTGATAGAATAGAAAATAAGAATTGTTTGTTGTGGAAGGAGTAGATTACGTAGTGGTTAAGGTAATCTCGATTGCAAATCAAAAAGGTGGTGTTGGTAAGACAACAACATCAGTTAATTTAAGTGCTTGTTTAGCACATTTAGGAAAAAAAGTATTATTAGTTGATATAGATCCTCAAGGTAACGCTACTAGTGGAATTGGTATTGAAAAGGCAGATGTAAATCAGTGTGTGTACAATGTATTAGTTGATGATGTCGAAGCAAAAAGTGTGATTATAAGCACCGCAATTCCTAATTTTGATATTATTCCAGCAACAATTCAACTTGCTGGAGCGGAAATCGAATTAGTCCCTACTATCTCTAGAGAAGTACGTTTAAAACGTGCATTAGATACTGTAAAAGGAAACTATGATTACATATTAATAGATTGTCCTCCATCTCTAGGTTTATTAACACTAAATTCACTTACAGCTTCTGACTCAATTATTATTCCAGTACAATGCGAGTACTATGCTTTAGAAGGATTAAGTCAACTATTAAGCACAGTAAGATTAGTGCAAAAACATTTAAACAAGAATTTAGCAATTGAAGGCGTATTGCTTACTATGCTGGATGCTCGTACAAATTTAGGTATCCAAGTAATTGAAGAAGTGAAAAAATATTTTCAAGATAGAGTTTATAAATCAATTATTCCAAGAAACGTCCGTTTAAGTGAAGCGCCAAGTCACGGCAAACCGATCATTACATATGATCCAAAGTCTAGAGGTGCAGAAGTATATCTCGAACTAGCAAAGGAAGTGATTGATAATGGCTAAAGGTTTAGGCAAAGGCATCGGAGCATTTTTTCAAGATATGGATAATCCAAATGAAGAAATCGTTCAAGAAATATCACTAAAAGAACTTAGACCAAATCCTTACCAACCTCGAAAAATATTTGATGAAACTGCAATGCAAGAATTAACGCAATCTGTTTTAGAACATGGGATTCTTCAACCTATTATTGCTAGGAAAAGCATTAAAGGCTATCAAATCGTAGCTGGTGAAAGACGTTATCGCGCTGCGAAAGCTGCTGGATTAAACACTGTTCCAGTCATTGTTAGAGAATTGACTGAAGAACAAATGATGGAACTAGCAGTACTTGAAAACTTACAAAGAGATGATTTAAATCCTTTGGAGGAAGCTGAGGCTTACCAGTCATTAATTGAACAATTACATTTAACACAAGAACAACTTGCTAAAAAACTAGGTAAAAGTAGACCACATATAGCGAACTATCTTAGAATCCTGACTTTACCTAACTCTGTTCAGAAAATGGTTGAGACTGGTACACTCTCTATGGGGCACGGTAGAGCTTTATTAGGTCTTAAACGTAAAGGTTTAATTGAGGGAACTGCTTTAAAGGTTGTTGAAAAGAATCTTAGTGTCAGAGAAGTAGAAACATTAGTTAACGAATTAAATGATAATGTTTCACGTGAAACACAAAAGAAAATTCCTAATAAGAATATATTCTTCAGTGAATATGAGGATGTTTTACAAGAGAAATTTGGTACATCTGTAAAAATTAAATCCACAAAAGATAAAGGGAAAATTGAAATCCAATTCTTTAATAAAGAGGATTTAGAACGAATCCTATCTATCATTAAATAAATAATGTATACGGACTATAGTTTGTAAGTTACATACAAATTATAGTCCTTTTTTTGTTGTTAAATTTGGATCTCTTCTAGAGAATATTTGGATTGGTAAGATCAGACAGTAATTGCTCTCTACGGATTTATCTAAGAAGGACGAACCCCGTCCTTCTATAATTGAGCATACTGGAGTTATCATCAACCACCACAATCCTCAATAGCATAAATATTTCGAAATAACATGAAAATAAGTGCAAATTCATTTACTACATTATGAAACTATTAATATTATCTTGCAGTTAACTAGTCAATTTGCTTTCTGTTTCTTTAATAGACTTTGCAATAAATTTGGCCATTTTCATGACTAAACTTAATCTAGTATTTTGTAAAACATAAAACTCCATGAAACCACTGACATTCACGACTCCAGTTAAATTAATTTCACCAACTAAAGGTAAATCCTTTTTCATAGCGGCCCCTGGTTTTAATGGTCCATTTGATAAACGCACACTTCCAATGCTTTTAACTCTGCCTAAACATGCATCAACAGCAATAATAAACGGATTTTTATACTTATTTTTGATTGTTTCAAGTTGTTCAGAAAGATTTAACGCATGAATTGGTTCATCAAGAGTACCATAATAATGGAATCTACTTACATTCAATTCTCCTAATAAAGTACCGACTAGTGGACCTAATGAATCACCTGTTGAACGATCAGTACCAATACATACAAATACAATGTCATTAGTGTAGATACTAGGAAGAGATTTGCTTAAATGATCTGCAAATTGGTTAACTGCATTGTCATCATCCAAAAATACAGAATAATCATCCTTAAATAAACTACGAAAAGGATTTGCCGGAAATTGCATACTATCGCCCACTTTTCATTTAAAAGAGTAGTAATAGTTTATGCAATATTTAAACAATTTATACTATATTCTACCTTTCTTTATCATAAAATTACTATATGATTACATTTGTAGTTATTTATGGTTTTAAAGTATTAATTCGTTTAGTATAACTTTTGAAGAAATAGAAAGTGGTAAGGAGGATAAAATGAAAAATACATTAAATGAAGCAGAAGCAACCATTAAGAAAAGTATGTTGACTGAGAGTCAATGGGACACGCTTTGGACTTCTTCGATAAAAATAGCTGTAATTATTATCGTTTCTGTTTTAGCGATTAAATTTGGAAGAAAATTAATTCGCCGACTACTAAAAGTACAAGCAAGAGGACCTTTACAAGTTTCAGAAAGACGATCTGTTACGTTAGTTAGATTGTTAGAAAATGTCATTGCGTATGTTGTGTTTTTTATTGCTGTTCTTACAATTTTACCTATCTTTGGGGTTGAAACTAGAGGGTTAATCGTAGGTGCCGGAGTTGGTGGTGTAGCATTAGGTTTTGGTGCACAAAGTTTAGTGAAGGATATCATCTCAGGATTTTTCATTTTATTTGAGGATCAGTTCTCGGTTGGGGATTATATTAGAGTTCAAACCTTCGAGGGTACGGTACAATCGATTGGTTTAAAAACAACAAAAATTAGGAGTGCGACAGGAGAGCTACATATCATTCAAAATGGTATGATCACTGAAGTAACTAATTTTTCGTTGCATAACTCAGTTGCCATGGTCGATATCAGTATTTCTTATGAAGGCGATATTGAACATGCTCAATCAGTTATTGAAGAACACTTAGTGGAAATGCCAGAACGATATGAAGAAATGGTAAAAGCACCAGAATATCTTGGTATTCAAAGCTTTGGTCCTTCAGAAGTAGTGATTCGAATCGCATCAGAAGTAAAACCAATGGCACAATTTAAAATATCAAGAGCAATTCGAAAAGAGATTAAAGAAGTGCTTGAACGAAATAACATAGAAATTCCATATCCAAAAATGGTATTATATAGACAACCAGAACCTACTAATGAAAAGGCAAAGTCTTAATTCTACTATTTAAGGAAGTGAAATAGTCGACATGGAAGAGAAAGTTTTTGATTTAAATGATATAGTAGAAATGAAAAAAGCACATCCATGTGGTGTGAACAAATGGAAAATTATCCGTATGGGAATGGATATCCGTTTAAAATGTGAAGGCTGCGGACATAGCGTCTTAATTCCGCGTAGAGAGTTTTCACGTAAATTAAAAAAGGTTTTAACAAAAGCTGAAGAATAGACGAAAACATTATTAAAAAGGTATCTAGTATGAGCGATCTTTTTACCGTTCATATTAGATGCCTTTCGTATGTAAGAAATAACATTCGGATTTTCTTGTTATTTTTTCTTGAAATCAATATAATTGTGAAAGATTAACTAAGTTCGTATAGGAGTGGAAACTATGGCATTAACAGCAGGTATCGTAGGTTTACCAAACGTAGGAAAGTCAACATTATTTAATGCAATTACACAAGCTGGTGCGGAATCAGCAAACTATCCGTTTTGTACAATTGACCCTAACGTGGGTGTAGTAGAAGTACCGGATTACCGTTTAGAAAAATTAACTGAATTAGTTCAACCGAAAAAAACAGTTCCAACAACCTTTGAATTTACTGATATTGCAGGAATCGTAAAAGGTGCAAGTAAGGGTGAAGGATTAGGAAATAAGTTTTTATCACATATTCGTCAAGTAGATGCAATTTGTCAAGTAGTAAGATGCTTTGCAGATGACAATATTACACACGTTTCAGGTAAAGTAGATCCAATCTCAGACATTGAAACGATTAACCTAGAATTAATTCTTGCCGATTTAGAATCAGTAGAAAAAAGAATTGATCGTGTTGCTAAGTTAGCAAAACAAAAAGATAAAGATGCATCTTATGAACATGAAATTTTAGTGAAATTAAGAGACGCATTCGAAAGTGACAAGCCTGCTCGTTCAGTAGAATTCACTGAAGAACAAATGAAGGTTGTAAAAGGATTACATTTATTAACGACTAAGCCAATGCTTTATATTGCTAACGTTGGTGAAGATGATATTGTTGATCCGTCATCAAATGAGTTTGTTGAAAAAGTTAGAGCTTTTGCAGCGGAAGAGGGTTCTCAAGTTATTGTGATTAGTGCAAAAATTGAGGAAGAAATTTCTGAGTTAGATGATGAAGAAAAGCGTTCATTCTTACAAGAAATTGGTATTGAGGAATCAGGTCTTGACCAATTAATTAGAGCTGCTTACCACTTATTAGGATTAGCGACTTATTTCACGGCTGGAGTACAAGAGGTACGTGCATGGACATTTAAAAAGGGTATGAAGGCTCCTCAATGTGCAGGCGTAATTCATACAGATTTTGAACGTGGATTTATCCGTGCAGAAACTGTATCTTATGAAGATTTAGCAACATATGGTTCAATGCCATTAGCTAAAGAAGCTGGAAAAGTGCGCCTTGAAGGTAAAGAATATATCGTTCAAGATGGAGATGTAATGCATTTCCGCTTTAATGTGTAATAGGTAGTAAAAATTTTATTGGTTTGCTATCTAAAATCTTTTATGCTATAATTTTATTTCGTGAGTGATTATATAAATTGCTCCTTGCCCTTAACTGGGCCGTTAGACCAAAAGGAGGTGACATTGTGATGAATAAATACGAAATCATGTACATCGTTCGACCAAACATGGAAGACGAAGCGCAAAAAGCTTTAGTTGAGCGTTTTAACAACGTTTTAACTGAACAAGGTGCAGAAATCACAAACGTTAAAGAGTGGGGTAAACGTCGTTTAGCTTATGAAATTAACGATTTCCGTGATGGACACTACATGCTTGTAAATGTTTCTGCTCAACCAGAAGCAGTACAAGAATTCGATCGTTTAGCGAAAATCAGCGAAGATATCATTCGCCATATCGTTATCCGTGAAAATGACAAATAATAATTTTTGAAATGCCTTAGGGAGGTAAGAATCAGATGATCAATCGTGTTGTGCTTGTAGGTCGTCTAACAAAGGATCCAGACTTACGTTATACACCAAGTGGGGTTGCTGTAGCTACATTTACTCTAGCAGTAAATCGTACCTTCTCAAATCAGCAAGGAGACCGAGAAGCAGATTTTATTAACTGCGTTATCTGGAGAAAACCGGCTGAAAACGTTGCGAACTTCTTGAAAAAAGGAAGCTTAGCTGGCGTTGAAGGACGTATTCAAACTAGAAGTTATGATGGCCAAGATGGTAAAAAAGTTTATGTAACAGAAGTTGTTGCTGACTCAGTTCAATTCTTAGAGCCAAGAAATGCATCAGGCAATCAAGGTGGTTCGTTTAATACAAACCAACAAAACCAAGGTTTTAACGCTGGAAATCCTTTTGAAGCACCATCACAAAAGCCTAGCTTTAATGATGATCCATTTGGTGGGACAAGCAAAACAATTGATATCACTGATGATGATCTTCCTTTTTAATAAAAATAGCGTAATGTTGAACGGTAAACATTACTAAAAACAATTCTTAAAAAAGAAGGAGGGAAATAAGATGGCAATGGGTGGACGTAAAGGTGGACGTGCTAAGCGTCGTAAAGTTTGTTACTTTACAGCTAACGGCATTACACACATCGATTATAAAGATACTGAGTTATTAAAACGTTTCGTATCAGAGCGTGGTAAAATTTTACCTCGTCGTGTAACTGGTACTTCAGCTAGATACCAACGTAAATTAACGATTGCAATTAAACGCTCTCGTCAAATGGCATTATTACCATACGTGGCTGAATAAGCTGAATAATAAAAAGTACAGCATTCTCGTGCTGTACTTTTTTTGTATTTTAAGGGATCTAATGAACTTTTCATTTTTTTTAATAATTTATGGTAAAATAGGTATTAGTATGCTTACCGATTATTATTGGTTTAGTTGAAAGGAGCCATATTTTGAAATCGACTCGCTTTATAACCGAGGGGGCAGTGCTTTTAGCATTTTATTCAGTTATGCTTTTGCTGCTTACATATGTACCATTTCTCTCAATCGTACTAACTTATTTAATGCCCCTACCATTTATCATATTTAGCTTGAAATATTCTATTAAGGAATCTCTTTTATTGATTTGTGTTGCTTTAGGACTGACACTCGTCATTACTCAAGCTTCTTTTATCCTAGGAACTTTAATGTTTTCGACAGTAGGTATAGCAATAGGATATCAACTTAGGAAGGAAAGAAGCAAAGGAGAAATTTTATTAACTAGTACATTTTTATATTTCATACATATAGTACTAATATACTTAATAGTACAACTTATGTTTGATATTAATATTACAAACATGTTCACAACGAGAATGACTGAGTTGCTTGAAACAAGTAAGAATTTATCTTCAGATTTAGGTTTTTCATATAATGAAAAGAATGTTAAGGTTCTGACAGAAGCAATTAAGCTGTTACCTGTTTTGGTACCATCTATTATGTTAATGTTAGGCTTTGCTATGGCATTTTTAACGCAGCTATTAACATTCCCCATCGCCAAAAGATTAGGTTTCAAAACGCCTAAATTTAAGCCGTTTAGAGAGTTTAGGTTACCATTAGGGTTTATGTGGTTATATTTATTGATCACGATCCTTTCTTACTTTGGATCTAAACCAAATGGATTCTTATATACAGCGGTTATGAACATATCTTATGTATTACACATCTTAGTAATTACGCAAGGATTTGCAGCGATATTTTATTTTAGTCATATTAGAAAACTATCTAAAGCAGTGCCTATTCTAATATTAATTGCAGGTCTACTGATTAACGGGTTAATGATTTTTGTTTTATTAATTGGGATTGTATCAATTGGTATTTTTAATAGAACAAAGAAATAAGCTATTTTTTGGTTTTATATTTGGCAGAATAGGTAAAAATAATCTTATTTTGTATAGAAGTTAGATTTTATTTGATTTAGGGGCTGAACTTATGCAAGATTTTCATAAGAAACAGGTGTTTCTTATTCCCGTCTATCTATTAACTGCTCTTGCGATATTTCTAATAGGAACTGTAGTTTATATACGTCCACAGCTAGGTATACTCTTTATTATCATCTTTCTATTCGTTATCTTTTTAGTGGTAAAGATTGAAATAAAGTATCGACACATTTTAGATATGTATATTGAATCAGTTATGTCGAGAGTGAAAAATTTAAGTAATGAAGCAATTACAAAAATGCCAATAGGTGTGTTACTTTATGATAAAGAGTACCATATCGAGTGGGGCAATCAATATATTACAAATATTTTGGACGACCAATCATTAATTGGAAAACATATTTATGATTTATCAGATGGTCTAATGTCTTTGATTTCAAAAAAAGAGAAAAAAGAAGATGTTATTACCATTAATAAGAGAACGTACCGAGTCGTCATTAAAAGAGAAGAACGTTATATTTATTTATTTGATGTCACAGAACAAGCACAAATGGAGAAATTGTTTGAGGATCAAAGAACAGTTATTGCGGTAATTCTACTTGATAATTACGATGAGATGACACAAGGTTTAGATGATCAAGAACGATCTAGTATCAATGGATCTGTGACGACAATACTAAATAGCTGGGCTAATAAACATGGCATATTTTTACGAAGAGTGTCTTCTGATCGTCTGTATGCTGTATTAAATGAAGGAATTTTAAACGTATTAGAAAGTAATAAGTTTGCAATTCTTGATCATGTCAGAGAAGAAACGACAAAACGAAATTTACCAATCACTTTAAGTGTTGGGGTTGGCATTGGTAGTGAGAATTTACCTGAACTTGGCCAACTTGCACAGTCTGGATTAGATCTGGCATTAGGACGCGGTGGAGACCAGGTAACAGTAAAGAATCTTAATGGGAAAGTAAAGTTTTTTGGTGGGAAAACAAATCCAGTTGAGAAACGAACTAGAGTTAGAGCTCGTGTAATTTCTCATGCATTAAGGGATCTAATGAAGAGTAGCTCAAATGTAATGATAATGGGTCATAAGTTACCAGATATGGATGCGTTAGGTTCTGCTGTTGGTATTTTAAAAATGGTTACACATAATGAAGTTAATGGTTATGTTGTCATTAAAAAGGATGAAGTAGATAGAAGTGTTAATCGTTTAATGAAAGAAATGACAAAAAACGAACAATATATGACATGCTTCATTTCACCTGAGAAAGCAAAAGAACTGGTAACTGAAGATACACTAATTATAGTTGTTGATACGCATAGGCCAACTATGGTAGAAGTAGAGTCACTATTAGACGAAACTGATAAAATTGTTGTCATTGACCATCATCGAAGAGGAGAAGACTTCATTAAAGATGCCATTCTTGTGTACATGGAGCCTTATGCATCTTCTACAGCTGAATTAGTTACAGAGTTATTAGAATATCAACCGAAAAAAATTAAGCTAAGCATACTTGAAGCAACGGCTTTACTGGCTGGTATCATTGTTGATACGAAGAGTTTTACATTCCGTACAGGTGCAAGAACGTTTGATGCAGCATCTTACTTGCGTTCAAATGGTGCTGATACCATTCTTGTCCAAAACTTATTAAAACAAGATATGAATGAATATATACGCAAATCAGAGCTGATTGAAGAGGCATACATGTACAAGAACGGCTTCGCAATCAGTTATGGTAAAGAAAATACAAACTATGATCAAGTGTTAATTGCTAAAGCTGCTGATACATTATTAACGATGACAGATGTAATAGCATCTTTTGTCATTGCAAAGCGTAATGATAATCTTGTCAGCATAAGTAGCCGATCATTAGGGGATATAAATGTTCAACTAATTATGGAAGAGCTTGGCGGTGGTGGACATTTAACAAATGCAGCCGCACAACTAGAATCTTCTTCAATTCGAGAAGTAGAAATAAAATTATTGAAAATAATTGATCAATATATCGAAGGGAGAACAAACAAATGAAAGTAATTTTCTTAAAAGATGTAAAAGGAAAAGGTAAAAAAGGCGAAGTAAAAAACGTAGCAGATGGATACGCACATAACTTTTTAATTAAGAATGGTTATGCTGTTGAAGCAACAGGCGGCAACGTAAAAACGCTTGATGCGCAAAAAAATAAAGAAGCAAAAGATGCTGCTTTAGAATTAGAAAATTGTAAGAAACTAAAAGAAACAGTTGAGGGAATTACTGTTGAACTAAAAGCGAAATCTGGAGAAGGCGGCCGTCTTTTTGGATCAATTTCTAGTAAACAAATTGTTGAAGAGCTACAGAAGGTTCATGGAATTAAACTAGATAAGCGCAAATTTGAAATGAACGATCCAATTCGTGGACTTGGTGTAACTAACATTAAGGTTAAACTTCACCAAGAAGTAACTGCAACATTAAAAGTACACGTGAAGGAACAATAATGTAATTTAAGCATCTGGAGGACAAAATATGAGTGATTTGTTAAATGATCGTACTCCGCCGCAGAATATAGAAGCTGAACAAGCAGTATTAGGAGCAGTCTTGTTAGATTCAGATGCTTTAATACCAACTTCAGAACGGCTTTTACCAGATGATTTTTATCGAGCTGCTCATCAAAAGTTATTTGAAGCGATGTTAAGTATTTCTTCGAGAAATGAGCCTCTAGATGTCATCACTCTAACTTCTGAATTAGCAAAACAAGGTTTGCTTGAGGAGGTAGGAGGCGTATCCTATTTAAATGATCTATTAGCTTCAGTACCAACTGCGTCTAATGTTGAATACTATGCTAAGATGGTTGAGGAAAAATCAACGTTAAGAAGATTAATAAGGACAGCTACAAATATTGCAAATGAAGGATATGCATCTGAACATCCTGTTGATGTTATTTTAAATGAAGCTGAAAAGAACATACTACAGGTTTCTCAACGTACAAATGTTTCTGGGTTTCAAAATATTAAGGATGTTGTTTTCCATACATTTAGCAAAATTGAAACGTTATTTAATCAGCGTGGGGATATTACTGGGATCCCTACAGGTTTCACAGATTTAGATCGAATGACAGCGGGTTTTCAGCCCAATGATTTAATTATTGTTGCTGCTCGTCCTTCTGTTGGTAAAACAGCATTTGCCTTAAATATTGCACAGAATGTTGCTACAAAAACAGATGAAAATGTAGCTATATTTAGTCTAGAGATGGGTTCAGATCAATTAGTAATGCGTATGCTTTGTGCAGAAGGCAATATTAATGCACAGGCGCTACGTACTGGTAATCTTGAACAAGAAGACTGGAATAAGCTTACTATGGCTGCTAGTAGTTTAGCGAATACAGGGATCTACATTGACGATACACCTGGTATTCGCGTAAACGATATTCGTGCTAAATGTAGAAGACTGAAACAAGAGCATGGTTTAGGAATGATCTTAATTGATTATCTACAACTTATTCAAGGTAGTGGCAAAGGCGGCGGAGACAATCGTCAGCAAGAAGTTTCAGAGATTTCCCGTTCACTTAAGGCACTAGCAAGGGAGTTAAAAGTTCCCGTAATCGCACTTTCTCAGCTTTCTCGTAGTGTTGAGTCAAGACAAGATAAACGTCCGATGATGTCTGATATTCGTGAATCTGGAAGTATTGAGCAAGATGCTGATATTGTTGCTTTCTTGTATCGTGATGATTACTATGATAAAGAATCTGAGAATAAAAATATTATTGAAATTATTATTGCTAAACAAAGGAATGGCCCAGTAGGTACCGTTCAGCTGGCATTCGTAAAAGAATATAATAAATTCGTTAACTTAGAGCGTAGGTTCGATGAGCATGCGCCTACAGGTTAAATTTGATCACATAGTTATTCTATGTGATTATTTTTTTTTGTTAGGGCAAACTAAAAACATGAGTTTTTATTCATGTAATTACGAACGAAGAAATGTAAAAACCGAAAAAAACGAATCATATCATTGACAAATAACGTAAGTTTGATATACTAGTTTTGGTTTTAGTTCGGAAATAGCGAATTTTATTCGGAGGTGCAATACATTGTCATCAGTAGTAGTAGTTGGTTCTCAATGGGGAGACGAAGGAAAAGGAAAAATTACTGACTTTTTATCTCAGCAGGCAGAAGTAGTTGCTAGATATCAAGGTGGTAATAATGCAGGTCATACAATTGTTTTTAATGGCGTAAAATACAAACTTCATTTAATTCCATCAGGTATTTTCTTCTCGGAAAAAATTTGTGTTATTGGAAACGGAATGGTTGTGGATCCTAAAGCGTTAGTTCAAGAACTAGCGTATTTACATGATAAAGGTGTTTCTACTGATAACTTACGTATCAGTAACCGTGCACATGTCATCTTACCTTATCACTTAAAGCAAGATGAGCTAGAAGAAGAGCGTAAAGGTGATAATAAAATCGGAACTACTAAAAAAGGGATTGGCCCAGCTTATATGGATAAAGCTGCTCGTGTTGGTATACGTATGGCGGATCTTCTTGATAAAGAAGAGTTCTATATTAAATTAAAACGTAATCTTGAAGAAAAAAATAATTTATTCGAAAAGATGTATGATTCAAATAGTCTTGATATTGATGAAATTTTTGAGCAATATTATGAATTTGGTCAACAAATTAAAAAATACGTTTGCGATACTTCAGTAGTATTAAATGATGCAATTGATGGTGGAAAACGCGTTTTATTCGAAGGTGCTCAAGGTGTAATGTTAGACATAGACCAAGGTACTTACCCATTTGTTACTTCTTCTAACCCTGTTGCAGGTGGAGTAACAATCGGATCAGGAGTCGGACCAACAAAAATTAATCATGTTGTAGGAGTATGTAAAGCTTATACAACTCGTGTTGGAGAAGGGGCATTCCCAACTGAGTTACATGATGAAATTGGAAACACGATTCGTGAAGTAGGTCGTGAATATGGTACAACAACTGGAAGACCACGACGTGTTGGTTGGTTTGATAGTGTTGTAGTTCGTCATGCTCGACGCGTAAGTGGTATTACAGATCTATCACTTAATTCTATTGATGTGTTAACAGGCCTAGAAACAGTGAAAATCTGTGTAGCATACAAATACCGTGGAGAAACGATTAACGAGTTCCCTGCTAGCTTAAAACAGCTTTCAGAGTGTGAGCCTGTTTATGAAGAGCTTCCAGGTTGGACAGAAGATATCACTGGAGTAAAAGATCTTAATGAACTTCCAGTTAATGCAAGACATTATGTTGAACGTGTGTCTCAATTAGTTGGAATCCCATTATCTGTATTTTCAGTAGGACCTGACCGTAATCAAACGAATATTGTTCGTAACGTTTTCGGAGCATAATTAGTTAAATAAAGCCCTTAAAATTGATTTTTAAGGGCTTTTATTTTCTTTTTACAAGATAAATACGAAAAAAAGTATTGCGCTACTATTTGTTTGCATGTTATAATGAATCTTGTCGTCATAACAAGTAATTAGTTTTAAATGACGTGCGTTTAATCTAGTATTTTTAATACGAGCCATTAGCTCAGTAGGTAGAGCATCTGACTTTTAATCAGAGGGTCGAAGGTTCGAATCCTTCATGGCTCATCTTTTATACATATATCATGGCCCGTTGGTCAAGCGGTTAAGACACCGCCCTTTCACGGCGGTAACACGGGTTCGAATCCCGTACGGGTCACTTTTATTTATAAATATTGTATTGGTCCCGTGGTGTAGCGGTTAACATGCCTGCCTGTCACGCAGGAGATCGCCGGTTCGATCCCGGTCGGGACCGCCATATATTTGGCTCGGTAGCTCAGTCGGTAGAGCAGAGGACTGAAAATCCTCGTGTCGGCGGTTCGATTCCGTCCCGAGCCATCATAAAAACTACTGTAATTACAGTAGTTTTTATTTATTTAAACCCACATATAACAGAGGAAATTTATATTTTATTTAAATAAAAATTAATGGAAAATGAGTAGGATTTTACAAAAAAACCTACTTAATTTAAAATAGAAGTAGTAGATTAAGCCTCTAGCAACAAGCTAGGGCTTTTTTTCTAAGATGAAAGTCGAAGAAAGTGTTGATTTAAAAAGGACACATAACTTATTAGTCGTATTGTATATATAGAGACAATCCTACAAAACGAAATTGCTAAGATACGTTTAATTGTTGCCTAATTTATTATGAAATTGCTAAAGCTATGAATAGAAATGGCACGCAGCTAAACTTACTAGAAAAGGAGTGCGGGGAATGAATAAGAAAATACTAATAGTGGATGATGAAAAACCAATTGCAGATATATTAAAATTTAACCTTGAAAAAGAAGGTTTTGAAATTGTTTGTGCGTATGACGGGGATGAAGCATTACAAAAAGTTGATGAGTTTCTACCTGATTTAGTTTTATTAGATATTATGTTACCAATTAGAGACGGATTAGAGGTATGTAGAGAAATCCGTAAGAATCATGAAATGCCAATCATTATGATTACAGCAAAAGACTCTGAATTAGATAAAGTATTAGGTTTAGAAATGGGAGCAGATGACTATGTAACGAAACCATTTAGTACAAGGGAATTGCTTGCCAGAGTAAAAGCTAACTTAAGAAGACATCAGACTGGTGCATCGTCTGAAAAAGAAGAGTCAGTTGAAGTCGTAATCGGTTCGCTTGTGATTAATCCAAATGCGTACATCGTAACAAAACGAGGAGAAAAAATAGAATTGACTCATCGTGAATTTGAATTACTGTACTATTTAGCGAAGCATATCGGTCAAGTTATGACAAGAGAACACTTACTTCAAACAGTTTGGGGATATGACTATTTCGGAGATGTACGAACTGTAGACGTAACAATCAGAAGACTTCGAGAAAAAATTGAGGATAATCCAAGTTATCCATTATTTATTGTAACTAGAAGAGGAGTAGGCTACTACTTACGTGATCCGGAGCAAGATTAATGGCAGCCAAAAATAAAGTAGGTTTATTTCAATCAATCGTATTTAAATTTGTGCTTGTATATATCTTGCTTATATTAGTTGCGATGCAAGTAATCAGCGTTTATTTTTCTAGAGAACTTGAAAAGCAATTAGTCAATAACTTCTCAGATTCGATAAACGAACGTGCGAATATGCTAGCCTATAATATTAAAATAGAGTACGAAAAAAAGAAAACCCTGGATGACCCAGAAGTAAAAGAAAAAATTCAAAAGATCGTTGCAGATTTTGGTGAAAATATAGGTATAACTGATGTAAGGGTAGTTAACCAAAATAGTGAGGTAATCGCTACTTCAGATTCCAACAATCGGACGATTATAGGAAAACGAACAACTGATATATTAATTAAAAGGGCTCTACTAGCTGGTACGAATACTGAAAAGGTTTTATTAGATCGTAAGAATGGCCATCGAATGAGAATCATCGTAATTCCAGTATTTGAAAATGACGAAACTGTTGCAGCTATCTACACAAGTGCTTCAATGGAAAGTACTTACGATAGGATGGAATTAATTAATCGCATTTTTTCTACGGGAACATTGATTGCAGTTGCTATAACCTCGATTCTCGGAATACTGTTGGCGAAAGCAATTACGAAGCCAATTTCGGAAATCAGAAGACAGGCTCAAGAAATGGCTAAAGGTAATTTTTCTCGCAAGCTAAAGGCATATAGTGAAGACGAGATAGGTGAGCTAACGATATCTTTTAATAATCTATCAAGGAACCTACAACAAGCTAGAGCGTCTACTGAAGGTGAAAGAAGAAAACTTCAATCTGTACTAGAACATATGACGGATGGTGTTATAGCAACAGACCGTCGAGGAAAAATAATACTATTAAATGATCCAGCTGAGGCGATGTTGAATGTTTCACGTGAAACAGTATTAAATCAGTCGATTTTAGAAGTACTTGGTATTGAAAAGGTTCATACATTAGACGACTTATATGAAGAGCCGGATTCAATCATGCTTGATTATAGTGAAAATAAACGACCAATGATTATCCGTTCTAGCTTTTCGACAATCCAAAAGGATACAGGAAAAGTAAATGGATTGATAGCTGTACTTTATGATGTAACAGAACAAGAAAAAATAGAGCAAGAACGTAGAGAATTCGTAGCGAATGTATCGCATGAATTAAGAACACCATTAACGACGATGAGAAGTTATTTAGAAGCACTTTCTGATGGAGCTTGGGAAAATAAAGAAATAGCACCTAAATTTTTACAAGTTACCCAAGATGAAACAGAAAGAATGATTCGATTGGTTAACGACTTATTGCAGCTATCTAAATTAGATAGTACAGAGTATCGTTTGTTAAAGGATTGGGTGAACTTTACCGAACTATTTAATCGAATAATCGATCGTCATGAAATGAGTAAATCTCAAAAGGTTACATTTAAAAGAGAGTTTTTAAATAAAACAAGATTTGTTTTTATTGATGAAGATAAGATCACGCAGGTTTTAGATAATATTATTTCAAATGCATTAAAGTATTCTCCAGAAGGTGGCAAAGTTACCTTTAGAATTAAAGAATCAAGGGATCAAATACTTGTAAGTATTACAGATGAAGGTATGGGAATTCCTAAAGATAATTTAGCGAAAATATTTGATCGTTTTTATCGAGTAGATAAGGCTCGTTCAAGACAAGTCGGAGGCACAGGACTTGGACTAGCAATCGCAAAAGAGATGATTTATGCGCATGATGGTCATATTTGGGCTAAAAGTGAAGAAGGAAAGGGTACAACAGTTTATTTCACGCTTCCGGTAGCTGATGACCAAGAGGATGAGTGGGAATGAAAAGTGAACATATAAAATCAATTATATTATCAACTTTAGTTGCAATCAGTTTGGTTCTTTCATATAGCTTATTATCGTATCAACCAGCTTACGATGTTATGCAAAATTCTAATTATGATTATGTACAAAATGTTTCAATTGGTGCAAAGAAACAATTTAAGGATGTAGTTGTGCCAACTGAACTAGTAGTGCATGAAACAAATAATCATTATCTAACAACAAAGCAAAATAATATTTTACCGTTATTTAGAGCAATACAAAAAACAGAAATATCTAGTTTTAGTAATATAACTAGTAAAACGTCTCTAGAAAATTATCAAAGGATTACAAAAGGGAAAAATAAAGTTGAAATCATTTTTCCTACACTAATTCCAATTGAAACATTGAATAAGGTATTAAACTTAGATTCAAAAAGATTACAAAATGTTCTTTTTGATCGAATGATTATTAGTCTTTCAACTAAACAAGATGATTCTACAAAAATTTATTTTGCAAATGAGTCACTAAATGTCATATACGAAGCTATTTACGATAATTCAGAAGTAATTACAGCGGTTGAAAAAGTAAAAAATAACTATGACCATTATATTGAATGCTCGAAATTTGAGTTAGATTCTGGGAAGTTTATTTATTTACCTAAGAAAACTGTGAAATTAAAAACGATTGAATATTTAACTACAGACATTGCTATTGATAAGTTAAAAGATGCAATTTTTTACGATCCGTCAAAAGTTAGAAAAGAGAGTAGTAGCTCTGGTGATACATTTACAGATGGTACAAGATTAATGACAGTATCACAATTAAATCGTTCGCTAACTTTTGTTAATCCAACTACGGCAGAGGACAATAGTCAAAGCCCAAGTTCATTAGTTGAAAGAAGCTTTGAATTTGTTAATCAACATGGTGGTTGGACTGATCATTATATATTAACGAATATTCAACCAGATAAAAGTGAAGTATCCTTTAGATTTTATGTAAACAATCTACCTGTTTATAAAAATGCTACGATTTCAACAAAATTGGGAACTGACGATGTTCAAACATTTAAACGTCCGTTATACAAGTTTGGTTATCGTATGGAGAAAAACGAGAGTGAAGTTGAATTAATGTCTGGTTCACAAATCATGGAAGTCATTAAAAATAATAAATCCATTAATGATTCATTAATTAAAGATATTAGTTTGGGATATGAAACGATCTTTAATAGTGAGAAAGAAACGACAATGAGTCAACCTTATTATAGTCGGGCAGTAGAATTAAAGCCTGTTTGGATTATCCATTATGGAGATTCTTATAAAAAGATTGATCAAGATATGCTAAGCAGAATTGGGGTGAATATTGTTGGATTGGAGTAGAATCAAAACAATATTTATTTTAACATTCTTAGTGTTAGACTTGTTTTTAGCAATTCAATACTATCAAAAAAGAAGCAATTACCAAATAGATGTTATTGCGGAATCTACGATTGAGGACCAGTTAAAGGCGAATGACATCACATATGTTGCTTTACCTAAAGAATCCTTGAAAGAGACTTATATCGTAGGCAATAGCAAAATTTTCTCTGATAAAACAATTACAAAGCAAAAAGGACAGGACATCGAAATTTATAAAGATGTGCTTCAAAGTCGATTAAAAGACGTGGTAAAGCTCCCTGAAACCAATAGAATTTTCTTCTTAGAGAATTTTGTTAAAGAGTATGTTTGGAATGGAAATAATTATCGATTCTGCAAGAGGGATGTAAGTACAAAAACATTCTATTTCTGTCAAAGTTATAAAGATCGACTCATTTATAATATTGATAGCTCTGTTGTAGAAATTAAGTATAATGATAATGACGAAATTGTTTCTTATCGACAACGCTATATTGAAGATTTAAAAGACATGGTAGATAAAAAAGATGTACAAGAAGTTCTTCCTGCGATTAAAGCAATCGAAAATCTTTATGTAAAAGATGAGTTAAAGCCAGATGATCGAGTGACAAAAGTTGATTTTGGATATTACACATTAATTCCGTTATCGACTGGCGTAAAAGTCATAGCACCAGCTTGGCATTTGGTTGTAAATGAGGATCGAGATTATTTTGTAAACGCAATAGAAGGACAAGTTAATAAGATAGAATAAATACAGTGGAGTGGTGAATCAGTATGAGTTTGCATTTTAGCGTACTTGCAAGTGGAAGTACCGGAAATGCGTTGTACGTTGGGACGGAGAAAACAAAGCTTTTAGTTGATGCCGGGCTAAGCGGTAAGGCGATGGAGTCGTTGTTTAAGGATATTAATAGGGATATTAAAGAAGTCTCTGGCATACTTGTTACTCATGAGCATAGCGATCATATTAAAGGGCTTGGTGTTCTCGCAAGAAGATACCAAGTCCCAATTTATGCAAATGAAAAAACATGGAAAGCAATGAACCACCTAATTGGAGAAATTCCAACTGAGCAAAAGTTCATTTTTAATATGGAAACGACACATCAATTTGGGGATTTAGAAGTCGAATCATTTGGTGTATCGCATGATGCTGCCGAACCAATGTTTTACGTATTTCATCATAATGGAAAGAAATTTGTAACAATAACGGATACAGGATATGTAAGTGATCGTATGAAAGGAATTATTTCCAATGCAGATATGTACATTTTTGAGAGTAATCATGATGTAGAAATGCTAAGAATGGGGAAATATCCATGGAGTATTAAACGACGTATCTTAAGCGATATGGGGCATGTATCTAATGAGGATGCTGCATTAGCAATGGCTGACGTTATTGGAGACAAAACACAACGTATTTATCTTGCGCATTTAAGCCAAGATAATAACATGAAAGAGCTTGCCAAAATGTCTGTTACACAAACATTAGAGGGAAAAGGATTTGAAGTTGGAACGCAGTTTGCGCTACATCATACAGACCCTCAAAAACCAACAGATATAGTGTATGTATAATATGAACGTATACTTCAGGGGAGAGTTTACTTTCCCTTATTTTTTTTGTAAAAAATTAAGGAGATGAACATAAATGGAAAAAGTAATAGTAAGTTGTGATGAACATGTTGAATGGGCACTAGATGATTTTGTGGATAAGTATAGTGAAACGCCATTGTTGAATAAAGTCGAAAAAACGCAAAATATATCCACAACCTGTGAATATTGTCAAAATGATGCCATATATATTGTATCGAACATAGATTCCCCCACTAAATGTGGATAGAAATTGTGGGTATGTGGATAACTTTTGTGTATAACTTGTTTGTAAAGTGAGGATATAATGTGAATATCTCAATTATTAGTGTTGGAAAATTAAAAGAGAAATATTTAAAAATGGGGATAGATGAGTACATAAAGCGATTATCTAGTTATGCAAAAATGGATATAATCGAAGTGCCGGATGAAAAAGCACCAGAGAACTTAAGTGATGCAGACATGTTAATTGTAAAAGAAAAAGAAGGCGAAAGAATACTTAGCAAAATATCTGATGATTCATATGTAATTGCACTTGCGATAAAAGGAAAAGAGCATACGTCAGAATCGCTAGCAAAAAAAATAGATCAATTAGCGACATACGGAAACAGCAAGGTAGCATTTGTAATTGGAGGTTCATTGGGCTTAAGCGATGCAGTCATGAAAAGAGCGGATGATACACTATCATTTTCAAAAATGACATTTCCACATCAATTAATGAAGTTAATTTTGGTGGAACAGATTTATAGAGCTTATCGAATTAATAGGAATGAACCGTACCATAAGTAAATGATCAATCGCTAGAAGTTAGATGTTAGCTAATACACAGGTTATTTAAAAAAGGATAAAAATGAACACGAAAGCAGCTTAGAGTATTTCTAAGCTGTTTTTCATCTTAATCCGATATAATCCGTATATAAAATATCGAGTGAAAAATCAATGGTTACAATATGATGTAACTGTAAAGGAGGGAAATGAAATGTTGCAGGAATTCAACCAATTAATGGATTACATCGATCATAATTTAACGGAAGAAATATCCGGAGAAGAAATATCAAAAATAGTTGGGCTATCTGATTATCATTTTAAAAGAATGTTTTCGTATATGGCAGGAATGTCATTGAGTGAGTATATCAAAAACAGGAGATTATCAGTAGCAAATGTTGAATTAATAAATGGTGCGAAGGTTACAGATGTTGCCTATAAATATGGCTACAATTCAATTGAGGGATTTTCAAGAGCCTTTCGTGAATGGTGCGGCTTCTTACCTTCAGAAGTAACGAAAAATAAAATTCAAAAATCATTTCCCAAATTTTCATTCTTTATTGATATAAGGGGAGGAATTTCCATGGAATTCAAAATTGAAAAGAAAGAGAAATTTAGTATAGTTGGAGTTTCGAAAAGGGTGCCAATACAATTTGAAGGTGTCAATAATGCAATTTTAGAACTAGCCAAGTCAATTACCGAACAACAAAGAAATGAGATGCATCAATTAGCTGATTTATATCCTCATCAAGTCTTGAATGTATCTTATGATTTTGATGATGATTATTTAGAAGAAAAAGGTTACCTAACTCATATGATTGGTTTTGCAACAACAAAAGTAAATCAATTTGCTGATTTGGAACAACTTTCTATTGAAGAAAGTTTATGGGCAATTTTCCCTAATCAAGGACCATTTCCTGCAACCCTTCAAGAAACGACTGCTAAAATATATTCGGAGTGGTTGCCATCTTCAGGTTATGAAATAGTTGACCTACCTGGAATTTCTTTTACAAAGCATGATGGTACTTATGAAAATGTATATAGTGAAGTTTGGGTGCCAATTAAGGAAAAAAGTAAGCGTTAGTTATGAGAATAAAGGTATAAGAGTTGTTTTCTACCTAATATCGTATTGCATCTTCTATACCAATAAAATAGAATGACCTTAACAAGCCAGCCTAAAAAGCTGGCTGTTTTTATTAATCCTAAGAAAATCTTAAGATTTGTGTTAGGTGGTTTTTAATATTTTCTTGATATCATCCTGTTAACTTCAAAAATAAAGGGGTGGTTTCATGTTGAAATACATACATAGGAGAGAATTTACATGAACATTTTAGTTTGTGATGATGATACATCGATTGTAGAAGCAATTTGCATTTATTTAGAAAATGAAGGATATAGCATATTTAAGGCTTATAACGGAGAAGAAGCTTTAGAGGTTATTGAAAATCAGGAGATTCATCTGATTATTATGGATATTATGATGCCGAAGCTAGATGGAATAAGGGCAACGATGAAGATTAGAGAAAATAATAAGGTACCTGTGATTATGCTTTCTGCTAAGTCTGAGGATTCGGATAAAATTTTAGGCTTAAATTTAGGAGCAGATGATTATATAACGAAGCCTTTTAATCCTTTAGAGCTAATAGCGAGGGTTAAATCTCAGCTTCGAAGATATACGACATTTGGGAGCCTTGAGGCCAAAAGCAATGTTTATCGAAGTGGTGGACTTGTGATCGATGATGAAAGTAAAACAATCACTGTTGATGGGGAGGTCGTTCACCTTACTCCAGTTCAATATAAGATTGTGAAGCTTTTGACTGAGAATGCTGGTAGGGTATTTTCAATCGAAGAAATTTATGAAAGAGTTTGGAACGAAGCGGCGTTTAATCCGGAAAATACAGTAACGGTACATATACGCAAAATTAGAGAGAAGATAGAAATCAATCCGAAAGAACCTAAATATTTGAAAGTGGTGTGGGGAGTTGGATATAAAGTTGAAAAAATATAGCCACTTATTAACAACAAAAATCATTGTTTTTATAATAGCCGTTTTATTTTTTTCGGGCATTGTTAAGTCAATTTCAGTTGTAGCAGTTCAAGTTGATGATGATTTTGGAATTATTTTTGAACAGGACTACTTCCTTAGTCAATCCTTTATACAAGAAGTCGAAACGGTTGTCAGTAGCCTAACGCAATTAGTGGGAGTGTATAAGAATGAGGAAAATATCTTAAAGGGTGGAACAATAAGCAAAGAGGACATCAGAAACATTGAAGACGATTTATATCCTGAATTTGTAGAACGATCCAAAAGATATGATCCAAGCTTAAGCCATGAGAAAAATCTCCAAACATTTCAAGAAGAGTACGCGGAAGAAATTAGTCAGGAAAAGAAAAAACTGATCATGAATGATGTAAAGGAATATCATTTATTGATTCAAAATTTAGATCAGCATAATGAATTATTATATTACGGAGGTGACGGTGTTAACGAATATAAAAATAGCTCGAAAACAGAGGATTTACGAAATTATCCTTCATCTTTACTATTTGATGGTTATAAAACTACTATTTATCCTGAAAAGGTTAAAAAGAACGAACATCTTCAATTGATTACAAGCAGTACAGATCAATTAAACCCGAAAAATACAAAAGTTTATGTAGCTTTCCCGCATGAGATTTTAAATCTTAAAATAAAAGAATGGGAAGAAAATAAGGAAATTGCAACGAAAGAGTTCTATCTTTTTATTGGGAGCTTAATAGGGTTTATAGTTTCATTTGTGTTTTTAGTATTGATTATTGGTAGAAATTCATTTAAGGATAATGAACTACACTTCAATAAATTAGATACATTATTTAATGATGTAAAAGTAGTACTATTATTTGGTCTGACTATATCTTGGGTGGCTTTGGTGGATGGTCTCACCCTTGAAACAATTAACAAAATGACAGTTTTATTTACGATTCCGTTTGCTATTTTAGGACTACTGCTAATTTTATCAATTGTAAAGCATATTAAAAATGGAACCTTATTAAAACATACATTCATTTATCTATTAATAAGTAAGCTTTGTGCATTTATTAGAAATGTATATAATAGCGGAAGCACTGGTGTAAAGACTGTACTAATTGTAATAGGTTATCCAATCTTAGTCGCGTTAACATTTTTTATCTTTCCAATAACTTTGGGCTTTGCAGCTTGGTTTGCATATAAACGAATCAAAAAATTTAATGCGATAAAAGAAGGTGTAGAGAAAATAAAAGAAGGGGATATTCAACATCGTATCATCGTAGAAGGAAAAGGAGAGTTTGCACGACTTTCCGATAATATAAACAGCATTACTGATGGCTTAAAAAAGGCAGTAGATAGTGAATTAAAGAATGAGCGGTTGAAAACAGAACTAATTACGAATGTATCACACGACATAAGAACACCACTAACGTCAATCATTACTTATGTAGATCTATTGAAAAAGGAAAAGGATCTAACAAAAATAGAAGAGTATGTTGAGGTTTTGGATCAAAAATCAAAACGTTTAAAGGTTCTAACAGATGATTTATTTGAAGCCGCTAAGGCTACCAGCGGAACGATTCCCGTCCATTTAGAACGTATAGATATCTTATCATTACTAACCCAAGGTCTGGGTGAAGTGAATGCCAAAATTGAGGCTTTAGATTTAACATTTAAAATAAATCACCCTGACGATAGACTATATATTTCAGCAGATGGGAAATTATTGTGGAGATCCGTTGAGAATCTATTATCAAATATATTCAAATATGCTCTCAGAGGATCAAGGGTTTACATCGATATTGAAGATAAAGGAAATGAAATCCTACTAACATTTAAAAATATTTCTGCCTATGAGTTAAATATTTCAGCGGATGAATTAATGGAACGTTTTAAAAGAGGCGATGAATCAAGAAATAGTCAAGGAAGTGGACTAGGTCTTTCCATTGCTAAAAGCTTGATTGATATACAAAAAGGGCAATTTATCATACAAGTTGATGGAGATTTATTTAAGGCAATGATTAGCATGCCCAAATACCAAAGTAATGAGTAACTAGTGCTTGTTATGGAAGGGTAATGGTAGGAGACCAAATGATTTGTCATATCCATCAACTAGGAATAAATATAAAAGAGAACCATATCATTTTTGATATGGTTTTTTGTCTGGAATCTTTTCAAAATATTGTTGTTGTCTATTGGGTTTATACTGATATAAACAGAAGTCGATCATAACGGAAGGTGCGAGACTCCTGTAGAAGATACAGGAAGGCTTAAAACCCCGCAGGTCAAGTAAGGTAGGATACTATTTTCACGACGTCCTGTCCGTAACACATGCATAATCACATCGTGCGGACCCAGGAGACTCAGCTTGCCCCACGTAAAGGGAGCAGCTGGAGTTAAAATCAACTAACACATTCTATAGAAATTTATAAGAATTAACCTAGTAAAAAATAATTACTGCAGATTAACAAGTGAGTAAATGTACAAAAAATAATTGCAAAAAAATAAGGTGTCAGAAAAATGATAAATGGTAATTAAAGGCTTATTCCCATGTAAAATGCTTAATTAAGGATATTTTTGTTTATTCTAAGGGCCTATTAGAAGATTCTCACTTTTTTACCGGCTGTAAATAGTATATAATTATCTGATAATAGTAGATATTTTAGTATAAGGAAAATAGAAATAAATGGTTAGTAAGTATAAAAATTAATAGTGTTATACTATTATGAGTTTTATTTTAATAGTGTTATACTATTTAATAAGTTATAATTGGAATAGGAAGTGGTGTGTTCCTTGATGGCACCTTGTTTTTTTGTGACATCATGGTAGGTGCACCTACTCTTTATTTCAAATATAGGGGGATAAGGGTGGGTAAAATGATAAACAGACAGGAAAAAACTGACGTTATCTTAATTGGTGCAGGAGTTATGAGCGCGACATTAGGGTCATTACTGAAGGAGCTAGTACCGGAATGGGAAATCAAAGTGTTTGAGAAACTTGCAAACGCTGGAGAAGAAAGCTCTAATGAATGGAATAATGCGGGGACGGGCCATGCTGCACTTTGTGAGCTTAACTATACATCCGAGAAATCTGACGGGTCTATAGATATTAGTAAAGCCTTACAAATAAATGAACAGTTTCAACTTTCAAGACAATTTTGGTCTTATCTAGTAAACAGTAATCTAATTCGTAATCCACAGGACTTTATAATGCCAATACCTCACATGAGTCTAGTTCATGGAGAAGAAAATGTTTCGTTTTTGAAAAAACGTTTTAAAGCGCTATCAAATAACCCTTTATTTCAAGGAATGGAATTTTCAGATGACCCAGAAAAGCTGAAGGAATGGATTCCATTGATTATGGAAGGGCGCATTTCAAATGAGCCGATCGCGGCAACAAAAATCGACTCTGGTACGGATGTTAACTTTGGAGCATTAACACGTATGTTATTTGATCACTTAGAAAGTAAAAATGTTGAGTTAAACTATCAGCATGAAGTTAGGGATCTTAAACAAACTAAGGATGGTTCATGGGAACTAAAAGTGCATGATATGGAAGCGGGTAAGACTGTATACCATACTGCTAAATTCGTCTTTATCGGTGGCGGTGGCGGAAGTCTACCTTTACTTCAAAAGACTGGTATTCCTGAATCAAAACATGTTGGAGGCTTCCCGGTAAGCGGACTATTTATGGTATGTAACAATCCGGAGGTTGTCGAGCAACACCATGCAAAAGTGTACGGTAAAGCTAAAGTTGGAGCTCCTCCAATGTCTGTTCCACATCTTGATACGAGATACATCGACAATAAAAAAACATTGCTGTTTGGCCCTTTTGCTGGCTTCTCACCAAAGTTTTTAAAAACAGGTTCAAATTTAGATTTGATCGGTTCAGTAAAACCGAATAATCTCTTCACTATGTTGGCAGCTGGAGTTAAAGAAATGTCATTGACGAAATATTTAATTCAGCAAGTTTTGTTATCAAATGAAAAACGTTTGGAAGAATTACGAGAATTTATTCCAAATGCTCAACTTGAAGATTGGGATATAGTAGTAGCAGGTCAACGCGTACAGGTTATTAAGGATACTGAGGCGGGCGGTAAAGGAACACTTCAATTTGGTACGGAAGTAATTAGCGCTGCTGATGGATCAATAGCTGCATTACTTGGTGCTTCGCCAGGAGCTTCTACTGCCGTTCATGTAATGCTTGAAGTATTAGAAAAATGCTTCCCAGAACAAATAAAAGAGTGGGAAGCTAAAATAAAAGAAATGATTCCTTCGTACGGAGTTTCACTTATGGATCATCCAGAATTAATACAAGACATTCATACGACTACTGCTAAGGCGCTTGGTCTAACTGAAAAAGAGTTAGCATATAGTTAACTTTATTTCAATGGGATATAAAAACAAGGGTCCCAATCAAAGAAGATTAAGTAATATATTTCATTAATGAAATAAGCAAAAAGGATCTGAATTCAGATCCTTTTTATTTATTAATTGCTTAAATAACGAAAGATTAAAAGAACGTTATATTTTTTTTTAATAAGTTAATTGGAAAGAATACAGCTGAACTATTTTAAAGCACCTACAGCATTAATTGATCCAAAACCTGATTCACCATCATACCCAGGTTTGAACCAGTCATCTGCTGAACTTTGAATAATATGTTTTACTTGAGAAGGAGAAAGAACGTCCTTACCATATTTTGCGATGATTACCCCAGCAAGACCAGCAGTTTTAGGGGCAGCCATGGATGTACCCGCATAAAAAGCATACCCACCAGGAACAGTTGATAAACACAATTTATACGTATCTCTAAGTGATTTGTCACCAGTAGCTAACCAAGCCGTACCATAATCACCACCTGGAGCAATCACATCAATTTTTCCTACTCCATAATTCGAATAATAAGTTAAATTCTTCTCTTGCCCACCAGCGGCTACACGAATTAACGTTTGGCTACTAGGGCTTCTGTGTGTAGCTCCATTATCATCCCCGGAAAGCTTACCAGGGCTGGATATATCCACACCAGCATTTCCTGCAGAACCAACTACAGTAACCCCTTTCTTAATTGCATATTGAATAGCACGGTTGAAGAGACGAACATCGGCAACGATGTCTTTTGTCGCGTATTCAGGATTTTGGAACCAATCATATCCACCAAGTGACATGTTCACAACATCAACATTGTCATCTGCTGCTGTCATTAAGGCATTAGCAATATCAGATGTAGCTGCTCCACCATCAGGACCAAATACACGATATGCAGCGACCTTTAATTGTGGCCCGATACCCAGTACTCTTCCATTACCGGCGATAGATCCTGCAACATGGGTTCCATGTCCATCTTCATCCATTGCACTTGTAATACCAGGAACGAAAGACTTTCCATAAGCGTAGTTATTTTTAATATCAGGATGAGTATAGTCAATACCGGTATCGACTACTGCTACTACAACATCCTTACCGTTTGTTGATTTTCCTGTTCCACCTTCCATATTCCAGGAGGCGCCATTATTTGTTACTTGTTTAATGTCCCATTGATATTTGTTATATAAATCATTTGCAGCAGTGGCAGTAAAGTCTTCATGAAGAACATCAACATCAACTGGTGCTTCAGGATATATCGTATTTTCAACGCCTGCATCTAAAACAGATGAGCTTTTTTGAATTTCAGCCAAGAAACTTGGATTATCTGATTTGACATTAATAACCCCTAGTTTTGTTAATGACTTTGTTACTTTACCACCGGCACTTTTAATTACTTCTAAATAGTTAGAAGGAAGGTTCGTTTCTGATTTAAAGACAACTACATAGTTCTTATCCACCTCTTGAGCTTGTCCAACGTTTAGGCTACTAAAGATGGTAACAGCACTCAAAGCAGCTGTTAAAGTACCTGCAATAAAATTTTTTTTCATAGTAAATCCTCCGTTTTCTTTGTTAAGAATTTTCTAACAATTAAATTATAAAATTAACAAATGCATTCTACAACGGGGGGATTTTGTTTATTCTTGTCTTTACATAGGTTATCCTTAAAATTCTTTCGACAGATTAGCTCAAATGGATATAGATAACACTAAATTAACTGCAGGGTTCGAGAAATAATTTCCAACTCAAAAAAGTGTAGGGTTGTTTTGTGTTAAAAGATGATTTGTTGCATGTTAAAAGGGAATTTATGGGTATCATAACGGTTGTATTAGTAAATTCGAGAGACTTCTATTTTGAAAAATAGTAAGAGTCACCTTTAAAGAAAGGGCGTGAAACGATGTCTGAGTCAGATATATCGAAATATGAGAAGAAAATCGTTGTACGTAACATACGTATGGAAGATATTCCAGATATAATGGCATTATCAAATCGTTGCTTTCCTGGTATGGAGGGATGGAAACGGGAACAGTTAGAAAGTCATATACGAATCTTTCCAGAAGGACAATTCTGTGTAGAATATGAGGATAAAATTGTAGGTTCTTGCTCAAGTCTCATGGTTGAATTTGACGAATATAATGATCAGCATACGTGGAATGTAATTACAGATAACGGCTATATTACGAATCATGATCCACATGGATCTAATTTATATGGAATTGAAGTAATGGTAGACCCAGAATATCGCCGTATGAAAATTGGACATCGTCTTTACGAAGCTCGAAAGGAGCTTGCTCGTCAATTAAATCTCCAGAGCATTATCATTGGTGGTCGAATCCCTAATTATCATAAGCACAAGAAAGAGATGACACCTCGTGAATATGTTGCAGCGGTTGAGAAACATAGCATTTATGATCCAGTTTTATCCTTCCAATTATTAGAGGGGTTTACAACGAAACGAATTAACACAAGCTATCTTCCAGACGATAAGGCATCAGATTCTTTTGCTACTTTGATGGAATGGAATAACATTGATTACTTACCTAAATCTAGAAGAGTATATCGAGCATCCTTCCCCGTAAGAATTTGTGCCATACAATACATGATGAAGAAAATTGACTCATTCAATGATTTTACTCGACAGATAGAGTACTATGTAGACGTTGCAGCTGATTTTGGTTCAGACTTTGCAGTATTTCCTGAACTATTTACAACCCAGTTGATGTCTTTTCTTGAAGAAAAACGCCCTGATCAAGCAGTTCGTAGGCTTGCAACCTACACCGAACAATACATTGAACTTTTTACAGAACTTGCGGTAAGGTATAATGTCAATATTGTAGGGGGATCCCATTTCGTAGAAGAAAATGAAAATATTTATAATGTAGCATATCTATTTCGCCGTGATGGCACAATTGAGAAACAGTCGAAGCTTCATGCAACTCCTAATGAGCGGAAGTGGTGGGGGATTGCAGAGGGGAACGAAATCCGAGTGTTTGACACGGACTGTGGAAAAATTGCGATTCAAATTAGCTATGATATCGAATTTCCAGAGCTAGCACGCATTGCAGTAGATAAAGGTGCAAATATCATTTTTGTCCCATTTTGTACAGAGGATCGTCAAGGATATCTCCGGGTACGTTACTGTGCACAAGCACGCGCCATTGAGAATCAGGTGTATACCTGTATTGCGGGTACAGTGGGCAATTTAACACACGTAGAAAACGTAGACATTCAGTATGCACAATCTGGTATTTTTTCGCCATCAGATATTGGATTCGCAAAAGATGGAATAGTTGGTGAATGTGATGCAAATATTGATACAGTTGTTGTAGGAGACATTGATATTGAGAAGTTAAGACGTTCAAGAAATGCTGAGTCAGTAAGACAACTACGTGATCGACGACGTGAATTGTCCAGAATAGAATATAAGAACTTATAATTGGATGAAGATGTTTTTAGTTGAAAGTGTGCATTTGCATTGAAAGAAGTAAGAATGAAGTAGTTAAGTATTCAAGTGAAAGTCTGACTGAATTAGTTGGACTTTTTTTGGTGAGAAGTTAAAAGGTCGGTATAAAATCGAAGGTTGGAAATACATTGATTAAAAAGAAGAAACGTGGTAGAGTAGTATAGATTACACTTTAATGTTTATTGTTAGGGTAAAGTTTCCCTATTTTAATTCTACAACAAAATTACACTTCAGTCAACCCTTATTTTCAAATTTTTTAAAGGAGTGCATGAAATGAACAAAGAACTTCGTCAGGAACAAAATCGAGTCGACACAATCATGGATATAATTGCAGATCAAATCGTCAAGATGGAAGGAGAGACTAACCAACGTCAAAATGAAGTGATTGGTATTCGTAAAAACTTTTGGGATGAAGTAAAGGTCAATACTGATAATTTTGATGATTATTTAGAGACTATTCTTAGTCTAAGACAACAGGCACAAGTTTTATCAGTTAGCCAAAGCACTCATAAGCAAGCATCTAAGCGATTATCAGCTCTAAGAAGAATGAATGATGTACCGTATTTCGGCCGAATTGACTTTACTGAAGAAGGCACTTCTGAATTAGAACGGGTCTATATTGGAGTCTCTACGCTAACAGATGAAAGTGGAGAAAACTTTTTAATCTATGATTGGCGCGCACCAATCTCGAGTGTCTACTATGATTATCCGCCAGGGCCAGCTGAATATGTAACGCCAGGGGGCACTATTCGTGGTAAGTTGGACCAAAAGTGGCAGTATATCATCCGTAATGGAGTAATTGAATCGATGTTTGATACGAGTCTTACAATTGGTGATGAGATATTACAGCACGTGCTTGGTAAAGGCACTGATAAACATTTACACAGTATAGTTGCCAGTATTCAACAAGAACAAAATCAGATTATTAGACATGATCAAGGAAGGCTGCTCATCGTTCAAGGAGCAGCTGGCAGTGGCAAGACATCGGCTGCATTGCAACGAATTGCGTACTTGCTTTACAAATATAGAGAATGGTTAAAAGCCGATCAAATTATATTATTTTCACCAAATGCTATGTTTAACAATTATGTATCAAGAGTGCTACCTGAGTTAGGTGAAGAAAATATGCAGCAAGTTACTTTTCAAGAATACTTAAGCCACCGATTAAGCGATCAATTTAAAGTTGAGGATAATTATGGTCAATTAGAATATGTATTAACTCAAACAAGTGATACTTCCTACCAAGCTAGGACTTCAAATATTCAGTTTAAAGCTTCAACACGCTTTTTTGAGGTTATTAAAGCATACAGACAGTCACTAGAAACATCTGGAATGATCTTTAAAGGTATTAAGTTCAGAGGAAAAACGCTTATCTCTTCTAAAGAAATAAAAGAAAGATTTTATAGTACCGACACTTCACTTCGCTTTTATAACAGAATTGAGAAGTTGACAGAATGGTTGAATAAACGAATTGATGAAACAGAGAAATTAGAACTGAAAAAGCCATGGGTCGAAGAAGAAATCGAGCTTCTTAGTAAGGATGATTACCAGAAGGCTTATAAGTTTTTACAGAAAAAAGAGGGCTTTAAAGATGATTCATTTGACGATTATGAGAAAGAGATTAAGGTTTTAGGCAAAATGGTTGTGCGAAGAAAGTTAAAACCATTACGTAAATGGGTTAAAATGCTACATTTTGTTGACATGAAAGGCGTTTATAAGCAGTTATTTGCGAACTCGACTAAGATTGAACAGTTAATCGAAGGAGAAAAACCTAAGCATTGGGATGATATATGTCAACTGACGTTCAACATGCTAGATGAAGGTAAATTGTATTATGAAGATGCTACTCCGTTTCTACTTTTAAAAGAATTAATCCAAGGCTTTCAGACAAATGCTTCAATTAAACAGGTGCTAGTGGATGAAGCACAAGATTATTCACCGTTTCAATTTGAATTTTTGAAGCGTTTGTTTCCTGCTGCAAGGATGACAGTACTTGGTGATTTTAACCAAGCAATATTTGCCCATGCCAGTGAAATGGTCAATTTCCACATACTGAAAGGCTTGTATGGACCAGAAGAAACGCATGCAATAAATTTGACTCGAAGTTATAGATCAACTAAACCAATCGTTGAATTTACAAGGAATCTGGTTCCTGGTGGCGAACAGATTACAGCTTTTGAACGAGACGGAGAAGTGCCTGTACTTACACAAGTGTTAAATCGAGATGAACTGCATCGCCAAATCACTTTTAAAATCGAAGACTTGAAGAAACGAAATTACAATACAATAGCAGTAATATGTAAATCCGCTGCAGAAAGTGCTGACGCCTTCGAAGCTTTAAAAGATATCGAGGGAATCAAGCTTGTTAAAAGCGGGACTGTTGAATATGAGCAAGGCATAGTGGTCATACCTGCATATTTAGCCAAGGGTATCGAGTTTGATGCTGTCATCATTTATGATGCATCCAAGGATGTATATGGTGATGAAAGCTTACGTAGACTGTTTTACACTGCATGTACCCGAGCTATGCACCATTTACAGCTATACAGTATGGGAGAACCAAGCCAAATTTTAAAACATAGTTCAACGAAAAGCTTAGTCCTAAACTAGAAAATGTAATTTCAAAAAAGAGAACTCATTATTAAGTTAATGAGTTCTCTTTTATTTTTCAAGTAAACCTCCATAAGTAAATTAACTAATATGTTATAGAGCAACAAAATTTATCTTTCAATACTCCATTACAGTACCTTTCTATTCTTGTAAGAGTTGTACTCTGAAGTTCATAATTTATTCATAAATCATTGATACCATCACTATGTATTTAAAAGTAGAGGAGGTATAAAATGGAGTATTTAAACAGAAAGATAGTCGCACCAGACAATGGTGATTGGGCTGTTGAGGCACGCGGACTCGTTAAAGTATTTGGTGATAATCGAGCGGTAGACGGAGTAGATCTAAATGTGCGTGCTGGTTCGATTTATGGTGTACTTGGTCCAAATGGGGCCGGTAAAACAACTACAATTAGGATGCTGGCAACTTTATTACGGGCAGACGCAGGCTCAGCAAAAATATTCGGACACGATGTTGTCAATGAGGCTCAGATTGTAAGACAACTGATAGGGGTAACGGGTCAGTATGCTTCGGTTGACGAGTCACTTAGTGCTACTGAGAATTTAGTTATTTTCTCTCGACTACTAGGGTTAGGTCGTGCAGAGGCAAAGAATAAGGCTTCAGAATTATTAGAGGAATTTGGGCTCACTGAAGCTGCCAAGCGTCCGTTAAAAAATTTCTCGGGTGGAATGCGTCGCAGACTAGATTTAGCGGCCAGTCTTATCGCGCAACCACCGCTCATCTTTCTTGATGAACCAACTACAGGGTTAGATCCTCGTACGCGTAATCAAATGTGGGATACCATCCGTAGATTGGTAAAGAACGGGTCAACGGTGTTATTAACGACACAATATCTACAAGAAGCTGATGAACTTGCTGACCGAATCGCAGTTATCGATCATGGCCGAGTTGTTGCAGAAGGAACGGTTGATGAGCTAAAAGCGTCGGTTGGAAGTTCTTCATTACATTTAACAATACAAAATCCTGAAAGGATCGAGACAGCACGTCTGACAGTAGAAAGACTACTGAATGTCCATTCTAAAATATCACGAGAAGAAGGAAAAATTACTGCGCCTTTGGCAGACGCTGATAAAGTAACTGACTTACTGATCGCTCTTCGTGAAACTGATATTCAATTAGCTGAATTGAGTGTTCAGAAACCGACCTTGGATGAGGTCTTTTTAACGATTACTGGTAGTGATATAGAGAACGACAATCCTGAGACGTCCCACGAATCAATTAAGGTGGGGGAGGTAAGAGTATGAATCAAACATATCAGCGTACTGTAAACAATCGTCAACTAAAGAATAGAACTAGCTTTCGTCAGTCAGTAAGTAACTCATTTACAATGGCTTACCGTGGACTGCTAAAGATTAAACGAACACCGGAGCAATTATTCGATGTTACACTTCAACCAATCATCTTCACTCTAATGTTTACTTATATTTTCGGTGGAGCAATTTCTGGTGATGTAAAAAGCTATTTACCAGTCATTATCCCCGGAATACTTGTGCAAACAGTCATTACTACCTCTATTGTCACTGGTGTGCAGCTGCGGGAAGACATGGATAAGGGCGTGTTTGATCGTTTCAAATCACTTCCTATTGCACGAATTGCACCTTTAGCAGGTGCTTTATTAGCAGATACAATCCGTTATACAATAGCAACTGTCTTGACGTTTACGATGGGATATATTATGGGCTATCGTCCAGAAGGTGGTCTAGGTTTTGTTATGATTGCTGGACTTATTGTAATTGTGTGTTCATGGGCAATTAGCTGGATCTTTGCTTTCTTTGGAGTGATTGCTAGAACTGCATCAAGCGTTCAAGGTATTTCAATGCTGGTTCTTTTTCCAATGACTTTTCTATCCAATGCATTTGTACCAGTTGATACGATGCCAAACTGGCTTCAATGGTTTGTAAAAATAAACCCAATTTCGCATCTAGTGACAGCAGTTAGGGAACTAGCTAATACTGGAACAGCCGGTTGGGATTTATCAATCTCACTGATTGGGGCCGCAGTTATTGTCATCATCTTTGCCCCTCTTACAGTTAGTGCTTATATGCGACGAACTTAGTTAATCTTTATGCTCTTAATTAATAATAGGTTTTCCATGAGGTAACGTACTTTGTGGGAAACCTTATTTTTTTGTAGCCTCCCAGTTCATTAGAATTTTATTGAATGAAGTATGGTATGATAAAATTTCTTACGGTTCTTTTCAAAAATATTGTTGTACTAAAAATAAATGATAACTAAAAGAAAATAGACTATAAACTAATTAAACAGAAATAATAAGAACATATTCTAAAATAAATGAGGCCAAGTTATGGGGAAAAATAGCTTTAAAGATTATCAACTAAGTAGTGAAATTGTAAATGCTCTAGAACAACTAGGGTTTGAAAATCCTACAGAAGTTCAGAGTAAAGTCATACCTCTTGTATTAAACAAAACGGACCTAGTAGTAAAATCGCAAACAGGAAGTGGAAAAACTGCGTCTTACGGTATACCAATTTGTGAACTAATTAATTGGGAAGAAAATAAACCACAAGCACTTATATTAACACCAACTAGAGAACTTGCTGTTCAAGTAAAAGATGATTTTATTAATATTGGACGATTTAAGAGAATTAAAGCAGTCGCAGTATATGGTAAACAACCGATTGTTATCCAAAAAACAGAATTAAAACAAAAAACTCATGTTGTTGTGGGAACACCTGGTCGAGTATTAGATCATATTGAAAGAGGCACATTGAGCTTAGATCAAATTCAGTATCTTGTTATTGATGAAGCAGATGAAATGTTAAACATGGGTTTTATTGACCAAGTTGAAGCTATTATCAACGAGATGCATAGAAATAGGGTAACGATGTTATTTTCAGCCACTATACCGGATGAGGTAAAACATCTTGCAAACCAGTACATGAAAACTCCTACGAACATTGAGATTAAAGCAACCGGGCTTACAACAGATAAGATTGATCATTCGTTATTTGAAGTTGAAGAAGATCAAAAGCTATCCTTACTAAAAGATATAACGATTGTACAAAATCCAGATAGTTGTATCATCTTTTGTAGAACAAAGGATAGAGTGGATAGTTTGTATGATCAGTTAGCAGATTTAGGTTATAGCTGTGATAAAATTCATGGCGGAATGGAACAAGATGATAGACTGCATGTGATGAATGATTTTAAACGTGGTGAGTTCCGTTATCTAGTATCAACGGATGTTGCAGCAAGAGGGATTGACATCGATAATATTACTCATGTCGTTAACTATGACCTTCCTTTAGAAAAAGAAAGCTATGTCCACCGCACTGGTCGAACTGGACGAGCTGGTCAAAAAGGAAAAGCAATTACGTTTGTTACACCTTTTGAAGATCGATTCTTAACAGGAATTGAAGAATATATCGGTTTTAAAATTCCAAGGAAAACTGCTCCTACAAAAGAAGAAGTAGCAAATAAAATCTCTGCATTTGAAACGAAAATGAATGTCGAACCGACTATTAAACAAGCTAAAAGTGAAAAGTTAAATAAGCAAATTATGAAATTGTATTTTAATGGTGGTAAGAAGAAGAAGCTTAGAGCGGTTGATTTTGTTGGGACGATTGCAAAAATCGAAGGAGTAACGGTGCAAGATATTGGCATCATCACAATACTAGACACTGTTTCATATGTTGAAATTTTAAATGATAAAGGTCCAATTGTATTGAAAAAGATGAAGAATACAACAATAAAAGGTAAGTTATTAAAGGTGCATGAAGCAAAAAAATAATGCCCGCACTGGCAAACATAAAAAGTCTCCCAAAAATTATGATGAGAATTGGGAGACTTTTTTTAATTGGTTATGTTCAAGTTGTTTAGATATCCAAATAAACTTTTTAGACTTCACAGACCACAACTTATATTAACAGAGTCTTACATTAAACATGATCAAGTGTATCAGAAGAACTCGCTTCAATTTGTGGTTCTGAAACTCTAGTTAAAATAATGATTCCGATGACAAATAAAATAATTAAACTAAACACACCCATATTTGAACGTCCTGTCATTTGTGCAGTTAAACCGACTAATAAAGGTCCCATAATCGAAGCAAATTTGCCGAAAATATTGTAAAAACCAAAAAACTCATTTGATTTTTCTTTAGGTACAAGCTTTGCATAAAATGATCGGCTTAATGATTGAATGCCACCTTGTGAGGTTGCAACAAGCATTGCTAAAATCCAAAAATCTACAGCTGTTTTTAAGAAGAATGCATAAATACAAATAATAATATAAATGCTGATTCCAACATAAAGCATTTTTTTACCAGAAAATTTTTCTGATAGTCTTCCAAAAAGGATTGAAAAAGGGGCAGCTACAACTTGCGTAACAAATAAGATAATCAGTAGGTTTGTTGAGCTAATTCCAAGATCAGATCCATAAGCTGTAGACATAGTAATAATGGTTCCAACGCCATCAATATAAAAGAAATAAGCAAGTAAGAATAAAAATAAAGCCCGATATTGGCGAATGTTTTTAAAGGTCTTTCCAAGTCTTTTAAAGCTATTTATAATTGGATTTTGTTCAGGTTCAATAAAATAGTTTTGATGGACATTTCGTAAAATAGGGATTGAAAATAAACCCCACCAAATAGCGGTAATCAAGAATGCAATTTGACTTGCTGTTGTTGTCGTGATTGGAAGAATATCTTGTTGGGCTAAAATGATAATCGCAATGCTAATCAGAAATGGAATTGTACTCCCAATATAACCTAAACCAAAACCTCGAGCAGATATTCTGTTCATTCGTTTCTCAGAAGTGACATCTACTAAAAATGCATCATAGAAAACATTTGCTCCAGCGGATCCTATCGCTGCAATGGTATAGCAGATTAATAATAACAACCATTTATCACTAGGAATAAATGCAAGTAGAGCTGTAAAGGATACACCAAGTGCTAAAAAGAAGGAGAAAAACTTCTTTTTAAATCCCCTATAATCAGCTATTGTACCAAGAATTGGTCCTAACATTGCCAAAATGAAAGTGGAAATTGCAATGGTATAACCTAAATAAGCAGTAGAATCTGAAGCGCTCATTCCAGCTTTTGTAGCTGCAGCCTTATAAAATAGTGGGAAAACAGCAGTAGTAATAATAATAGAGTAAGCTGAATTGGCCCAATCATATAACATCCAACTATTCTCTTGCTTTGTAAAACTCTTCATGAGTTTTTCCTCCTAGTAAACTAGTAATTTCTATTATTATTTTACAGAAAAATACATCATAAAAATATGAATTGTTATAAAATTTTACATCAGTTTTACACTAATTATTCCTAGTGATTGAGACAATTGTTAATAAGTGAAAATAGGTGAATCAAAAGGTGATTAAGCATAACTTTATTTCTCCTAAACAGCACTGTATTTTTTATTTCATTAACTTTTAATACTTTGTTAATACATTGTTCTCTGTGAGTTAAGTATTAGAGGTTACTATGTAGTTAAGTCAACGGTTGATTTAAATAAAATATAAACTACAGGAGAATTTTAACTAGTACAGAGATTAATAATGTTGAGGCATAGAATAAAGTTAGCGCTGAAGTAAAAGTAGGTTGTTTTCTCATTAAGAGACTGAAGTGTTACAATTATCTTTGAAAATAAAGAAAATGTCTTTCAAACTACGCGTCATGTTTAAGCGGTAGTTCAATGGCATGCTCAAAAATTTCGATTGCCTGAAGTGAAAATAGTAGAGCCTAGAATTAATTATAAAGTGTAATCTGAAAGGAAGTAACGCAACTTTGTGTTTCATTTATTATTAAATTAGGCTATTAAAAATAGTTGTCATTTATGTAAGGACAACCTTTCTTTTTAAGTTTTATCTATTTAGGAGGGATTGCATGTCAATCCGTTTGAGAATGTTATTATCCTATACGGCTATGTTAGTCGTAACAATTGGACTTTTTATTATATCAGGGTTATTAATGGTTTTAGCTATAACTGGAGATATGAGTAGTATAAAACACTTATTTGCAAATCATTATTCACATAAACCGATAACGGCTCAAGAAGAAAGTGTATTTTTAGATTTGAAATATTTAGCGTTGAAACAACCTGAGCAACTCTTAGATGAAAATACTTTAAAAGCATATGATGAACAGTTAAAGGACGTATCATCAGCCCTTATCATTCGAAAGGGAGCTTCATTTGTTTATAAGACAGATAAATTAAAATCTATCCATAGCGTAAAAAATCTTCCGAAATTTGAACCTTCAAATATTCATATTAGGGATACAATTAGTTACGGTAAGTATTATTTTTCTTATGTGAAATTTGATTTTTATTATAATGATAAAGATTTAGGTAGCATTTTTGTCATAAAGAAAGTTAGTCCATATGTTGCTTTATCTAAGAATTTATTTCCGATTTTAATTGGTGTTTTATTGATATTATTAATTGTAACGAATGGCATATTAAACTTCTTAGTAACGAGAAGTATTGTAACACCATTGTCGGCGTTAAAGCTTGCTACACAAAAAATTAGAGATGGGAATCTAAATTTCAAAGTGACTGCAAGATCAAATGATGAAATTGGGCAACTAAGTGTAGCTTATGAAGAAATGCGTCAAAGGCTAAAAGAATCAATAGATCTACAATTAAAATATGAGGAAAATAGAAAAGAACTTATTTCAAATATATCTCATGATTTAAGAACACCTATTACTGCTATTAAAGGATATGTTGAGGGAATCAAAGATGGAGTCGCTGATTCTCCTCAAAAAATGGATAGTTATCTTACAACAATTTATCAAAGAGCAACTGATATGGATGCTTTAATTGATGATCTTTTTCTATTTTCAAAATTAGATTTAAAAAAGATACAATTTAATTTTGAAGAAATAGATATGGTACGATACATTAACTATTTTATGGATGAACTTAGCTGGGATTTTGAAGAACAGGGTATCGAAGTACGGTTTCATGTGAATGAATACAACTACGAGTTTGTGATAGCAGATAGAGAGAAACTAAAGAGAGTATTTGTTAATATCATTCAGAATTCGATTAAGCATATGAAAAATCATGAGAAAATTATAGAATTCTCAATAGAGAATCTGAAAGAATTTATGAAAATTGAAATAAGGGATAATGGAAATGGAATAGAACCTACTGCTCTACCGCATATATTTGATCGATTCTTTCGGGCAGATAATGCTAGAAATGCTTTAACAGGTGGAAGTGGACTAGGATTAGCTATCTCTAAACAAATCATTCATGAACATGGTGGAGATATCTGGGTAGAAAGTGAATTAGGGAAAGGAACGAGCATATTTTTCACACTTCAATATGCAAAAAAAGTGAGGGAAGTTAATTGAAAAAGATATTAATTATTGAGGACGATCCAAGTATCGGAGAACTTCAAAGAGACTATCTTGTGATAAATGGATTTAACGTAGAATTGGTTGCATCAGGAAAGGAAGGGCTTAACAAAGCTCTTTCGGAAGATTACGATTTAATCATTTTAGATTTAATGTTACCTCACGTAGATGGATTTGAGATTTGTCGTCAAGTTCGAGCTGTAAAAGAAATTCCTATATTAATCGTATCTGCTAAAAAAGAAGACATCGATAAAATCAGAGGTCTAGGACTTGGAGCTGATGACTATATCATTAAGCCCTTTAGTCCAAGTGAACTTGTTGCAAGGGCAAAAGCACATCTTTCACGTTATGAAAGATTGAGCGGCAACAAGCCAGTCGAAAAAAAAGAAATTCGGATTAGAGGACTAATTATAGAGGAAGCATCAAGGAGAGTTTATGTTAATAATAAGGAAGTTAATCTAACTGCAAAAGAGTTTGAACTATTAACCTTTCTTGCAAAGCATCCTAATCGGGTTTTTAGTAAGGAAGAATTGTTTGAACTAATTTGGGGATTCGACTTAGCGGGTGACATCTCTACTGTTACAGTACACATTCGAAAGATTCGTGGGAAAATCGAAATAATTCCTGCTAATCCACAATATATTGAAACAGTTTGGGGTGCTGGATATCGTTTTACTATTTAAAAGTAAAAAAATTGAAATTCTTGTGGGGCGGGATTGGCAAGACCACGCAAGGCACAATCGCGCGAAAGGTGCCTCCTTTAATAGCCCCACAGAATCCATCTACATTGTCCCAAACTTAAACGCGAGCTTCAATATACTCAACAATTTTTTCGCAGATATCATGTGTAATCAATGAGTCATCAATAGAAGGATAAGGTGTTTTATTATGACTTATACTATCAATAAAATGGTCGACTATTTGATAAAATCCACGCTTATAAAGGGTAGGTTCCCAATCTCCAAATTTCGTTATATTTACATCTTTGTGATGAAAATGTGTTGTTTCCACAAGGCTGTTTACAACAAATTTATGCTGATTGGACATATACTCAATTGTTTCTTCTGTTACTCCGCTATTTCTATTCATAATTCCGATAGCAGTACATTGTTCTCCGATTAGTTGAAGTACGACATGCTCAAGCTTTTCGTCATTTTTTAGATACTCAATTTTTATATCTTTCACTGGTGTATCCATCAAATATCTAAGTGTGTCCACAACATGAATAAAGTCCTCTACAATAAATCTTCTAGTATAGTCAGGGGATGCAAATCTATTTTTTTGCATAATAACTAAGCTTGGTTTTCCATGCTCTTTCAGCTCTTTGACCCTAGGTATGAATCTTCTGTTAAAACCGACCATTGCGATTTTACCTACTTTTTTTGAAAGCTCGACTATTTGTGTAGTTTCATCATAGTTCATCGAAATAGGTTTATCTATGTATACATGAATACCATTTTTAAGTAATGTCTGAGCTAACTCAAAATGAGCATCTGTAGCGGTACTGATAAATGCAGCATTGATATTTTTTGTAAGTAACTCTTCAACTGTCTGGGCTGTTTCCTGAATTCGGTATTTTTTTGCTAATTGGTTTAACGTTTCCGCATTTCTAGTACAAAGCACCAACTCTAGATCCTCTCTTTCAGTTAGAACAGGTAAGTAAGCTTTTTTAGAAATATCGCCTAACCCAATGACGCCAATTTTCATTTTTTCACCCCACATAATATGTAATGAAACTATTTTACTATAAGTACAGTTACTTTACTAAAAGGAAGAAAGAGTCAGTAAATAAGTAGTCTGAACACTCTATTATTTTAGCCCTTTATGATAGTATAATGAATAATTATATGTAATTTAAGATAAGGTTGGGAATAATCATGATAAATGGGGTTAATGCAAAAGATGTTGCTAAACTGGCAGGTGTTTCACAATCTTCTGTTTCAAGAGTGTTTTTTGGCGGAACACCGGTTTCTGAGAAAACCCGTAAAAAGGTTTTATCTGCAGCAGAAGAATTAGGATATAATCCAAATGAATTTGCACGTAGTTTAATCACAAAGAAAACTAGAATTATTGGTCTTGTCATGAAGGGTGTAGAAAATCCTTTTTACCCACAGGTTTTAAAAGAGTTTACGACAGCTTTTAAAAAGTTAGGTTATAGCATTCTATTTGTTCAAACAAATAATGAAGAAATTCAAAAAGAAGATATAGATATGCTATTAAACTATAATGTTGCAGGTATCATTATTACAGATGCGATGCTTTCTTTAACGGTGACAAACGATATTAAGAAAAATAAAATTCCACTAGTATTGTTTAATCGAAAAGCAGAAAAAAATGATTTCTTGTCTGTTTGTACAAATAATTTAGATGCAAGTCGCCAAATAGCTAATTTTTTACAACAAAAAGGCTGCTCAAACATGGTGTATATTTCAGGAGACAGAAACACATCAACAAGCAGGGATCGTGAGCAAGGTTTTACTGAAACGTTGGATAAGCTGCAAGTAGAATATAAAATATATGAATCTGATTATTCTTATGAAGGTGGTTATCAAACAGCGAATAGTATTGTACAAAAAGGTGAGATCCCTTCAGCATTTTTCGTTGCGAACGATATCATGGCTATGGGTGTATTAGATGCGCTCCGTAAGCATTCTATCGAGGTTCCTTTAGCAACGAAAGTAGTTGGTTTTGATAATATAGCGATGGCAAATTGGCCAATTTATAATTTAACAACGTGGGAACAACCAATTTCTAAAATGGTTGAAGAAACGGTAAATTATGTGATGGAGGAAATTGATAATTATACTGGCATAGCTGGAAATATAGAAATTGAAGGTCAATTAATTGAAAGAAGTACAACATAAAGTGTTGACTTTTTGTTATTTTTAGAATATTCTCTACATATAGTTTTTGCATACGTATTCAAAAATGAATGCGTTTTCTTTTATCGAAAAATGAATACGTATGCAAAGAATAATAAAGGGGGTATTTGTAATGGTAAAGGTAATTAAAGCTGGTAAATCAAAAGAGGAAGTATCAAAAAATGATTTGGAAGTTTCTAGAATAGTAGCAGAAGCAATCAAAGAGATTGAAACGCGTGGTGATGAAGCAGTTCGTGAGTTTTCGATTAAATTTGATAACTGGTCACCAGAATACTTCCGTTTATCGAGTAAACAAATTGAAGAGATTATCTCTGAAGTACCACAAGCAGTAATTGACGATATAAAATTTGCACAAAAAAATATTCGCGAATTTGCTGAGGCACAATTGGCATCACTGCATGATGTTGAAGTTGAAAATATTCCAGGCGTTATTTTGGGACATAAAAATATTCCTGTTAATAGTGTTGGGTGTTATATTCCTGGCGGACGATACCCGATGGTGGCATCAGCACATATGAGTGTATTAACGGCAAAGGTTGCTGGGGTGAAACGAGTGATTGCATGTACACCACCAATAAATGGAGAAATCCCACATGCGACAATTGCAGCAATGTATTTAGCAGGTGCAGATGAAATCTATTTACTAGGTGGAATTCAGGCAATGGCTGCTATGGCAATTGGTACTGAAACAATTGATGCAGTAGATATGATTGTAGGACCAGGCAATGCATTTGTTGCAGAGGCCAAACGTCAATTATATGGACGTGTAGGGATTGATTTATTTGCTGGACCTACTGAAACATTAGTGATTGCAGATGAAACTTCAGACGGGGAGATCATTGCAACTGACCTTCTTGGTCAAGGTGAACATGGCCCAACTTCACCATGCGCTTTAATTACGACTTCAGAAAGAATTGCATATGAAACTCTTGAAGAAATTGAAAAACAGCTTAAAACTCTACCAACTGCTGATGTAGCGAGTGTTTCATGGCGAGATTATGGTCAAATTTTATTAGTTAATAGCATTCAAGAGGCTGTAATTGAAGCAGATAAACTTGCATTTGAACATGTTGAGGTATTAACAGAGGATCCAAATTATTTCTTAGAAAATATGACGAATTATGGTTGCTTGTTTTTAGGTCCTGAAACTAATGTTGCATATGGAGATAAAGTAATTGGAACAAACCATACCCTTCCAACAAAAGGCGCTGCTCGTTATACAGGTGGACTGTGGGTAGGGAAATTTATCAAAACAGTAACTTATCAAAAGGTGAGCCCTGAAGCGACTGCTTATATTGGGGAATACGCTGCACGATTATGTATGATTGAAAACTTTGCAGGTCACGCAGAGCAAGCATTACTCCGCGTACGAAGATATGGAAACGGTGGGGAGAAGTGATGAAATGATTCTTGGATTTATTGGTTTGTTTGGTGGATTAGGTTTGCTAATCTATTTAACAATGAAAGGCATGAATCTGCTGATAGTAGCACCTCTTTCTGCAGTATTTGTATCAATTTTAAGTGGTCTTCCGCTGCTTCCCCAACTTGCTGAGGAAGGTACTGCCAACTTTGTGACAAATTATATGAATGGTTTTGCAGGATTTATAACCTCTTGGTATCTCATGTTCTTAACTGGAGCTATTTTCGGCAAGGTAATGGAAGATAGCGGTGCAGCAGACAGTATATCAAAATGGATTGTTGATAAAATTGGGATGAAAAGAGCCGCTTTAGCAGTTGTATTGGCATGTGCTGTATTAACATATGGTGGAGTCAGCTTGTTTGTAGTAGCATTCTCAGTTTATCCAATGGCGATTAGTCTATTTAAGGAAGCTAATTTACCTAGGAGATTCATTCCAGCGGTACTAGGCTTTGGATCAACTACTTTTACAATGACATCAGCTGGGTCACCTGAAATTCAAAACTGGATTCCAATTGAATTTTTAGGAACAAATGCATATGCAGGATGGGAAGTAAGCTTAATCGTTGCAGCGTTTATGATGATCTTTGGTTACTGGTGGCTGATGAAAGCTATTAAAAAAGCTATTCACAATGGTGAAGAATTTATTGAAAGAGAATCAGATCATCGAGATCACCGAGAGAATTTACCAAACCCAATTTTAAGTTTAATTCCATTACTAGTTGTTTTAGTAATTTCGTATATTTTCCACGATTCGTTAAAACAATCAGCTTTAATTATTTCTTTAACAAGTGGAATCATAGCAACGTATCTCATTAATCGCAAATATTTTGTAAATATCGGAAAAGCCATTACAGAAGGGGCAGCTGGAGCTGTTATTGCTATAGCAAATACTGCAGCAGTAGTAGGATTTGGTGGTGTCGTAAAAGCTACTCCAGCATTTGAAAAAGCAGTAGGCTTTATGACAGACATCCCTGGCAGCCCTTTAATAGGTGGCGCATTAGCCGTAGCGATCATTGCTGGACTGACTGGTTCATCTTCTGGCGGTCAAGCCATTGCATTACCTTTACTTGCTCCACATTATTTAGATTTAGGTGTAAACCCAGAGGCATTACACCGTGTTGTTTCGATCTCATCAGGCTCACTTGATTCTTTACCACAGGGTGGATATGTTGTAACAACTATTCGTTCGATTGCTGGTGAAACGCATAAAGATGCTTATCCAATGTTTGGAGCGTTAACAGTAATCGTACCTGCTCTCGGTACGATTTTAGCGGTTATTTTATTTTCATTAGGACTGTAACGCAGAAAATACCCAACGAACATATCAGTTGTTGGGTATTTTCTACATATTCAATTAAGGGGTGTACAAAATGGAGAATCTATCAATCATTGGTTGTGGAACGATGGGACATTCAATTGCACTATCAGCAGCCTGGGCAGGAATGAATGTTAAAGTTTCTGGGATAAATGAGCGTGACATTGCCATAGCAGATAAAGGTTTAGAAGATAAAATAAATGTCATGATTGAGAATGATTTGTTTAGTGAAGCAGAAGGTAGAAACATTAGAGGTCGAATCACACTGGTCACTTCCATCAAAGAGGTTGTAAAAAATACGACATTTATTATAGAAGCGATTCCTGAAGTCATTGAATTGAAGCGGAATTTGTATCAAGAACTTGAACGAATAATAAGTGAGGATGTCATTATTGCTAGCAATACATCAGGATTTACCCCTTCATTATTAGCGGAAGAAGCGATCCATCCACATCGTTTTATTGTGACTCATTTTTGGAACCCAGGTCATCTAATTCCACTAGTTGAGATTGTAAAAGGGACGAAAACAAATGAAGATACAATAAATCGTTCAATGAACCTAATTAAACTGATGAATAAAAAACCTATTTTAATTCAAAAAGAAATTTTAGGTTTTATCGGTAATCGTTTGCAGTACGCATTATTCCGTGAAGCACAAGCACTGTTAGATTTAGGTGTCGCGACGAAAGAAGATATTGATGCAGCGGTAACATATAGTATTGGTCGAAGATTACCGGTTACAGGGCCTTTAATGACAGCGGATATGGGTGGACTTGATGTATTCTCTGCAATTTCGAACTATTTATTTGGAGATTTAAGTTCAGAGAAAAAATCTGGAAGTACGTTAACAGAATTAGTTGAAGCGGGAAAGCTTGGACATAAAAATGGAGAGGGCTTTTACGTCTGGGATGAAGAAAATTCTAAGAAATTAAATGAAGAACGTGAAGAAACGCTTATACATTTTCTTAAGCTCGATCAAAAACGAGAAGATAAGGTATTGAATAAATGAACACATACTTTGCAGATCTTCAAAATAAAACAGTAATAGTGACAGGTGGAAGCAAAGGAATTGGAAAAGAAATTGCTCTTTCATTTGCTAGACTAAATGCAAATGTCATTATATTAGGTCGCAATCAAAAAGCTCTTGACCACGCTCTCAATGACTTACAAGCAATACATAAAAATAACAAAGCATTTCAAGTGGATGTAAATGATCTCAAAAATGTTAAAAATATAGTTGCAGAGGTCATAGATTATTATGGAACTGTAGATGTGCTAGTAAACAATGCTGGTATCAATATTCCAAAGCCGGCAATTGAAGTGACAGAAGAGGAGTGGGATCAAGTAATTGATACAAATTTGAAATCTTTATTTTTTATTAGCCAGGCTGTGGCAAAACAGATAATCAAACAAGAAAGTGGTGGAAGAATCATTAATATTGCTTCTCAAATGTCTTTTGTGGGCTATTATAAAAGGGCAGCATACTGTTCGAGTAAAGGTGGAGTTGTACAGCTCACAAAAGCTTTAGCAGTGGAGTGGGCAGCTCATAAAATAAATGTGAATGCTGTTGCTCCCACGTTTATTGAAACTGAATTAACATCAAAAATGTTTGAAGATGAGGATTTTAAAAAGGATGTAGAGAGTAGGATTTTATTAGGAAAGCTTCCAAAGGCAGAAGACATATCTGGTGCTGTTCTATATTTAGCTTCTAACTTAGCTAATTTTGTAACGGGAGAAACAATTAAAGTTGATGGTGGTTGGACTGCGATTTGATTCAAGGGAACGCCAGTATACTGATATGCTTCGAAAAAAGCTGCTAATAGAACCAAAAAAAGTTCAACCATATATTGGTTGAACTTTTTTCTTTTTAATTTTCAGCTAGTTTTTTATTTAATGTTGTATTGGGCTGTTCGATTATCTCTTCAGCTGGCGTTGCTCGCTTAATAAAGAACGCAAGAACAAATGCGACAAGAGCAACAAATACTGTTACATAAAATGAGAAGTTAATTCCTTCTAACATTGCTTTCGCTGTAATTTCTTGTTTTATTTGAGCTAACATTTCAGGTGAAGGTTTACCTGTTACATTTTTCATTGCATCGGCTGCTAAATCCTTAGCATATGATTCAGTACGGTTAGACATAATTGTAACTAATAACGCAGTACCAATTGCACCAGATACTTGCTGAAGTGTATTATTCATTGCAGTACCATGCGGATAAAATTGTTTTGGTAATTGATTTAATCCGTTCGTTGAAACAGGCATCATTACCATAGACATACCAAACATACGTAAAGAGTATAGGATGATTAAGTGTGTATAAGTTGTATCCAGTGTTAATTTGCTTAAGAAGTAAGTTGTTACGGTCATAATAGCTAAACCAATAACAGCGAGTATTCTACCACCAATTTTATCAAATAACTTACCTGTGATTGGTGACATAATTGCCATTAAAAGAGCACCTGGTAGAAGCATTAAACCAGCGTCAAATGGCTTAATTCCACGAAGTGTTTGAGTGTAGATTGGTAAAAGCATCATTGCAGAGAACATTGCCATCGTAACAACAATCGAAATCGCTGAAGATAAGGCAAACATTGGATACCGATAAATCTTAAAGTTTAGCATTGGTTTATCAAGTTTTAATTGGCGAACGATAAATAAAACTAATGAAATTGCTCCGACGATTAACGTTACATATACATACGGACTATCCCAGCCTTTACTACCAGCAGAGCTAAATCCATACAGTAATCCACCAAACCCTAAACTTGATAGCAATACAGATAAAAGATCTAAGTGACTAACCACTTTTTCTTTTTTATCTTTTAGTAAGAAAAAGCCAATAATTAGTATGACTAGGGCAATAGGTGTTACGAAATGGAATAACATTCTCCAATCATAATGCTCAATTAACCAACCCGATAATGTTGGACCAATTGCTGGTGCACCCATCATAACTAGCCCGAAGAATCCCATTGCCGTTCCTCTTTTTTCAATAGGGAAACTTGTTAACATAACATTCATTAACAAAGGCATTAAAATTGCTGAACCTGATGCTTGAATCATACGCCCAGCTAATAATAGAGGGAAAATATGTGCAAATCCTGCAGCAAGTGTTCCAATATTAAATAAAAGTAATGCTACAAGAAATAAATGTCTAACAGAGTATTTATGAATTAAAAATGCTGTAGTTGGAATTAAAATTCCGTTCACTAACATGTATCCAGTAGATAGCCATTGAACTGTCGAAGGCTCTACATCTAAGTCCTTCATAATTGAAGGTAATGCGATATTCAGTAAAGTATTATTTAAAAATGCGATAAAAGCACCAATCATCAAGATTGTTATAATCCCGTATGGTGGACGTTTTTCCATGGACTGTACCATGAATTCCCCTCCTTTGTACCTCTAGTATATTTTTTTGAACTGTATTTCCATTTAAGTTTATATGATATACCATTGTTACAAATGTTTCAATTAAAAATCTCTAATGTTTCTACTAGTTTAATTTGAAAAAATAATGTACTATGTGTCTTAAACAGAAATTTATTGGGAATTAAAGGTGATTAAATGAACGATAGAAAGCAACGTGTCGTAAAAATAGCCCATGAATTATTTATTGAAAAAGGATACCAAGCAACATCGATACAGGACATTTTAGAATACAGCGGTATTTCAAAAGGAACTTTTTATAACTATTTTTCTTCTAAAAGTGATTTATTAATCGCGCTTTTTCAAATGATTTACTCAAAGCTTGAACAAGAAAGAAATGAATTGTTGATTGGTCAAGAGCCTTCAAATATTAATATTTTCATTAAACAAATGGAATTAATCCTGCAGACAAATAGAAATAATAAATTATTTACTCTTTTTGAAGAAGTAATCTTTATTAACGATATAGATTTAAAGCATTTTATTAAACAAGGTAATTTTAAAATGCTGAACTGGTTGTACTCTCGATTTTTAGATATTTTTGGTGAAAGTAAGGAGCCATATCTATTAGATTGTGCAATTATGTTTATCGGGATTTTACATCACAATATAAAGTACTATGATTTAGCTGAAGAGTTAGATTTAAGTGTTCACGAAGTAGTAAAATATAGCGTTGAGCGAGTAGTGAATATCGTTGAAGAAGTCTCATTGTCTGGGGTGCAGTTAATTAAGCCTGAAGTACTAAAAAATTGGGTTCCTGCTTGTAAGACAAGTGTTACAATTCAACAGGAATTAAATGACTGCATTTGCACAATGAAAAAGAAGCTCATACAGTGTGAGGAGCAGGCAAAATATCAGGAGCTATTGGACTTTATTCATAATGAATGTAACCATACAAAAATTCCACGTAAATTTTTGATTGAAAGTACACTGTCTACTTTAAATAAAGCACAATCGTTCTTTGGAGAAAAGGAACTTCAAAAATTGCATCAATTGGTAGCTTTAAATATAAAAAGTAAAAATCCAAATCCATCAGAATAGTCTAATCTTGAATTTGAACTGCTGGTACAAAATTAAGGTAATACAGTAATAAAGGGTGTCCCTTGGTCAATTATGTTGACTAAGAGACACCCTTTATATGTTTTAAGAAATTTTTACTCTTGTTTATTTATTACGTTTATACAAGTCCACACTTTTGAAACCAAAGCCTAAAATCATTTTCATTTCTTCACGTCTTTTAGCTTTAGTACTTTCTTGTTTCGCGCTATAAACATATCTAGCCCAATCTTTTTGATAACCAGGAGTAAGAGTTTGGAAAAATGTAAGTAAATCTGGTCTTACTTGTAGATCTTTTTCAATAAAAGGAATCATTTCAATATAATCATCTACACATTGACTTGGCTTTGTAGAAGCCTGGACTTTAGTACGAGAATCTTCTTTAAAACCTACAACAGTAAAGATTTCATCCAATCCTACCATTCGGGCAAATTTAATATTACTTGTCCCTATAAAACCAGCTTCGTCTGCTCCCAAACCTTCAAATAAATCATCTCGATGTATGTATGTTGGATATACTTTATTGCCTTTTTTAGGATAAGCACAATATAAATAGCTATTTTTATGTAAGTAATTATGTTCAATAACTTCTGTTACGAGTGCCTTCAAAGACTCCATATCAAATACAAATGCAAAAATTAAGTCATAGGATTCTTCAGTTAAGCTTGTGTCATAATCTGCTAATTGTTCGAAATAATTTGCTCCGCTAGGTAATTGTAATACAGCTATTTTTTTATATTTTTGCAAGTTTAATTTTTCTACTATTGTTTTGTTCACCAGTATCCACCTCGTATTGGTCCGCGTCATTTTCATTCTTCATAAAACTATTATAAAGCTGTTATTAGATTTAATGTATCGGTATATTTACATTTTTTGTAGAGAAGAATCATATTAGATTAGAAATGGTTCAATTTTATCCAATTGTTATCTGTTATTTTGTTAATTTATAGCGATTATTGTATAATTTTCACATACTGTTTCAAATAGAAACACTTTTGGAGGAAGCCTGAATGAAAATTAAAGTGAAAGGGATTGCGCCTTATCCTGGACTTCGTGATCTATTATTACAAGTTGTTGGTGAAGATAATAGATTTGAAATAGATGTGGAAGTTGCAGATTTAGAAGCTGCTCTCCCAATTGTATTAAGTGCTCAAGAACAGAATTATGATGTCATTATTAGTCGAGGTGGTACGGCTTCTTTTATTAGGAAACACGTTTCGATTCCTGTTGTGGATATACCTGTTTCAGGATATGACATTTTAAGAGTTTTAACATTAATAAAGGACTCTAATAGTAAGTTGGCAATTATCGGTTTCCCTAATATTTGTCAGGGTGCACTAACAGTTTCTAGTTTATTAGATTTTGAAATTCCAATTTACTCGATTAACCATGAAGCGGAAGTGAGAGTAAAGCTTGAAAAGGCAGTCAAAGAGGGAGCACAAATCGTACTTGGTGATGTGGTAACGGTCAAGACAGCCCAAGAAATGGGACTTCATGGAATCCTTATTACATCAGGTGTTGAATCGATACAGGATATGTTATCAGAAGTGAAATCTGTACATGATATATATTTAAAGAGTCATCAAGAAGCTTCTTTTTTCCAGCATATACTTCAGAACTTTCCAACTGGTACTTTAGTATGCGATCCAAAAGGGAAGGTTCTTTATTTAAATGACACATGTCAGCAGTTATTGGGAGAAGTAACGATGTTGCCTAATGACTTAACATTTCTACTGAAAGTTAATGGGATTCATTCAGATAAAATTCATTTTGAACATGTACTGATTCAGAAAAAATCATACAATCTTAAAACTGTGCCTTACGGTGACGATGTTTTCATTTATATAGAGCCTAATAAAACACCGTATATGTCGGAGTTAGATATTGTTCAGATGCCTGCACAAATTGCTTCTTTCGCTCAAATTATTGGTTCGAGTTACGAGATAACAAAAACAATTAAACGTGCTATTGCATATGCAAAAACGGACAATCAAGTATGGATATCTGGTGAAGTTGGAACAGGCAAAGCTGTGTTTGCAGAAGCTATTCATTCAGCTAGTTCACGTAATAGAGGAAGATTTTATCATGTAGCTTGTCACTCAATTAATGAATCAAAATTAGCAACAGAACTTTTTGGAACTGATTCAAAGGTAGGTCTACTTCAAATTCCATCTAATGACACCTTATATCTAGAGTATATTGAAAACCTTTCAATTCAAATGCAGGAACGATTGGCAAATGAACTTCGAAAAGGAACTAATTTGAGAGTGATTAGTTCATCTAAATTTACATTTAAACATCTATTGAAAGATCCAAATATACATCAAGAGCTACTTCACTTACTTGGGGAATATCAGCTAGTTATACCACCTCTTCGCGATCGAACTGAGGATATAGAGGAGATCGCTAGAGTATTAATTGCAAATCACAATTCAATATACGGTAAGCAGTTTGTAGGAATGAGAGAAGAGGTTCTAAATCGATTAATGGAGTACAATTGGCCAGGTAACTTAAAGGAATTAGAAAATATCGTTAGTGAATTACTAGCACTAGCAAAAGGTCATTATATTGGGATAGAAGAATGGGATCTAGTTTGGGAAAGATATAGCTTTACTGAAGTGAGTTCTTCTGCTCAAAGAATTGATTTGAATAAAACATGGGTTGAAATCGAAAGACAAATTTTAGAGGAAGTATTAAAAGATGAAGGAATGAACCAATCAAAGGCTGCTAAAAGATTGGGAATTAGTAGAGCAACTCTTTGGAGGAAAATGCAATAATTGTTTCATATTTAAACAATACCAGTGTTGTATTTAGAATTTTCTAGAAGTATAATCAAAATTGTAAACGCTTTTAAAATTTAATGTTTCAAAATAAAACACATACAAGGGGGATTATTTTTATGAAAATCAAAGCAACACTGGACCGTATTCCAGGTGGAATGATGATTGTTCCATTATTATTAGGTGCTATTATTAATACACTTTTTCCAACTGCAGGAGCGACATTTGGATCATTTACAGGAGCGTTAATGACGGGGGCATTACCAATCCTGGCGGTGTTTTATGTATGTATGGGAGCAACAATTGATTTCAAAGCAACTCCTTATATTATGAAAAAAGGCGGATCATTACTTGCAACTAAAGTAGGTATCGCAGCATTAGTAGGATTTATTGGAGCAAAAGTATTTGGCGACGGTATGGTTGAAAGCGGATTCTTTTTAGGCTTATCAGTTCTAGCAGTAGTTGCTTCAATGAATGATACAAACGGTGGATTATATATGGCCTTAATGGGTCAATTTGGGAAAAAAGAAGATGTTGGTGCTTACTCAATTATGAGTTTAGAATCTGGACCTTTCTTAACGATGGTTACACTAGGGGTTGCAGGGCTTGCAGCGTTTCCTTGGCAGACATTAGTAGGTGCAATTATTCCGCTAATCGTTGGTATGGTTCTAGGAAACCTAGATAAAGATATGCGAGATTATTTAAGCAAAGCAGTGCCAGTATTAGTACCATTCTTTGCATTTGCATTAGGTGCTGGTATGAGTTTACAAAACGTTTGGAAAGCAGGTATCCTAGGAATTTTACTAGGGGTTGCTGTAGTAGCAATTACAGGTACAGCGTTATTTATCGTTGATAAATTAATTGGTGGAAATGGTATTGCAGGATTATCAGCTGCTTCAACAGCGGGTAATGCAGTAGGTGTACCAGCGGCTGTTGCTTCGGCAAACGCAGTGTATGCACCTTTTGTACCATCTGCAACAGCTCTAGTTGCTTCTTCTGTTATCGTAACATCTATTTTAGTTCCGATTGTGGTTGCATGGTATGCAAAACGAATCGGTGTAAAAGGAAATACGGTCGAATAAATACTAATTACCAGATTAGTATCATCGATAGGAAGAAGGGATAGGGTACATCATGAATAAAATCGGAATGATTGCAGATGATTTAACAGGAGCTAATGATAGTGGTGTACAGCTAGTAAAACAAGGATTACGTTCATCTGTCATCTTAGATATAAATGCATTAGCACCCGAACAAATTACAAGCGACGCCATTATCATTGATACCGATAGTCGCGCAATAAGTAAAAATGAAGCATATGAGGCTGTACGAAGGGCTTCAATCTTTTTAAAAGACAATCAATATACTCATATTTTTAAAAAAGTTGATTCAACGTTAAGAGGAAATCTTGGTGTTGAAATAAAAGCAGTAACGGATCATTTCGAATATGATTTTTGTATTATTGCTCCAGCATTTCCACGTATCGGAAGAACGACTGATAAGGGAGTTCATTACCTAAATGGGAGGCCTCTTTCAGAAACAGAAATTTCAAGAGATCCAAAATGTCCTGTTACAGAGTCGTCTATTAGTAAGTTAATTGAAAACCAGACAGGTGTGACTGTTGGACTTGTAAGTACTGCTGCATTAGGTACAGATTTAAGTATATGGAAAGCTGAGTTACAAAAATGGCAAGAAACAGGTATTAAATGGTTAGTATTTGATGCAACGACGGATAATCATCTTGAACAAATAGCTAAGAATATCTCGCAAATTACGAAGCATGTCATTTGGATTGGTTCAGCAGGTTTAGCGGAATTCTTACCGAAAGAACTAGGGCTTACGAAAGTAACTGAAAGTCAAAAACAGATTGCAATAAGAAATAAGAGTGTTTTAGCTGTTTCAGGTAGTCTCTCAAGTGTGACGAGACAGCAAGTAAAGAGATTAATAGAGATGGATGGAATGAAAGCTGTTGAGGTTAATCCTTTGGAGATGTTTGAAACGTGTGAGCAATGGGAGAAGCAAAAAAATCACTATATCAACCAGCTTGTATCAACGTATGAACAAGGATTTAATGCGGTACTATATGTAGATTCAAGTACTGAAAATCGTGAAAATACAGCTAAAGCTGGAAAGCAGTTAGGTTTAACACCTTCTGAAGTTAGTAACCGCATTTCAAAAGGGTTAGGTGAAATTGCAAGTGAGCTTGTAAAAAATTATTCTTTTGTTTCAGGACTTGTATTAACGGGTGGAGATACCGCAAAGGATGTTTGCCTTCAAATTGGAGCAAGTGGCTTAGAGTTGTTGAAGGAAGTTGAAGCAGGTATTCCATTAGGAAAATTAGTAGGGGAACACGAGTTGTTCGCAATTACGAAAGCAGGCGCTTTTGGAAATGAATTTTCCTTAGTTAATGCAGTGAGAGAATTAAAAGGAGGACAATAATGAGTACATTACCAGTAGTTGGCATTACAATGGGTGATCCCGCAGGAGTAGGGCCAGAAATTATTCTAAAGAGCTTAAACAATAAAGAAGTTTACCAACAATGCAGACCAATTGTCATTGGGGATGCTAAAATTTTAAATCGTGCTCAACAATTTGTGAATACGAACTTAGAGATTATCACGATTGAAGATATCGAGGAAGCAACGTATGAAGCAGGTAAAGTATATTGTTTAGATATGAACCTTGTGCCGGCTGATTTACCAATAGGTCAAGTTTCAGCAGAAGCAGGGCATGCTGCATTTGAATTTTTAAGAAAAGCAATAGAGTTAGCAAATGAAGGAAAAATTGATGCGATTTGTACTGCACCTTTAAATAAAGAGGCATTGCATAAAGGTGGTCACATTTACCCTGGACATACTGAAATTCTAGCAGAATTAACGAACACAAATGACTTCTCAATGATGCTATCAGCACCTAATTTAAAAGTTATTCATGTAACTACTCATGTCGGAATTATTGATGCAGTGAAAATGATTAACCCAGAGAGAGTTTATAAAGTCATTAAACTTGCCGATGAAACACTTAAAAAAGCAGGCTATACAAGTCCAAAAATAGCTGTATGCGGTATTAATCCTCATGCAGGAGAAAATGGATTGTTTGGCTATGGTGAAGAGGAAGAAAAAGTAATTCCAGGAGTAGAAAAAGCAGCATTAGAAGGAATTAATGTAGTAGGTCCATTACCAGCGGATACACTATTTTTCCGTACGGTTCGTGGAGATTTTGATATCGTTGTAGCCATGTACCACGATCAGGGTCATGGTCCAGTTAAAGTACTAGGATTAGATGCAGGTGTAAATATTACAGTTGGATTGCCGATCATTCGTACTAGTGTTGACCATGGAACTGCATTTGATATCGCAGGAAAAGGCATCGCTGACGAAAAGAGTTTACAAGAAGCAATTCGTCAAGCAATAGAGTTAGCACCAAAAAGAGCGTAAAAAGTAAAAGCTCCAGTCATTTTTATGACTGGAGCTTTTTATTTATAAAGCATCTTTTATGACTTTTTTATAGTAAAACACTGATAAGATACCAAAGATTGAGTATAACACTGTATAGAGTACCATAACGATAATCATAGGTGTCCAAACTTCCGTTCCAAATAGGAACCAACCAGATTGAACTGCAAAGTAGCTATGAAGTAAGCCAACGACTAATGGAATACCAAAGTTAAACACTTGCTTTGAGCGAATACCTTTAATTAAGTCTGAACGTGAGAATCCAAGCTTTCTTAAAATCGTATAGTTTGGTTTCTCATCAACACTTTCGTCCATTTGTTTAAAGTATAAAATACAACCAGAAGTGATTAAGAATGCTAAACCTAAAAACCCAACGATAAACATAATTAATCCCATTGTTTGTTTTTGCTGATTACTTATTTCAAGTCGTGAGCTATTTAAATAACCATCATTTATCTTATTTTCATTAAAGATTTCGTTTGCTTTAACGAGATTTTTTTCATCCTTAATATCAATACCGATATAGATTGTCGATTCTCTTTGAATAGATGGATCGATATCTGCTTTTAATTTGTTAAAAACCTTCTCATCAACGATTGCTGTTGGAAACCCACCACTCGTAAAATAATTAGAGATAATATAGTCTTTCTTTAATCCAATATATGTTTGTGGAATCTCTTCATGTTGAGTATTAAATGTAATGTGACCACTTTCTTTTAACGACATAAATCGTTGTAATAAATCATTGTAGCCTGTAAAAACTGTTTCATCTTCAGATAAGTTCATTTTAACCGATCTTTCACTAATGACTGGAATTGGTAAAGCATCTGAACTTTTCATAGCAGATGCATCAAGCTTAGATTCTAAAATGCTATCTAAATTTGCATTAACTTGAATGACTTCAATCTTCTTTTCATTAAATTTAATATTATTTTTTGATAAAGCGTCCGTGAATTGATCAGCGTCCTTTATAGAAGTAATAGAGAAATTATTAGGTACATTGTTTTCTGCAGTTTTTTCGGCAGAATAATAAGAAATATAACTCAGAGATAATAAACCGATTGCTAATCCAGAAACAGTCGTGATAATTGTTAACAATAGTGCATTTGATTTCATTCTGAACATAATTGACGATAGTGACAATACATTGTTGATCGTTAAATATCCATTCTTACTCTTACGGATAATATTTAAAATAAATCGTACTGAACCTTTGTAAAATAAATACGTTCCGATAATTACAGAAGCTAATATAAAAATCATTGCTAAAAATAGCTCTGCTGTTGAAGAAAAGTCCCCGCCAAATAACTTCGAGGAAACAAAATAGCCTGAGATGATTGAGATAATTCCAACAATTCCAATGATAATTTCAAAAACAGAAATTTTCTTTACTTTACCTTCAGTTAAAGAAATCACTCTGAATAAAGATAAAATGGTTTGTCTTTTAATAAAGGTATAGTTCATTAACATAATAAATAAATAGATAACCAAAAAGACAATAATAGTTTGGATTAATGCGCGACCCGAAAAGTGAAGTGTTGCAATCGCATTTATGCCTGTAACTTTAAATAAAATCATAATAATTATTTTTGAAACTGAAAAACCTAGAAGAACCCCTAAAATTAATGAAGTAAAATATAGGATGAAGTTTTCAATTGTTAAAATTCGAAAAATCCTATCTTTTGTCATACCAATTAACTGAAATAGCCCAATTTCTTTACTTCTTCTTTTAATAAAAATGTTGTTAGCATATAGAAGGAAAATAGATACAATTGCTACTAACAAAACTGATGCTGATTTAATTGCCGCAGCACCTTTAATTGATCCCTTTGTTTCATTCATTGAAGGATCATATTGCAAAGTAACAAATGCAAAATATAGTGCTGCACTAAATATCAAAGCAAATACATATAAGTAGTAGTTTTTAAGGTTTTTCTTTAAGTTACGGAATATGAGTTGATTAATGCTCATTTTGCACCCCACCTAACACACCTTGCGTTTTCATGATGTCTTTGAAGAAGTTTTGTCTTGTATCATTGCCTTTGTGTAATTGAGTATAAATTTGTCCATCTTTTATAAAGATGACTCTGTGACAATAACTTGCAGCTACAGGGTCATGGGTAACCATAACGATTGTTGCTTTTCGTTTTTCATTAAGTTCACTTAGTTTATTTAGTAAATCTGATGCAGATTTCGAATCTAGTGCACCTGTTGGTTCATCGGCAAAGATGATACTAGGCTCATGAATAAATGCTCTTGCAGCAGAAGTACGTTGTTTTTGTCCTCCAGAAATCTCATTAGGATATTTATCTTTTAACTCAAAAATACCTAATTCTTTTGCAACTGCTTCAAATTTTTGATCGGCTTCAGCTGGTGTTGCTTTTGTAATAGTTAAAGGTAACAGTATGTTTTCTTTGACTGTTAATGTATCAAGTAAGTTATATTCTTGAAATATAAATCCTAAATAATTTTTACGAAATTCTGCTAATTGTTTTTCTTTCATTCCAGAAATTTCTGTACCTTCGATCGTAATTGTTCCTCCATTTATTTTATCAATCGAAGAGAGAACATTTAGTAAAGTCGTTTTACCTGAACCAGATGCTCCCATGATACTGACGAATTCACCTTTTTCAATCGTAATATCTAAACTCTTTAATACTTCTTGTTTATTAAATTTATTTCCGTAACTTTTATGGATTTTCTTAGCTTCTAAAATACTCATTCATCTCCACACTCCTTTTATATCGATAAACCTAGTATAGAAGTTTTTTTAAGTTGTTTCCTTTGATTAAGCGAACAATCAATAAAAGCATGTGACAATTTTGTCACATGCTTTTAATATTTACAAATTCATTTTGCTTTGGAAACGATAAAGTGAAAACTGTTCCTTTTTCCAATTCCGAACTTACATCAATTTGAATTAATAATGATTGTGCAGCTTTCTTCGCCAAATATAATCCCATTCCTGTAGCAGCATTGTCTTGATGCCTAGTAGTAGAAGTAAAACCTCTATCAAAAATTCTTGGTAAATCTTTAGGATCAATCCCACGACCAAAGTCTTTAACCGTAAGAATCATATGATCATTTTTTAGTTTGCTACTAATCATAATATCTGATGCATTACTATATTTAACCGCGTTAGTTACTAGTTGTCTAATTATGAAAGAAAGCCATTTTACATCACTTAGCACTTCAGTTTCTTCAAGTTGGATATCAAATCCGATTCCTTTTTGAATACACCATGATTGTAATGTCTTTATCTCAGTAAATATGACAGGCTCTAACTGTATTTTTTCAATATATAAGTCATTTTCTATAAAAGGAATTCTTTTTTGATGTAGCTGTTGATCTAGTAAATAATGAATACGGAGCCACTCATAAGTTATATGTGTTTTTAATTTTTCGTCTTGTAATCGATCAATCATTAAATGCATTGCAGTTAATGGCGTTTTTACTTCATGAATCCAAGACAAAAGCTCATCCTTTTCTTGCTCTAATGCAGTTTGATTGTATAATGCAACTTTTTTTAGCTGTTCAGTTTGATTCGTAATACTTGTCTCAACCAAATGCTCAAAAGGACTATCAGGTTCAGCTAACCCTGTTAAATCAAGATTATCCTCGCGTTCTACAAGACTTCTATAGAATCTTGTTTCTCTTGGATATCGTATAAACAAAAAAAAGATGAAAATAACAATTGATAAAAAGACTATATAAAGAATTGGGGTAAATGGAATAGCTGTATCAATAAATGCAACAAATAGTAAAAAAAGCTGAAGAAAAACGAATAAAGCAATCCAACTAATTCTTTCTAAGAGAAAGTTCTTAATCATTGGTAGTCCTCTTCAAGAGCGATATAGCCCTGTCCTACCTTGGTTTCAATAAATCGCCCTAAACCAATTTCATCCAATCTTTTTCTTAATCGGTTTACATTCACAGTAAGTGTATTATCACTAATAAATCGCTTATCGTCCCATAAGTCATTGATAATGTCTTCACGGCTAACGATTTTATTCTTTTGCTCAATTAACAGCTTTAAAATAAATATCTCATTTTTTGTTAGCTCAATTAACCCTGTTTCATTTGAAATAGTATTCTTCTCATAGTCAACAGTGGCACCACACCATGTTTTTAATGCAACTTTCTCAGTATTATAGTTATATACTCGTCTAAGTGTCGCTTGTATTTTTGCAATTAAAACATCAAAATGAAACGGTTTCTGCATAAAATCATCCGCACCTAATTGCATAGACATCACCATATCAGACGGATGATCCCGAGAAGATAAAAAGATAATTGGAATCTTTGAATGAGATCGAATCATTCGACACCAGTGGAATCCATCATATTTAGGTAATTGAATATCAATGATGACTAAATCTGGTTTAATTTCAGTAAACTCTTGAAACACTTTACTAAAATCAGATATTCCGTGTACTTCATATGACCATTGAGATAATCGATCTTTTATTTCATTAAAAAGAGACGAGTCATCTTCGATTAATAAAAGTTTAAACAAAAGGTTCACCACACTTTTTAAATCTTTTCCATTAATTGTAAAGTAAAACCAATTTGATTGCCATAAACGGTTAGTATTTATGGTGAGGTAGACAACTAAATGTGAATGACTAAATTGAGGTGGAAATAATAAAATCTAGTTATTATTTATCATTATTCAAATTAAGTAGGAGAAAAGCAATATGCTCATTTTTATATGTGAATATCATTTATCCTCAAAAATGGGATAAATATCATCCTATCTACCTAAATACCCTCGATCCATCTACTAATTAAATCATAACAATCTAAAATCCTGTATTGTTAATATTTCTGAATACTCATAATATTAAGTCGTTGAACTTGTCAATCATGTACTTATTAAAAAGTTTAAGCTGATTCTAATTGTTTGTAAGATCGATAATTCTCTAAAGTACTAGTAATTTGATATTAACTAGCCTAAATATCGGCTTGGTTTAATATAACAAAATTAGGAGGAGAACGGATGAGGATTCAGAGTATTAATCGGGTATTTACATTAACAGTCATCTTTACACTATTTATCTCTCTATTTAGTAATTTGGCTTTTGCGTCAACGAAATTGTTAGAAACGAAGAAAATGTCAGATAAGAAAATTGTCAAAATCACACCTAGTGAATCGACAGTTGCGTTTGCAATATCTGAAAAAAGCTATGAATTGGCAATTGAGGCAGAATACGAAGATGGTACGACAAAAGATGTCTCAAAAGAGGGGCAATGGGTCTCAGCCGATAAAAGCGTTGTAACTGTAACAAAAGGAATATTAAAAGCTGTTTCAACAGGAACTACACAAGTACAGTTTAAGCTTGGAACAACTGTATCAAGCATTGATGTTTCGGTAACTGAACAGAATGAAAAGCCGAAACCTCCAAAAGGACCAAAAATTGTAACATTAATGTTATCAGCTTATCGTACTACTTATGTAAATAAAGGAGAAAAGAAATCCATCGAATTAAAAGCGCTTTATAGTGATGGTTCTGTAAAAAATGTAACGAAGTCAGCTACTTGGAAATCGAGAGATACTTCTATTGTAAAAGTGTCTGATGGGGAAATAAAAGGTATTTCTGTTGGAGATGCTTCCTTAAATGTTCAATATAAAACATTTCCGGAGATTAACTTTTTTGTTTCTGTTAAAGAGGTACTTGTTGATACGAAATCACTTTTACTATCTGCTGGACAGTTAAGATTAGAGGCAACTGATCAGCCAGTCCAAGTGGAAGCTTATATTCAAAGTACAATAAATGAAGGTAAAGATGTAACATCTATTGGAAAATGGGAAACGACAAATTCTAATGTCGCAACTGTAAATGGTAGCGGTCTCATTACACCAGTTGGCGTAGGAGAAGCATATATTTATTTTAAATATGATAAATTTGTAGATGCTGTGCGTGTCAACGTTGTTAAGCCAAAAGAACTTGTAACAGATACACCTAATATTGAAATTTTACCTCATGCATCATTCGAGGCTACATTAAATGAAGTATTTAATGATGGTAACTCTGAGGATGTAAAAAGTAAGGCAACTTGGACTAGTGACGATGCTAGCATTGCGACGGTAACTGACAGTGGTTTAATCATTGCGGGAAGTAAGACAGGAAAAACAAAAATTAGAGCTTCATATCGTTCTGAGCTACATCCACCTGTTGAAATGAATGTCGTCATTACAAATAAATTAACTGTACCAAGACCAATTGGCTTAGCAGCTACACCATCTAACTTCATATTAAAAGACGAGGAAGAAGAGAAGGTTTCAATTAAGGCAATATATAGTGATGGGACGACAAAGGATGTAACTACTTCTGTAGATTGGCAGTCTAGTAATCCTTTTGTAGCAATGGTTGATTATGATAAAGTTAAGAGTTATTCGAAGGGGACAGCTGTATTAACTGCTATTTATGAACGACAAACAGTTAATATTCCAGTCATTGTATCTGGACCAAATGATTCAGCACCTCCTCTTTCAAAAAAATTGACCGTTACCCCTAATGTAACGAGTATGATTGTAAACGAGCAACAACAATTAAACGTAAAAGTAGATTATACTGATGGGACTGAATTGGATGTAACTTCTTATGCGACCTATACTTCTACTAATCCAAATATTATTTCTATCGATAAGAATGGTCTGATTACCGCTAATGGTACTGGGACAGCAAAAGTTACCGTATATAGTATGGACTACACAGAAAGATTTGAAATTGTTGTATCAGATAAAAAAACAATCAGCCGAATAATTGATTTAGAACCAAGTGAAAAGGACATTACATTTAAATTAAGTGAACGTACTCATTCGTTCACTGTTGATGCAAAATATCAAGATGGTTCAAGAGCGGATGTTACCTCACTAGGAAGATGTACATCATTAGATCCGGAAATTGTTACAGTAGAAAATGGAGCACTAACTGCAGTTGCACCAGGTACTACCCAAGTGCTATTACATCACGGTACAAGTATAGAGATACTTGATGTAACAATTCTACCTGAGAATCAGCAGCCAGATCAGGATTTAAAACTTGAGTCAATACTAGTCAATACATTCAATGTTGAAGTTCAGAAAGATAAGCTTTATCCTTTTCAAATTTCAGGGCAATATAATGATGGTGCTCAAAGAGAAATTAAAGAATTAGTAAAATGGAAAACAAAGAATCCAACAATTGCTGTCGTTTCAGACGGAAAGATAATAGGTAAAAATATTGGGAAAACAACCATGATTGCCAAAATAGATGGATTCCCTGAAATTGAAATTCCTGTTAATGTAACTGAAAAGAGTGGACCAATGGGCGTTGTAGGAATCAGATTAAGTCAAGGCTTCCTATTAATGCAGCCAGGAGATGAGCCTGTAGATATCATGGCATTTGCCGAATATCCAAATGATAATGTTGTAGAAGTCGATCAAGAAGGAAAATGGGAGTCTACAGATGAGAGTGTAGCTACTGTTGATCAAAACGGAGTGATTACGGCAGTAGGTTCTGGTGAAGCATATGTCTACTTCCGCTATCATAATGGCTTAAATGATGCAGTTTGGGTAAGAACATTTAAACCGACAATCCAGACAAGTGACGAAAATTTAGTTTTAGAATCAAATGAAATTACACATGTAAGTTTAACTGCAATATATGGATCTGGCCCGAGAAATATATTTGACGTAACCGATAATGCAGAATGGAGTGTAGCAGATAAATCAATTGCAACAATTTCTGATACTGGACGAGTTGTTGCTCATTCTCCTGGGAAAACAACAATTTCGGTAACCTATTTAGGAGTGACAAGGGAAATAAGTGTTGAAGTAGTCGAAAAACACGTTGCTAGAGTAATAGGTATACTTGCAACACCGGACTTCGTTGTTGAATCAGTAGGAACGAAAAAGAAAGTAATAATAAATGCATTATATAGCGATGGTTCCATAAAAAATATTACGGAGGAAGTCGCTTGGAGAATGTCAAATTCCGATGTCGCATATGTTTCAAATGATCATTATATCATAGCAGCTTCTGAAGGTGCTGCGGTCGTAATGGCAGAGTATGAAGGATTTCATTACATTATCCCAATTGTAATAAAAAACTAATCAAATTTGCTCCCCAATTAAACTTAATATAAAAAAAGCTCATTTCTTCTTAGAAATGAGCTTTTTTACTAAACTTAAAACAAAACTATTATTCTAGTTTTATAAAGAAAGAGATGAATCTGATTAGCGATTATCAATCTTTTCAGGATATAAATCATGGTTCATCATACGATGTTCAGCCATTTTTTCATATTTTGTACCAGGACGACCATAGTTACAATAAGGGTCAATTGAGATTCCACCACGAGGTGTGAACTTGCCCCAAACTTCGATATATCGAGGGTCCATTAGTTTAATTAAGTCATCCATAATGATATTCATACAATCTTCGTGGAAATCACCATGATTACGGAAGCTAAAGAAATAAAGTTTTAATGATTTACTTTCTACCATTTTTTGCTCTGGAATATAGCTAATATAAATTGTTGCAAAATCAGGTTGACCAGTTTTTGGGCAAAGTGAAGTAAATTCTGGGAAATTAAACTTAACGAAATAATCACGGTCAGGGTGAGTATTATCAAATGTTTCTAAAATACCTGGGTCATATTCGAATAAATATTTAGTATTATTGCTTCCTAGTAATGATACGTCTTCTAGTGTACCTTTTGATCTTCCTACCATTTTTGTTAAACTCCTCTCTTATTTCCCCATACAAATGCATGTAATTGAGGTAGAACCTTTACATTTTTAAACACTTTTGATTTCATTGTTTCATCTATAAGCCACTCATAACGATTTAACATGTGTTGTAATAATGATTCATCATCTGCATGTAACCAGCTATTTCCTACTTGAAGGAAAAACGGAATTTGAGGAAACTTTTGATGAACAGTTTCTGCAAATGCTAAATCTTTTTCATCAAAAATAACTACTTTTAAACAAGTTTTTGGATGATGTTCAAGTTGTTGAATAATGCTTGTTAATATATCAAAATCAGTATTCATACCACTACTTGGTGGTTTCGGTGATAACGTTACTTCGTCTATTAAAGGTAACCATGTTTGCCATTTGCTCCCTTGTGTTTCAAGAGCCAATGTCATCTGCTTATCTTTTAGGAAGTCAACTATCGGTCCTAGAGAAGGAAGCAGAGCAGGGTTACCGCCTGAAATCGTAATATGAGAAAATGTGTCTCCACCTAACTCTACTAAACGATCCCAAACTTCCTCAGCAGTCATCCAATTAATATTCTCTTTCTCACTTCCATCCCAAGTGAATGAAGAGTCACACCAGCTACATGAATAATCACATCCGGCTGTACGAATGAACATTGTTTTTTGTCCAATTGCCATACCTTCACCTTGTACAGTAGGGCCAAATACTTCAAGTACAGGAATTTTACTCATTCATCATCCACTCCCTACGAGCTTCTGCATAGCTTGTAGGCGTTTCATATAAACGAACAAACTCTACTCTAATATCTTGTGCTGGATTCGTTTCATCTTTTAATGCATTTTCCATTTGCTCAAAAATCCAAACAACCATGTTTTCAGCCGTTGTATTCATTGGAGGAAGCATTTCATTTAAATAACGATGATCTAAATAAATTTCGATTTTTTCTTTCCAAATCTCTTTAATATCACCAAAATCAATCACTAATCCTATATCATCGACAAAACCACTAATACCAAAAATAACTTTATATGTGTGACCGTGTAAGTTTTTACATTTTCCTTCATAGCAATGTAAGTGATGTGCAGCATCAAAAGTAAATTCTTTATTTACAAGTACACGTTTATGATGGTATTTTAAATCTTCTTTTTTTATATGTTCATCTATTTTATGGAGTCTCTCTACTATGCGAAAATCAAACATGGCTAGAGGCCCCTTTCATTTCTATATAACGATCTAATCCAGCTTTGCGAAGCTCGCATGCAGGACATTCACCACAACCATCAGAAATAATGCCATTATAACAAGTTAATGTTTTATTTCTAACGAATTCAAATGCGTTCAAGTCATCAGCTAATTTCCATGTCTCCGCTTTATCAATCCACATAAGTGGTGTATGGATAACAAATGGATAATCCATAGATAGATTAAGCGTTACATTTAATGACTTAACAAAGATATCACGGCAGTCTGGATATCCGCTAAAGTCAGTCTCACAAACACCTGTGATGATGTGTCTTGCGCCTTTTTGTTTTGCTAGAACAGCTGCAAAAGACAAGAATAAAAGATTACGACCATCAACAAATGTCGAAGGTAATTCGCCTTCTTCATGAGTAATATCGATATCTGATCTTGTTAGAGCATTTGGAGCAAGTTGATTTAATAAAGACATATCAAGTATATGGTGGGGAATGTTTAATTCCTTGCAAATATCTGCAGCGACATCTAACTCTAATTTATGACGTTGATTATAGTTAAATGTAACAGCCTCAACTTCCTTGAATTGTTGCATTGCCCAAAATAAACAAGTCGTACTATCCTGGCCACCGCTAAATACAACGATTGCTTTTTCATTTTTCATATTTCTTCTCTCCTTTACATGTTTAAAAAGAAGAGGGCATCCCGAATAACAAAAATAAAAACAATACGACAAATATTGTTTTTCGCCTTATTTTTTTGTAGAGGGGAGTTTGCGACCTCTACCATAAGTAAATTACTTATGGATTTGTATTAAATTATCTATTAACAATTGTACGTAAAAAGTACAATCGTAATTACTATTATAATAGTTTAAAGAGAAAAGAACAAAAACTTTTCTAGAAAAGTAAAAAATTACAAAATGAAACTAAGTGCTTTTTTCTAAAGTAAATGCTTTTAAAGTTGGGTTCATAAAGTACAGAAGTTAATAACGGAAGGTGCGAGACTCGACTCCTTTAGGAGATGAGGGAATGCTAAAAATCCCGTAGAAGGCCCACATGATGTGTGGCAGGCATGAGTTACGACAGGACGTCGTGGTCTTAGCATGCCTTCTTTTTTCCAGGAGGCATAAGCTAAGTCCAAAGGAAAGGGGCGACCTGGAGTTGTAATCAACTAAGTATTAATAAATACCAACGATTAAGAAGTACTTTTCAATAGACTAATATTCTTTGTATACGTTTTTGTAAACATGTATGCATTTTTGTAAACATGTTTACAGATTGTAGACAATTGTACACATAAACGTGTGCATGTTTACAAGTATACAAATTTATATACATCCTTACATTTAAATGAGTTTACGGTTTTGTATACAAGATGACAAATAAATCGTCTAGTTTACATTTTCATGTTAGTTAAGAGAGTATGATTGACCCTTAAAATAAACTCAGATAACCTTTTAGTCAGAATTAAAATAATTATCTGTGAAAAAGATAATGAAAGGGATGATTTATTTGGTAAACGCTCGTATTGCTGCAATTGATGTAGGGAATGATTCACTTAAAGGCATATTCGGTAAGATGGAACATGAAATCAATATTCCTAATATTGTTGCGAGAGATATTGAAGATCGCCCAATTATAGGAGTAGAGGAATTGAACAATCAAGATCCAAACGATGGTATACATATTCGAGTACATTCACCAACTCTAAAAGAGAATAATTCTATTTATCGTGTTGGATACTTAGCAACAAAAAGTAATAATGCGACTGAGCTAGATCCTGGGAGTAATAAATCAGAAGAAGATCAAACTTTAATCATGTTATTCGCAGCACTAGCATTAGATGCTGCTAGAGATGAGAATAAACAAAATTTTAAACGGTCAAATCAAGTAATTGAAGCTACCTATACATTAGGGACTGGTCTTCCATTAAGAGAAGTGAAGGAAGGAAAGGACGTTGCATATCGTTCCCGTTTACTAAGCTCTGTCCATCAAGTTGAGTTCCTAGTAACACCTAAGTACCAAGGGTTGAAAATTAATATCAAGTTTGAAGAAGTGAAAATCTATCCTGAAGGATTTGCTGCTTATATTAATTTAGTAATGGACCAGCATTTAAATATTATTAATAAAGAACTAATTGATAAGAGAATCCTCATTCAAGATATCGGAGGACTATCAACTGATATCGCAGTCATAAAAAATAGGAAAGTAGATGATGATAAAGCACAAGGTTTTAACCTAGGTGTTTCAGAATCTCTTGAGCAGATTCGTGAAGAAATACGTTCAAAATATGGCATAGAGTTAGATAGTAGAAGAGATGTTGTCGAAATCATAACGAAGAAAAGTGACCGAAACCATATTATGGTGAAGGGAAGTAGGACAAGTGTTCATGATATTGTTGACCGAATTCTATTAGAATTAGCAAAAAAACAATACCGTCATTTACGAAATATGTGGCAGAGGAACTCTCAAACCGAAATTTGCTATTTTATTGGCGGGGGATCAATTATTTTAAAAGATTATTTAGTCGCGTTAAATAATAACCTCGATGGCTATCAGATTGATTTCTTTGAAGATGAAAAAGAAAGTATTTGGATGATGGTTAATGCCTATTACAAGCTAATAGCTGATTTTTCAAGAAGAAATCAGAGGGAAAAGCAGAGTGAAGAACATAAAATGGCAAAGTCAAAGTAAGGTGAATTTATGAAGAAGGAAAAAGAATTAACGAGAGGACAACCCATTACATTTCGTATCCCTTCTGATACACCTAATCACATTTTGAAACATTTACAAAGCTTAAAGGAAAGTGAAAGACGAAATTTCTCGAGTAAAATTGCCGAGTTCACTTTGAGAGGAGTGAATGATGAAATTTCGATACAAAAGGAGACAATAACAATCCCACTTCCAAATCGCTTAAATAAAGCTCAAAGAGACTGGTTGAAGCACGAACAGTCTGAAGCATTATTAGGAAGTATCGTCTATCAACTATTATCAGATCCAATCAGAACTGTATCATTGCTAACCTCACTAAATAGTGGCTCGACATATAGTTATGAACAGAATGATGAAATAGCAGCTGCTGAATTAGACTGGGAGACAAGCACAGGTGATAATTTATTGGATGAAATAAAAGATGTTCGAAGTACTGACTTAGAAGACTTTACTTGGGATAGTAAACAGGAGATAGAGCAGACAGCTTATAAAAATGAGAAAGAAGAAGATTTGGATGATCTTCTTGGTGACTTTCTTGCACAAATGAATAAATAATCAATACAAAAGGAACCGGCAGTAGTCATACTACGGTTCCTTTTGCTTTTTCAACTGAACTTATTGCACATCATTTTGAGAAATTTGTGATAAAGCTTCTCCAGCACTTTCATCTGATTGATCTTGAACGGCTAAGTCCCCTAGAGAAAGCATGCCCACAAGATTTCCGTTTTCAACAACAGGTAATCTTCTAATTTGGTGTTGGGCCATTAAGCTAGAAGCTTCTTGAAGATTAGCATCTGCATCAATTGTTACGATATTATTAGACATAACTTGGGATGCATGTCCATTTCCATTGTGTCCAATACCTCTTAGTGCCAAGTCTCGGTCTGTAATCATACCAACTACTTGACCGTTCTCGACAACTGGTATTGCACCTACATTTAAAGATTCCATTTTGCTCGCCACTGCTTGTAATGAATCTTGGTTAGAGCAGCTTTCTACATTGCTTGACATAACGTCTCTGACTTTCATTTTAAAACACCTCCGTTAAGACTGTAACAAAGATATTATTTGGGAAAATGATAGAAATATACTAAAAAAATTAAAACGTGCGGCTAAAATTTATTACTTAACAAAAATAAAAACACTCGGAATGGAAGTGCAGCCTGCTCGACAAACGTTTTCAAGCTGTCTGATGATCTAATTTTTGTACTTTGTCTACAAAAAAACACTCCCAAAGGAAGTGTCTTTTAAGGTGTCTGATATGATTTTTTCTTTAATAATTCTGGAAGGGCAATACCAGCCAATATTAAGAATACGCCTATATATTGTGCAGTACCAATTGATTCTTTTAACACAAGTGCTGACATCAAAACAGCGGTTGGAAGTTCTGCTGCTCCTAAAATAGATGCTAAGCCAGAACCCGTTAATGGTACTCCTTTTGAAAACATAAATGTAGAAAAGAAGGGACCTAAAAATCCAAGAATGATGCCATATTTTAAAGTAATTTCAATAAATAATTTTCCGTCGCTAAAAAAGTTAGGAGGAAGAAAAAGGGCACATATAATAAAACCACCGGTAATCATAAGAGCAGTTTTTGTAACAGGGTTCGTTTGTAATGCAACTCTTCCACTTAAAAGAACGAATATAGAATATGAAATTGCAGATAACAAACCAAAAAATAAGCCTAGCAAGTGTAATTGCTGGATACCGGTCGAAAAAACATTTGTTGCAAAAAGAGTTCCGATTATTAATGGAATTAGTGAGATTACCTTTCCTTTCTCGGGAAATTTTCGGTTAAGTAGAGCTTCTAATAAAACGCCGATCCAAGTAAATTGAAAAAGTAATACGATTGCGAATGAGGCTGAGATATATTGAAGAGACAGATAATAAAACATTCCTGTTAATCCAGTAGTTGACCCTAATACAGTTAATAACAATATATCTTTTTTAGAAGGCTTTAAAAATGTCTGAGCCTCTGACTTCTTATTAAATATCTTATTTATCACTACAATAGACCATAATAAAACAGCTCCAATAAACATTTGAATCCCCACAACATCATTTACAATAAATCCATCATCATATGCTAGTTTCACAAATGTAGACAAAACACCATAACATGCAGAGCCAATAATGATATACAATATTCCTTTCAATATGACACCTCATTTACGAATTAAAAAAGTAAAGAGGGTATAGACCCTCTTTACTTCCACTTTTATTAATTAATTTCTTCTAAGATACCTTTTACAAGGCCTACAAATTTCGTGCGTACCATGCTCGCAACTTCAATTACTTCTTCATGGTTTAGGGGTTGATCTAGAATGCCACATGCCATATTTGTTAGGCAAGAGATACCAAGAACTTTCATACTACTGTGAACAGCAACGATTGCTTCTGGTACTGTTGACATACCAACAGCATCAGCACCTAACGTACGGATCATACGGATTTCAGCAGGCGTTTCATATGAAGGGCCACTCCACCATGCGTAAACACCTTGTTGTAACTGAACGTCTTGTTTTTCAGCAACTTTTGATGCAAGTGCACGTAGTTCTTTATTATAAACTTCTGATACATCTGGGAAACGAGTACCTAGTTCAGGATTGTTTGGTCCAATCAATGGATTGTTTCCAACTAGATTAATATGGTCAGTAATTAACATTAAATCACCAGGATTAAAGCTTGTGTTTACTGCTCCACATGCATTTGTCACAATTAGTTTTTCAACTCCAAGCGCTTTCATAACACGTACTGGGAACGTTACTTCATCTAAGGTAAAGCCTTCATAATAATGGAAACGGCCTTTCATTGCGACTACAGCTTGTCCTTTTAATTCTCCGATTACTAATTCATTAGCATGTCCGACAGCCTCAGATTTAGCGAAGTGTGGTATTTCACTATAAGGAATTGTTACTGAATTTTCAATTTCATCTGCAAGTGTTCCTAATCCTGAGCCTAAGATTAACCCAACTGTTGGGCGGTAGTTAGTTTTGTTTAAGATAAATTCTTTTGTTTCTAGAATATGTTCTGTTTTATGCATTTTTATTTCCTCCTTGAATGAGTTAATAATTTTTATTTATCAATTTAATGTAAAAAGTATGGTGAAAGAAACGAGTACTATATGATTTCTTTCAATATTAGTCTAAATGATTTTATTCTAATTGTAAATGGACTAAATACCATTTTGGTAAAAAGTTAACCTTGTTGAGAAATAATACTATTATCAAAAGAAAAAAATCGCTATACTTATTTCATAAAATAAAAAAAGTCGATTAGATGTAAGTGTTGCTTGCAGAATAAATCGGGTAAGATATTGATAATGAAAAAGCTTTGGAGGAAAATTATGCTAAGGCAATTCGTAGGAGTACATTCGCCAAAATTAAAAAGTTTAAAGCTTTTATATAGCTTAATTCGAAAACTAGGACCAATAAAAGTAAGCTCATTAACAGAGCTAACTGGTTATAAACATACAACTTGTGTGAGGTTGTTAGACGAATTAGTACAGGCCGGACTGATTATAGACAATGGGTTAGGTGTATCAAGTGGTGGACGAAAGCCAGTAATGTACGTAATAAATCCTACGTCGAACTATATTATTGGCGTAGAGATTACAAACTTATTTACAACTGTCTTACTGTTAGATTTACATTTAAATATAATAGAAACCAAAAAACTAAAAATGGATCAGGAAAGTACTGGCGAGTTTACATTACATTTTGTAACGAACTGTGTTGATCAATTACTAAGACAAAAGAATATAAGTAAAGAAAAATTACTGGGAATTGGAATTGGGCTACTCGATCCAATCGACTCAGAAAAAGGCACAATCATAAATTCAGACTCATTTATTGCTGGCGGATGGGAAGATTTAAATATCATAAAGTACCTAGAAAATGCGAATCATTGTCCAGTCTTCATTAACAATGGAACAAATTTAGCTGCATTAGCTGAATTTCGATTAAAGTATGGTAAGGAAACAGATAATATTATGTTTGTTTCAAGTGATATGAGTATACGATGTGGTGTTGTTCAACAAGGAAGATTACTTAGTCATAAGAATGAAATGGATGATGCATTTGGTCATATGATCATTGACGTCCATGGACAACGTTGCTCATGCGGCTCTTATGGATGTCTGCAAGCTTATAGTAGTTTACCAGCCATTCGTGAAGAGGTAATTAAACGTATAAAGCGTGGAGAGACCTCATATCTTCAAGAATGGGTTAAAAATATAGAAGATATTAGTTTGCACCAAATTCTAGAAGCATTAGAACAAGAAGACCAATTATGTTTAGAAGTGATAAAGGAAGCAGCTTACTATTTTGGAATAGGCCTTGCCAATCTTATTTTTCTACTTAGACCAGATATTGTCATTTGTGGGGGTACATTAGTACCAAAACCATTATTTTTTGATATTGCTTCTGATATTGCTAGAACTAGAATGCAACTATACCCAAATAGTCCAATTCAAATCGTTAAATCAACTACAGCTTACAATATCGTTGCTCAAGGTGCAGGATGTATGGTGATTGATTTTTATACAGAAGAAAGTTTTTCATAAAACAAAGCTCGGTTCCTCAATGAAAATGGGAAATCGGGCTTTTTTTGTTACTCAATGGGATATTAATGGAATGTTGTATTTTTGGAATGATAGATAGTAATAAAACTCACATGAATCATTACTAATGACACTTTACTAAATTTTCACATTAAAAACTGGAGTACACTTTTTGTTGTATAAAAAAAGTTATTGTGAGCGTTTTCAAAAAAACGCTTGCTTTCCTGTACGTACAGGAATATACTTATCTTGTACGTACAGGATATAGATAAAAGAGAAATAAAAGGGGAGGGGTATTGAAATGGGTCGTTATAGTGATGATGCAAAACAATTACTTCAACATATCGGTGGCAAAGAGAATATCGCAACAGTTACACATTGTGCAACACGTATGCGTTTTGTATTAAAAGATGTTAAAAAAGCTGATGAGAAAAAGATACAAGAACTTAAATTAGTTAAGGGAACATTTACACAGGCAGGGCAATTCCAAGTTATTATTGGGAACGAAGTATCAATGTTTTACAATGATTTTGTAGAATTAGCTGGTGTTGATGAATCATCTAAGGAAGACGCAAAAGTTGCAGCAAGACAAAACATGACTTGGTTACAGCGTGTACTTGCGCATTTAGCAGAAATTTTTTCTCCATTAATTCCTGCAATTGTTGTTGGGGGTCTAATTTTAGGATTCCGAAATATTATTGGTGATATTAAGTTATTAGAAGATGGAACAAAAACGATTGTAGAAACTTCACAATTTTGGGCTGGTGTGCATTCATTTTTATGGTTAATAGGTGAAGCAATCTTCCACTTCTTACCTGTTGGTATCACATGGTCGATTACAAAGAAAATGGGTACGACTCAAATTTTAGGTATTGTCCTGGGGATTACACTTGTTTCTCCACAATTACTAAATGCTTATGCAGTATCTGGTGGGGCAGAGGCACCATTCTGGGACTTTGGTTTCGCAAAAATTGACATGATTGGTTATCAAGCTCAAGTTATTCCAGCTATTTTAGCAGGTTTTACATTAGCATTTTTAGAGAGAAGTATTAGAAAAGTTGTTCCAAGTGCAATTTCAATGATCGTTGTACCATTTTTAGCACTTGTACCAACAGTATTAATTGCGCATATAGTTTTAGGACCACTAGGTTGGAAAGTTGGTTCAGCAATTTCTCATGTTGTTTATTCTGGGTTAACATCATCATTTGGTTGGTTATTTGCTTTAGTATTTGGATTCTTCTATGCTCCATTAGTAATTACAGGCTTACACCATATGACGAACGCAATTGATTTACAATTAATGAGTGAGCTTGGCGGTACGAACCTATGGCCAATGATTGCATTATCAAATATTGCTCAAGGTTCTGCAGTATTAGCAATTATTTATTTAAATAGAAAAAATGAAGAAGAAAAACAAATTTCAATTCCAGCGGCGATCTCATGTTATTTAGGTGTAACAGAACCCGCAATGTTTGGGATTAACTTAAAATACGCTTATCCATTCTTGGCAGCAATGATTGGATCTGGAATCGCTGGTATTATTTCAGTTGGATCTGGCGTTATGGCTAACTCTATTGGAGTAGGTGGACTACCTGGTATTCTATCTATTCAACCAAAACATATGGGAATGTTTGCAGTAGCAATGTTAGTTGCAATTGTCATTCCATTTATATTAACAATTATCTTTAATAAGAAAAAACTGCTAGTAAAAAATTCATAATTATTTAAGAGGAAGGAAAAGTTATTTTTCCTTCCTTTCAAAGTTTACAATCAAGGAGATTATTAAAAATGAAGGATTTTAAGAACAGTGTTGTATACCAAATTTATCCGAAGTCTTTTTATGATTCAAATGGAGATGGCTTTGGAGACTTAAATGGCGTTACAAAAAAACTAGATTATTTAAAAGAATTAGGTGTCGACTACATTTGGCTTACCCCATTTTATGTATCTCCGCAAAATGATAATGGTTATGACGTTGCAGATTATCGTAATATTGATCCTGCCTATGGGTCAATGAACGATTTTGAGGAATTAGTAAAAGCTGCAAAAGAAAGAAATATAGAGATCATGCTAGATATGGTTTTTAATCATACATCATCAGAGCATGAGTGGTTTCAAAAGGCACTAGCAGGAGATAAAAAGTATAAAGAATACTATCTATTTAAAGAAAGCAATAATGGAGAACCAACGAATTGGATCTCAAAGTTTGGTGGTTCTGCATGGGAGAAAATTGAAGGTTCAAATGAATATTATCTACATCTTTTTGATAAGACACAACCAGACTTAAATTGGGAAAATGTCCAAGTTCAAAAGGAAGTATTTGATATTGTGAATTTTTGGATAGATAAAGGCGTCAAAGGCTTTAGATTAGATGTAATTAACTTGATTTCAAAGCCAGACCAATTAGAAGATGATGAAATTGGCGATGGAAGAAGATTCTATACAGACGGGCCGAGAATTCATGAATATCTAAAAAAATTAAATAAAGAAACCTTCGGACAAAGTGAAGATATTATTACAGTTGGAGAAATGTCTTCTACTTCAATTGAACACTGTATTCAATACTCGAATCCAGAAGAAAAAGAATTATCAATGGTATTTAATTTCCACCATCTTAAGATTGATTATAAGGATGGAGAAAAATGGTCTGTAATGGATTTCGATTTTAAGTCATTAAAGAACATTCTTGATTCATGGCAAAAAGGAATGCAAGAGGGGAATGGTTGGAATGCATTATTTTGGTGCAATCATGATCAACCACGAATTGTTTCACGTATTGGAAATGATGAGGAGTACCACAAAGAATCTGCTAAAATGCTAGCAACAGCAATGCATTTATTAAGAGGAACTCCTTATATTTATCAAGGCGAAGAAATAGGCATGCCAAATCCAAAATTCGATCAAATCGAGCAATACAGGGACGTAGAAAGTTTAAATTACTATGAAATATTAAAATCAGAAGGTGTATCAGAGTCAGACATAATCAATATTCTTCAAAGTAAATCAAGAGATAATTCTCGTACACCAATGCAGTGGGATAACTCAAATCATGCTGGTTTCACAACAGGAACACCTTGGATTCCTACCGGTAAGGATTTTAACGAAATAAATGTAGAAAATGCGCTAAGTGATCAGCATTCAGTTTTTTATCATTATAAAAAGCTTGTCCAACTACGAAAACAGTATGACATTATTTCAGAAGGTGATTATGAATCACTTATGATGGATCATGAAAATATTTTTGCTTATGCACGTAATTTAGGAAATCAAAAACTAATCGTCATTAATAATTTCTATGCTGAAGAGACAATTTTTAACTTACCTGACAACATTGATATTACCAACTATAAACGAAGCATTTTGATTTCAAATTATGATGATTCTAGTTTAGATTTACATGAAATTCGTTTACGTCCATACGAGTCAGTCTGTTACCTTCTTGAGAAATAAGGAAGATTATAATAAAATTTTCCTAGGTGATGAATATGAATGCGAAATATATTTCTATCTACCATAAATTAATTGAGCAGATAGAAAAAGGCATTTATTCAGTTGGAAGTAAAATACCTTCTGAAAAATGTTTAATGGAACAATTTGATGTATCTAGAGATACAATTAGAAAATCATTGCAAATGCTCGAACAAAATGGCTATATCAATAAGGTTAAAGGTAAAGGCTCGTTTATTTTAGATACTGCAAAGTTTAATTTTCCAGTTACTGGACTAATTAGCTTTAAAGAGCTATCAGCGCAAATAGGCAGAACAGCTGAAACGATTGTTGAAAGGCTAGAATTGAAGAAACCTAGCAAATTTATCAAAGAACAATTACTTATTGATGACGAGATATCTATCTGGAAAGTAATCAGATCTCGAAAAATTGATGGGAAAAAAATTATTCTTGATAAAGAATACTATAACGGTGAATATGTAGAGAAACTTTCAAAAGAAATTTGTGAAGGCTCAATCTTTGATTATATAGAAAATACCCTATCATTAAATATTGGCTTTGCTAAAAAAGAAATCGTTGTACAAACTTGTAATGAAGATGATCGAAAGTACTTGGACCTAGATGGCTATGATATGGTTGTAGTTGTGAATACATTCGTTTATTTAGATGACGGATCACTATTACAGTATGGACAATCTCGTCATAGGCCAGATAAATTTAAATTTGTCGATTTCGCTAGACGTATCCAACAGAATATTTAATGTAAATAATACTTAAACCTTGTCTGTTCAGACAAGGTTTTTTCTTTAGGAGATAAATAGGATTCACTTAAAAGGATTAATGGGAATAAATTGCCTTTCCGTAATGTGTATACTATGCTTAATAAAGCGATGAAAAGGCTAAGGGAAACGATGATTATCAAATGTTTTCACTATCTATTTTAATTAAAAATGATTATGGAAATACTGAGATAAAATATAAGAATGACTGGTGAAAGCATGAAAAATGAACTGCAATTAAAGGTGAAACAAAAATATGTAAAAGATTATAAGAATGGATATCCACTTATTTCGAAGGAATCCATTATGAATAGTAAAGATTTAACGAATGAAGGAACAGTTGTTAAGCTTGTTGATGAACGTAACCAATTTTTAGGAAAAGGCTATTACGGTAAGCAAAATAAAGGCCTTGGTTGGTTACTAAGCTTTGATTCAAATGAAGAAATTGGTCCAAGATTTTTTAAAGATAAGATTCAAACTGCAATTAGTACTCGTGGCGCTTTTTATAATAACCCAGATACGACTGCTTTTAGAGTATTTAATGGCGAAGGTGACGGTATTGGCGGTTTAATTATTGATTATTATGATGGCTATTATGTCATTAGTTGGTATAGTGAAGGCATTTACCAATTTAGAGACTATATCATTGATGCTTTAACAAAAATAGTTGAATTTAAAGGGATTTATCAGAAGAAACGTTTTGATTCAAAAGGTCAGTACATTGAAGAAGATGATTTTGTAACGGGTGAAAAAGGCGAATTTCCAATTATCGTAAAGGAAAATGGCGTTCATTTTGCAATCTATTTAAATGATGGTGCGATGGTAGGGGTATTTCTAGATCAGCGTGAAGTCCGTAAGTTAATTCGTGATAAATACGCTTATGGAAAAAGAGTACTAAATACGTTCTCATACACAGGCGCATTTTCTGTATTTGCTGCGATGGGTGGAGCAGTTAAAACAACAAGTGTTGACCTAGCGAATAGAAGTTTACAGAAGACAAAAGAGCAATTTAGTATAAATAACATCGATCCAAGTACACAAGACATTATAGTGGAAGATGTATTCCATTATTTCAAATACGCAGTTAAGAAAAACCTTTTATTTGATATGGTTATCTTAGACCCGCCAAGCTTTGCAAGATCAAAAAAACATACATTCAGTGCGGAAAAGGATTATAAGGATCTTCTTAAAGAAGCAATTACAATTACGGAAGACAATGGTGTGATTGTAGCCTCAACAAATTGTAGTTCATTTGGAATGAATAAATTTAAAACCTTCATAGATAGTGCATTTAAAGAATTAGGTGGTCAATATAAATTAATGGAGGAATACTCACTTCCAGATGATTTTAAAACGAATCAGCACTTTAAAGAAGGAAACTATTTAAAGGTAGTATTTATTAAAAAGTTAAAGGCATAATCTATTAGGTTAATATTTTTAAACAAGTTATCTAAAGTCATAAAGATTCATTAAGAAGTTGATTGGAACGGAAGGTGCTCGACTCCTGTGGGAGTAGCGGGATAGGTGAGACCCCGCAGGTGCGTAGCGCCGAGGAGGCTAAAGCGCACGCCCACGGAAAGCGAGCATCCTGGAGTGAAATCAACAACTTTTTTTAACCGAGCCAACAATGAAAAAACGCATAGTACTAACTAATGCGTTTTTTCTCATTTTTATAGGATTTGCCTTAAGCTTTTGACTCATATAATTTAATGACTTCTATCATGACATTTGTTGCTTTGACCATGTTGTCTACAGAGATATACTCAAACTTTCCATGGTAGTTTTCTCCGCCAGTGAAAATATTTGGAGTTGGAAGACCCATGTATGAAAGCTGAGATCCGTCAGTACCTCCACGAATTGGTTCGACAATAGGTGAAATATCTAAGTTTTTCATCGCGTCATAAGCAATATCGACTACGTGTTTAACTGGTTCGATTTTTTCTCTCATATTGTAGTACTGATCGTTCATTTCTATTAGGATACTGTTTTCACCGTAAGATTCTTTTAAGCGATTAACAATATTGTTTAATGTTTCTTTTCGTTGCTGAAATTTTTCTTTATCGAAATCTCTGATAATGTATTGTAATTTTGTTTCCTCAACATCACCTTCAATTGAGATTAAGTGATAGAATCCATCATATCCATCTGTATATTCTGGCGCTTCTTCAACTGGTAATGATTGATTAATTTCCATGGCAATTTTTGTTGAATTAATCATTTTGCCTTTTGCAGTACCTGGATGAACGCTTTTACCTTTTACGGTAATGGTCGCACCAGCGGCATTAAAGCTTTCATACTGAAGCTCTCCTAATGGACCACCATCCATTGTGTATGCATACTTTGCATCAAATGCTTTCACATCGAATTTATGTGGACCTCTGCCAATCTCTTCATCAGGTGTAAAAGCAACTCGAATTCGACCATGCTTTATTTCGGGGTGTTGTACTAAATAGGCCATTGCTGTCATGATTTCAGCAATACCAGCTTTATTATCTGCGCCGAGAAGTGTTGTGCCATCAGTTGTTATTAACGTATGTCCTTTATACTTGCTAAGCTCAGGAGATTGTTTTGGAGATAAGATAATATTTAGTGAATCATTTAAAACGATATCTTCACCATCATAACTTTCAACAATCTGAGGATTAACATTCTTACCGGTGAAGTCAGTAGCAGTATCAACGTGAGCTAGAAACCCGATTGTAGGAATGTCCTTTTCAGAGTTAGCTGGTAAAGTAGCCATAACATATCCGTTTTCATCCATCGTAACTTCAACTAATCCAATTTCTTTTAACTCTTCAACTAGCATACGTCCCAACGTTAATTGACCCGGTGTAGAAGGGCATGTATTGCTGCTTGCGTTTGATTGTGTATCTACTTTAGCATAACTAATTAAACGATTTATTAATTCATTTTTCATTTGAATAACTCCTTTTCTACAAATAAAAATGCGCTTACATTTGCTAGTTTAACGATTCAGCTTACTCTTTTATTTTAGTTTGTTCTGTATTTGAAAGTAAAATATTAAGCAATAGATTTTAGAGATAATATACTTCTAGCGATTAAAAATTGTGCACTATAGTATGTAATCATGATCAATTGATGACTGTAACTAACGGTTTGTACAAATAGATCCCACGAAAGAATAGAGTCAGATATGATAAATAAAACGCTGCCTATAATGGCCCATTTATTCCCAGTCATGATCGCAGTAAATACCATCGTAGAAATGGCAATTGTATATGCAATCACAGGAAGTATTAAACCACGATCACCTTTGTCAATTAGCGCTGCCGTTATATTAGAGCACATTAAAAATGCGTATATGGCTATAGGGATAATTGATAACATACGTTTATGAGAGTAATTCCAGCTTGAAATAAAACCAGCAGTGTAAAATAGATGCCCAATTAAAAAAGCACTTAGACCAACTACAAACCAAATTAAGGTACCATCTCCAACCATACAAAAAAATAATCCAATAAGGACAAGCATACGATATTTCGGTGACTGAACAGGCTTCAGAGAAAAAGCAAAATACAAAATTAACAGCATCGGAATTAACTTAAATAAAATTTTTAAACCAATTGGTTCAGAAGGTATGAAAAAAATATAAAGAATGCTAAATGCGAGTATCAATAACGGTAAAAATTTTTTCAAAACAAACCAGTCCCTTTCTAGAATTTTCCTTTTTACTTATTATTATTAATGAAAAATGAATAGAATGCTATCAGAAAATATGTTGGTTACAGTGCTATAAAGAGTAAGAGGAATATTTATTTCTTATACAAAAAAAGACTGCCGAGACATACCCGGACAGTCTAGATGTTATGACTAACTTATGATGCAATCGAAATACCATGTGAATGAGCAATTTTCCCATTTGAGTTGGAGGATTTAGCAATAATGACAGTTGTACCTGTTTGAATTTGTTCAAAAAGCCACGCAATCTCGCTGTTGTGCATACGAATACAACCATTGCTTACCGATTGTCCAATTGAGCTTTCTTTATTATTTCCGTGGATCCCATAAGAGTTTCCAGGAGAATTGCCCACACTTAATCCCATCCAACGCTTTCCAAGAGGGTTTCTTGGGTCACCACCAGGGATATTTTCCTTATACCATGGTCGATTTTTAATTTTGTTTAAGATTTTAAATTTACCAGTTGGTGTAGGAGTTGATGATTTACCAGTTGCAACACTAAATGTTTTAACAAGTTTTCCCTTATTGTAATATGATAGTTTATTAGATTGTGTGTTAATAATAATTAATTGGCCATTTGCAAGAGGCTGCTTGCTTTGCACCTCAATGGTAGCAGGCTTACTTTGGTTTCCAGCTAAGTCTTGAGAAGTAATTTTAATGCTGGCATAAGCTTTTAATTTGCTTACTCTAAATGAATACGTACCGATACTATTTGATGTAGTTTTTGCGATGTAACCATTATTAATGTAAAGCTTTACAGTTGCTTTTGGTTCTGTTTTCCCTGTAATAATTGTTGCGTTCTCTTTAAGAGACTTAATAGTAGGCGCTGATGGTGCCGTACGGTCTAATACACGAACTGACATAGGTTTACTTTGATTGTTACTTTTATCAATTGTAATGACTTCAAGTACGGCATTTGCTTTTTGTTTAGCGATTTTTACGTTAAATTTTCCATATGAAGTCACGACACCCTTGCCGATTAGCTTGTTCGCGTTATAAACCTTAACACTTGCATACGCTTCAGACTTACCAGATATAGATTGTGATTGATCAGAAACAGCAGAAATAGACGACACAGATGGTGCAATTAAATCAGAGACTGAAATTGTAGTAGATTGACTTTTTATGTCATTACTTAAACCGACCACAGTTATTTTTGTTCCAGCTTTAATCGGTTTAACGACATAAGAATATTCACCCTTAGAATTTGTAGGTAAAGTTTTTAATAGAATATTATTTTTTAAAACCTGAACCTCGCTATTTGGAAGAAATCCTCCTTTAATCGTCGTAGATTTATTTGACATATTTTCAATAGTTGGTGCAGGTAGCTCTACAATTGAAAACTTAATATCTTTATCTGTAATTGATAAATCTTGTTCATCTAGCTTAATAGATGAAAGTTGGTAAACTCCTTTTTCAAAATTGCTTGTAATATTTATTTTTCCGGAATAGTAATTATTAGAAGTTTTTGCTAACGATACTTCATTCTTTTTTGTTCCATTTGAAAAGAATAAAGATATATGTCCAAAGCTTTTTTTCGTTGTTAGCCCAATATCAATTGTTTGTCCATATGCAGCTTCAGTTGTATTCAATGTTAGATTATCTATATAGTTAGCGAACTCATTATCTGTAAAACTTGAAGTTAAAGAAGTAGCATTAGCCGTCGGTAAAAGGAATAAAAACATTCCGAGAAGTACAGATACGATCTTATTTGTCATTGTCTCTCTCCTTAAAATTGGAATTACTTACTAAATTTGCTCTTAATCTATTTAAATCCTTTATTTTTTTAGAATTATAAAACGTCAAATTTCTGCAAAAAAAATAATCAACTAAAAATGACCATCATGTATTCTCTTCATTATGATCTTCACAATAGGATCAATTCTTTTTTCCAGATCACTCTCCTAAAATCTTGATGTTTGTATCATATGATTTAAATGTTTCTAATTTCGTCATAGGATGTTTCCATGTTGTAAACTTTTTAACGCGATTTTAAAAATGAATGATAAAATTCCAACAAAAAAGCATAAAGGGAAATTTCCCTTTATGCTTGTCGCATAAAAACATCTTTTTTCTTATGTCAGAACTAAACTGACAATAATTCCAGATAAAACACTGACTAAAGTAGCACCGTAAAGTAACTTCAATCCGAATCGTGCAACGACATTACCTTGTTTTTCGTTTAATCCTTTAACTGCTCCTGCGATAATACCAATTGAAGAAAAATTAGCAAAGGAAACAAGGAAAACTGATATAATCCCAATCGTTTTCGGAGAAAATCCTTTGGCCACTTTTGATAAAGCATCCATTGCAACGAATTCATTTGTAACCAATTTGGTAGCCATGACTCCACCAGCTTTGATGATATCTGATGCTGGTATACCCATCAAAAATGCAATTGGTGCAAAAACATAGCCTAGAATCGCTTGGAATGTAATTCCGAATATTAAATCAAAAACATTATTAATTAAAGAGATCAGAGCAACAAAACCGATTAACATCGCAGCTACAATAATAGCAACTTTAAATCCATCTAAAATGTATTCTCCAATCATTTCAAAAAAAGTTTGTTTTTCTTCATCTTGAACAACTAATATATCCTCTTCGTCTGATACTTTATACGGATTAATGATTGATGAAATAATAAAACCACCGAATAAGTTCAATATAATTGCAGTTACAACATAACGTGGTTCAATCATTGTCATATATGCACCGACAATAGACATTGAAACAGTCGACATAGCTGAAGCACACAATGTATAGAGACGATGTGGTGCTAATTGACCTAGTTGTTTTTTGACTGTAATAAATACTTCAGATTGTCCTACTATCGCAGAGGCTATGGCATTATATGATTCCAATTTTCCCATGCCGTTTATTTTACTTAAAAGTAAACCGATGCCTTTCATGATAAAAGGTAATATTCTCGTGTATTGTAGAATTCCAATTAATACAGAAATGAAAACAATTGGTAATAGTACATTTAAGAAGAAAACAAAAGCCCCTTCATTCGCGACCCCACCGAAAACAAAGTTAATCCCGTCGGCCGCATACAGTAGTAATTTATCGAAGACTTTCGCAATCCCTTGAATAATTTTGATACCAATAACAGTTTTTAATAAAAGGTACGCCAAAATAATTTGAAGAACAATCATCATGATAATCGGACGAATTTTGATGATTTTCCGATTGGTACTAGCAATATATGCAAGAGCTAGCGTAACGACCAACCCTATTAACGCAATTAAATAGCTCATATAAATCCTCCTGGAGATATTAATAGACATGACATTTTGACATGATGGATTGGAATGTCCAAAAATATCATATACGTTAATATGTGCTAGAAGGGACAAAGTTATGAAGATGAACTGTAAAATACGGATAACGTAAAAATATATTTCTTTATATCATTAGTTAAAGCATTTAGTATGGGTAGATTCTAAATAGCAATCCGCTTGAGTTTGGAATAATCTTTTTAGAAGTGATAAAGTTAGTAAAAGAGAAAATGTAAATAGTAAGGAGTAGTGTATGAGTAAAACAGTTGTTTTAGCTGAAAAACCTTCAGTTGCAAGAGATATTGCCAAGGTATTGGATTGTCACCGCAAAGGAAATGGTTATTTAGAAGGTAATAAGTATATAGTAACGTGGGCATTGGGCCACCTCGTTACATTAGCTGATCCTGAAGGTTATGATCATAAATATAAAACATGGAATTTAGAAGACTTACCAATGATTCCAGAAAAATTAAAACTAATTGTCATTAAAAAAACAAGTAAACAGTTTCAAGCTGTAAAAACACAATTATTGAGAAAAGATGTAGCAGATATTGTAATCGCAACAGATGCGGGGCGCGAAGGTGAACTAGTTGCTAGATGGATTTTACAATTAGCTAAAGTCAATAAACCAATTAAAAGACTGTGGATTTCTTCTGCGACAGATAAAGCGGTTAAAAAGGGATTTAGTAACTTAAGAAGTGGAAAAGAATATGAAAATTTATTTCAATCTGCAGTAGCAAGAGCAGAAGCAGATTGGATTGTTGGTATAAATGCTACCCGTGCTCTAACGTGTAAGCACAATGCTCAGCTTTCTTGTGGGAGGGTACAATCTCCAACCCTTTCAATGATTTTTGAAAGAGAAAAAGAAATTAAAGCATTTAAACCGCAAACATATTATGGACTTCAAGTAATTGCAAATAATGTAACGTTTACGTGGCAAGACAGAAAAACGAAAGATACAAAAATAAAAACAAATGAAGAGTTGCAAAAATTAGTAGAGAAATTAAAAGGAAAACGACTATCAGTCCAAGAGGTATCGACTAGTCAGAAAAAAACATTTGCACCTGGGTTGTATGATTTAACAGAGCTTCAACGAGAAGCGAATAAAAGATATAATTTTTCTCCTAAAGAAACTTTATCAATCATGCAAAAACTATATGAACACCATAAAATAGTCACTTATCCACGTACAGACTCTCGCTACTTGTCTTCAGATTTAGTTGACACATTAAAAGAACGATTACTTGCGTGTAATATGAAGCCTTATGGAAAAATAATAATGAAGCTTACAAATCAGCCGATTAAAGTAAATAAATCATTTGTAGATGATACTAAGGTTTCTGACCATCATGCAATCATTCCAACGGAAGAAGCACCAATACTAAGTGAGCTTTCTTCAAAAGAGTATAAAATTTATGAATTAATTGTCAGTAGATTTTTAGCTGTATTGCTTCCTCCATTTGAATATGAACAAACAAATATTATAGCTGAGTCTGAACAAGAAACGTTTATTGCGAAAGGGAAAAGAGTACTATCACTTGGTTGGAAAGAAGTTTTTCAAGATCAAGAAGAGCAGGATCAGAAAGATGAGCAAAAGCTTCCGGTCATTCATCAAAAAGAAACTTATGAAATGTCTCGATTTATTGAAGCAAAAGGCCAAACGAAACCACCTGCATTTTTTAATGAGGCTACTTTATTAAGTGCAATGGAGAATCCAGTTCAATTCATGTCCGGGGAAAGTAATGAGTTGAAGAAGACTATCGGAGAAACTGGTGGATTAGGTACTGTTGCAACGCGAGCAGATATTATTGAAAAACTATTTAGTAGTTTCCTAATTGAGAAAAAGGGTAAGGATATTTTTATTACCAATAAGGGTAAACAACTTTTAAATTTAGTGCCTGAGGAGTTAAAATCTCCTGCATTAACTGCAGAGTGGGAACAAAAACTCCAAGCAATCTCTAAAGGAACTTTATCTAAAAATAAATTTATGAATGACATGATCGCATTTGCATCTAAAGCTGTGAAAGAAATTAAGCAAACAGAGCAAACATTCAAGCATGATAATATGAGCAGTACGAAATGTCCTGATTGTGGAAAACTAATGCTCGAGGTCAATGGAAAAAGAGGAAAGATGCTTGTTTGCCAAGATAGAGAATGTGGCCATAGAAAAACTATTTCACAATCGACAAATAGTAGATGCCCTAATTGTTTCAAACGATTAGAGCTAAGAGGTGAGGGTGAAGGACAAATATTTGTTTGTTCATGTGGTCATCGCGAAAAACTCTCTACATTTAAAGAAAGAAGATCGAAAGAAAAAAATAGTAAGGTTTCGAAAAAAGATGTACAAAAATATTTAAAACAGCAAAATAAACAAGATGAAGAACCGTTTAACAATCCATTCGCAGAAGCGTTAGCCAAATTAAAAAAACAGTAGTTTAATGACAAAAAACCAGGTAGATGAATTACTCAGTACCTGGTTTTCTTCTATTTTCTGCATAAGTGTTCACTATTTCGACATAATGTTCATCAAAATAACTCTCTAGCTCACTTTTTAACTTTTTTGACAGAATCGGGCTTTTCCCCGAGGTTGAAACAGAGACGACTAGATCGCCTCTTCTCACTACAGCTGGTGTATGAAAGTCACTATTTTTTTGATCACTCACATCGTTAAACCATTGGAAATCTGTTGTACATTCTTTAATGTATTGATTAATCTCTTTATCATTAGTCGCAGCAATAACAATATGAGCTTCTTTGATGTCATCTTTTTCAAAGCGTTTATTGATGCATGTTATATTGGAGAACTCCTTAAAATCCTCAATTATTTGTGAGCTAATAATGGTAATCGCTGCGCCGCTATTTATGAATGTCTTTGCTTTACGGAATGCGATTTTCCCTCCACCTATGATGACAATCTTTTTATTCAATAAAGTAAATACTAAAGGAACCATTTCCATCATTAGATCGCCCCTCAAAAATGTAAATTCAGTTTAAAATGTACGAATATCAATTAATTTTATCATAGACCAACTAAATATTTAGACTTTTTTGAGTTTATATAGAATAAAATAAAGCATTCGCTAGATTCCTAAATAATATATGAATCTATGAAAACGTTTCGACAGATTCTGTATAAGTATTTCTTTTTTTCAAAAATGCTATATAATAGGATTTGTAGCAGAGTAATCAAAAAAATTTTTTCTATTTTACGAAAGCGGTTGCATAAAAATGAAACCGTTAACAACAAATAAAAATTTATATAGGTGAAAATAATGAAAAGACTATTTGATGTAAACGAATGGAAAATTGTAGAAACAGAATTGCATAAAGAAGAGTTTCGTCTTGCAGAAAGTATGGTTAGTTTAGGAAACGGTCACATGGGGATGAGAGGAAATTTTGAAGAGAAGTATTCGGGCGATTTCCATCGTGGATCATACGTGGCTGGAGTTTGGTTCCCAGATAAAACGCGCGTAGGCTGGTGGAAGAATGGGTATCCAAATTATTTTGGAAAAGTAATCAACTCAACAAATTTTATTGGTATTAATGTATTTATCAATGGTGAAGAACTGGATTTAAATACTGCCAATGTAAAAGAGTTTTATAGAGAATTAGATATGCAGCATGGTGTATTAACGCGTAAGTTTACAGTCGTTCACGGAGAAAAAGAAACAGACATTGAGGTTATTCGCTTCCTATCTGTTGCTAAGAAGGAATTAGCAGTCATTAAATATACAGTTACGGCTAAAAACTACACTGGTGAAATTACATTTGTACCTTACTTAGATGGCGACATCCGTAATGAAGATTCGAATTACGATGAAGATTTCTGGGTAGAAGTTAATAGAGATGTAGAAGACTATTTTGGCAGTCTTCAAATGAAAACAAAAGACAATCCGTTTGGTTCGCCTACATTCCAAGTAGCAACTACGATGGGAATCACAGTACAAACTGAAAATGCAAAAATCGCATCGATTTTAAAAAGTGAAAAAGATGAATATGTTGATAATACAATTGTTATCAATATTCCAACAGGAGAATCTGTCAGTCTTGTTAAATATGTTGCAGTAACGACAGACCGAGACTATGATGCAAGTGAATTAGTTTCTAAAGGAAAACTAGTAGTAGATCAAGCTATTTCAAATGGTTTTGAATCTGAACTAGCAGACCATAAAAAAGGATGGTTAGATCGTTGGGATATAGCAGATGTAATGATTAGTGGTGATGCTGAAGCGCAACAAGGTATACGTTTTAATTTATTTCAGTTATTTGCTACCTATTACGGTGAAGATGAACGATTAAATATCGGTCCAAAAGGATTCACAGGAGAAAAATATGGTGGAGCAACTTATTGGGATACTGAAGCTTATGCAATACCGTTGTATTTATCAACTGCGAAACAGGAAGTCTCACGGAACTTATTAGTTTACCGTCATAACCAATTAGAAGGCGCTTATCATAATGCCAAACAGCAAGGACTAAAAGGCGCATTATATCCAATGGTTACGTTTACCGGTATTGAATGTCACAATGAATGGGAAATTACGTTTGAAGAAATTCATCGTAATGGAGCAATTGCATATGGTGTATATAATTATGTAAATTATACAGGTGATAAAGCATATTTACATGAATATGGGATCGACGTATTAGCTGGCATCTCTAGATTTTGGGCGGATCGAGTACATTTCAATAAAAAGAAAAATGTATATATGATGCATGGTGTAACTGGTCCAAATGAATATGAAAATAATGTGAATAATAACTGGTATACTAATCGAATTGCTAGCTGGACATTGGAGTATACTTTAGAAGTCATTCAATACTTAAAGAGCAATGGGTTTGAAAACCGTGTTAATGGATTGAATATTACGAAAGAAGAAGTTGAAAAGTGGCAAGATATAATCAACAAAATGTACTACCCGTATGATGAGGAATTGAATGTTTTCGTTCAACATGATACGTTCCTTGATAAAGATTTAATGACAGTAGACCAGTTAGCACAAGAACATCGTCCATTAAACCAAAACTGGTCATGGGATCGCATCCTTCGTAGTTGCTTTATTAAACAAGCTGACGTATTACAAGGGATGTACTTCCTAAATGATCAATATTCAATGGATGAAAAACGCCGAAACTTTGAATTTTACGAGCCAATGACAGTACATGAATCATCGCTATCTCCATGTGTACATTCTATTTTAGCCGCAGAATTAGGTATGGAAGAAAAAGCGTATGAAATGTATAATCGAACTGCAAGGCTTGATCTTGATAATTACAATAACGATACTGAAGATGGACTCCATATTACTAGTATGACTGGTTCATGGTTGGCGATTGTACAGGGCTTTGCTGGAATGCGTACTGCAAATGAAGAATTATCTTTTACGCCATTTATTCCAAGCACTTGGACGGATTACTCATTTAAAATTGTCTATCGTAAACATCGTTTAACAATTGAAATTAATCAATCGAATGTAGTTATTACACAAACTGGACCTACTTTACAATTAAAACTTTATGGCAATGAAGTGATTATTCCGGAAAATGGAATATTAACAGTAGCGATTCAAAAGTAGTAACAATTCGTTCAGAGAGAGAACTCAATATTCTCTTTCTGAATTTTTTTAATGAAGCTAAAAGCGATTTAAAGGAGATGCAGAAAATGACGAAGGAATTACAAGCAATAATTTTTGACTTAGATGGTGTAATTACAGATACTGCTGAATATCATTACTTAGCTTGGAAGCAACTAGGTGAAGATGTAGGAGTACCTTTTACTCGCGAATTTAATGAAGAATTAAAAGGTGTCTCTCGCATGGATTCACTAGAAAAAATTCTTGCATTAGGCAATAAACATAATGATTTTACAGCAGATGAGAAAATGTCATTAGCTGAAAAGAAAAACGAACATTATGTTTCATTAATTCAAAATATTTCTCCTACAGATATCCTACCAAAGATTGAAGAATTAATAGCGGATATTAAAACGATGGGCCTAAAATTAGGACTAGCTTCTGTTAGTAAAAATGCGTTAGCAGTTATGTCATCTCTAGGTTTAAAAGAGCAATTTGATGTAATTGTAGATGCTTCAACAATTAAAAAAGGCAAACCTGACCCAGAAATCTTCTTAACAGCGGCAGAGTTATTAAATGTAGATCCAAAAGCTTGTATTGGTATTGAAGATGCAGCAGCTGGAGTTGACTCTATTAAAGGTGCAGGAATGTTTGCTGTAGGTGTTGGCTCAGAGCAGTCATTATCAAAAGCTGATATTGTATACTCATCTACTTCAGAATTGTCATTAGAAAAAATCATCGAAGAATATAACAAATAAAATATATGTAACGAAGAGAGAGGTGAATGTTTTATTCATCTCTTTTTTATTTTTAAGGCTCTGTTACTATTAATTGTTTTTGACAAAAAACATTTTCGAAAAAATTTTATGGAATCATCTTAGTATAGAATATTTAAAGAGATTGATTGGAGTGGAAGGTGCGAGGCTCCTATGGGATTAGCGTGAAGGCGCAGCTCACGCCCCATGGAAAGCAGCATCCTGAAACGGAAATCAACCTTCTTTTTTACCAGAGTTATTTTTAAAGAATTGATGTCTCTTTGCACACCAATAAAATTCAAAATAATTATGAGCAAACCAACAATTAAAAACCGTTTTATTAAATTTCACGATATCTACATATAATTACTATGCATTACACTACTATTTCTGTTAGGATAATTAGTATTATTTTTATTGAAAAGATAATGATAAGAGTGGAATGAATAATATTAGAAAAGGTGAGTAATATGTTTAACAAATTAAAGAAATTATTTGGTACAGGTGAAAATGAAAATCAATCAACTGTTGAATCAACAACATCATTATCGAAGGAAGTTGCCATTAAAGCACCATTAACTGGCGAATTCAATGATTTATCAGAAGTACCAGATCCAGTCTTTGCTGAAAAGATGATGGGAGATGGTTTTGCCATTACACCAAGTGAAGGTGTTGTTGTATCACCTGTGGATGGAGAAATCGTTCAAGTTTTCCATACAAAACACGCAGTTGGTATCCGTTCAAATGAAGGTGTGGAAGTTTTAATTCATGTAGGATTAGAAACGGTTAAACTAGAAGGTCAAGGATTTGAAGCTCATGTGACTGAAGGCCAAAAAGTAAAAGCGGGAGATCAGTTACTTACATTTGATCTAAACTACATAAAAGAAAATGCAAAAAGTACGATCACTCCTGTTATATTCACAAATGGAGACATTGCTGAAAATATTGAAATAAATGCGTCTGGGTCAATTCAAGCTGGCTCTACAGTTGCAAACGTTACATTAAAATAAAAAAAGCCTAAAATGAAATACACCTCCAATTGTTAGTTGAGTCTAACAATTGGGGTGCACTTCAAAAAGGGCTTTTTTTTATGCAGTTCTTACTTTAAATTGACGTTTGCGCTTCACACTTAAACCGATAAAAAGTGGTTTTATGGTTGGTTGATTTTCAATGATGAATCTTTTTATTAGTAATGGTACTGTTATCCCAATAATGGTGAAGAATACTGGACCATAATCGAAAAACTGTGAAAACACCGCGTTTGCAAACAAGTGAATATACATAATCGTTAATGATTCTTTACCGCAGATTGTACATGGCTTAATGATTTTTACCTTCGCCGTGATTTGGCATAAATACAGTAAGCCTATACTCATCGTGATTGGAATAATTGCGTCTAAATATAAGTGGTCGTATCGTAAATATTTTAAGCTTAAATGGTAATCCAACTTATTCATATGATATAGACTCATAAAGATTATGCTACTGATAATGCTTAATACACCAACATAGTCTGGAATTGATGAGATGAGTCTTTTTGCAAAGTAACCAAAGCCTAAAAAGAAAATCGCTAAAAATGCAACGTCGATATTCCAAGGAATGAAAATATTATTAAAAGTTGATTTTCCGATTAAAGGTACTAAATTAATTGTCTCAAAGTGTGCGATTAAGTAACAAGATATAACGATTAATAAACGAGTAAGATTTTTCTTGAAAACTAGGCATGTGATTGCAAATAATATTTGAGTGATAAATAAACATGTTACATACCAAAAGACACCATGTATACCAGTAATAAATCTTCCGCCAATTAGCAAAGATATTCCTTCGTTAATAAGTGTTGATAAATGAATTGAACCCTCTTGAGCTTGTAAAATTAGTTTATACATACTAAATAAAACTAAATACGTACAGTATGGTACAAGTAATCTGAAGGCTAGTTTTTTTATATAAAATTTTAGCTCACTAAATGAATTAACAGGTTTAAATAAATATCCACTAATCATAAAAAATAGTGGCATATGAAACCAATAAATAAATGTTATTGATTGCGGACCACCTTCAGAAGAATGACCATAAACAACTAATAAGATCCCGATCATTTTGGCCACATCTAACCATTGTTCTCGTTCTTTTTTCATATGATCACCTAATTATTTTTTTAATTGCCACCATATTGTAACCAAAAATTATTACAGAGCTAAAACATTGCCATTACAATAAAGTTATAAAAGGTAACATTTTTATGTGGAATGTTAAGAAGTTAGCTGTGGTCAGAAAAAATTAAAATTTCCATTATTAATTAATAAATTATTTTAAAAGCATTAAAAATTGCTAATAATTGGAAATTTCGACACAAAAAAAGTATGTTGAAGGTTATACTGAAACAGGCTTAGCGTTGCGATTTTACTCAGTAATAAGATAAATACTAATTCGAGTCATTAGATGAGGTGAAAAAAGTGGATTCAATCATTGAAGTAAAAAACTTACAAAAACGTTACGGGGACTTTTATGCAGTTAATGGAATCAGTTTTGAAGTTGTTAAGGGAGAAGTTTTTGGTTTGCTTGGCCCAAACGGAGCAGGTAAATCGACTACAATGGAAATGCTTGTTGGATTAAGAAAACCGGATGGCGGGACAGCTACAATTGCTGGGCACACAATCGGTAAGGATGCAAGTAAAATAAAGCAAGAGATTGGAATACAGCTTCAATCTACATCTTTATTTGAGCTATTAAAGGTTAAAGAAATTATTGAATTATATGCGAGTTTTTATCCTAGTCATATACCGATACAACCACTTATTGATGAGATGTTATTAACAGAAAAACAAAATAGTTTAGTTAAAGGTTTATCAGGTGGTCAAAAACAGAGGTTGGCAATTGCATTAGCACTTATACATGATCCACAAATTATATTTTTAGATGAACCGACTACTGGACTTGATCCACAAGCACGTCGGACTTTATGGGATATCATTCTTACTTTAAAAGAACGTGGGAAAACAGTTGTTTTATCTACACATTATATGGATGAGGCACATGTTTTAGCGGATCGAATTGGTATTATGGATCAAGGTAAACTGATTGCGTTGGATACGCCAAATAATTTAGTCAGTTCAATTGAAGCTGAAAGTGCAATTGAATTTAAAACGAAATCACCTGAAAGAGTGGATGAATTAAATCATTTGGAAAGTGTAACGAATATTGTGGTCAACCATGATTTTGTTACATTGTATACACGTAATCTCCAACTATCATTAGTTTCATTATTAGAGTATACAAAAGAAAAGGATATTTCTATTTCAGATTTATCTACAAGATCTGCGACTCTCGAAGATGTATTCTTAAGCATGACTGGAAGGGGGTTACGTGAAGAATGAGAGCTTATTACCAACTGACTTTAGCTCAGCTCAGAATTTATGTACGTAATCGTCAAGCTTTAATATGGACATTATTATTTCCTTTTTTCTTTATGATCATTTTTGGTCTAATGTTTAATGATGGCAATACAACTACTTATTCAGTGAACTTAATTGATCATGATAAAACGCAGGCAAGTAAACAAATTGTATCGATACTTGATAAGCAGAACTCACTTAAAATTCATCAAAATAGTGATGAAAAGAAAGCGAAAAAGTCTTTATCTGATGGGAAAACAGATTTTGTCATCTTAATTAAAAAAGGCTTCCAGGATCAAGTTACTTCTAAGAAAAATGTCCCTGCCCAAATTCAAGTTCTTTATAATGAAAGTAAAATGGGTCAATTACAAGGTGGAATTGCTACTATTACCGCTAATATAGATGGTGCAAGTAAGCAAATGGCTGGATATACACCGAAAGTAGTAACAACATTAAAAGGAGTAGAGGGAATTACTCTTTCATATTTAGATTTTCTTGTACCTGGAATTATCGCGATGCAAATCATGAACAATAATATGAATGGGGTTGCAGGGCAAATTGCGTCTTGGAGAGAACGTGGTGTGTTAAGACGAATGCAAGGAACAACCTTAAAGGCTTCAACGTTTATCGCAGCCCAAATTACAGCAAGGTTAATCCTGAATAGTTTGCAAGCGATTTTAACCATTTTAATAGGTTATTATGGTTTTGATGTAAGCATTAGAGGATCATTTCTTTTAGTTGTTCTATTTGTTGTTTTAGGGACTTTAACATTTATGAGTATTGGTTTTATTATCGCTAGTTTAGCTAAAAGTCCAGAAAGTGCAGGACCAATTGCCGGATTCATTTCATTTCCGCTCATGTTTTTAGGAGGAGTATTTTTCCCTGTAAACAATATGCCAGAATACTTGCAACCTATTATCAAAACAATACCAATCACCCATCTATCCACTGCAATGCGAGATATTATGAATATCGGAGCAACCTTTGGTGATTTAGCAAGCGATTTCGGCTGGTTATGTGTATGGATGGTTGTCAGCTTTTTAATTGCTGCAAAAACCTTTAGATGGGAATAAGGATAAACAATTTATAATTAGCAATATACTTAGAAAAAAAGACCTTCAATTTCGATTTGAGATTGAAGGTCTTTTTTTGTCTTCCAGTTTACTAATATACCGCATAGTTTTTAATTATATATTGCATACTACAAAAAAATGAAGATATTAGGTGAGTTGTCAGTGAATGCAATTCTTGAGATTTATAGACGTGATTTAAGACGAATCGTAACGAATTGGGCTGCTTTAATGATTATTATAGGACTAATTTTTTTACCATCTATGTATGCATGGTTTAATATTAAGTCTGCTTGGAATCCATATGGAAATACAAAAGGCTTAAAAGTAGCAATTGTTAATGAGGATCGTGGAGCAACGGTTTTAAATAAAAATATCAACATTGGTAAAGAGGTCGTTCATGCTTTAAAGAAACAACCAACACTAGGGTGGATATTTACCAATCAAAAAGATGCAGATCAGGGAGTTAAGCACGGGAAATATTATGCTAGTATAATCATTCCAAGCGATTTTTCAGATAAAATAAGTACAGTCATAACAGATAATCCTCAAAAACCTGAACTATTATACAGTGTAAATGAAAAGCTAAACATTATTGCACCTAAATATACAGAAAAGGGTGCAAGTGGAATTGCTAACGAAATCACTAAAAATTTCGAGAAAACAGTGAGTACTGAAGTGCTAAGTGTATTTAATAAAATCGGCATTGATTTACAGTCAAATCTTCCTTTGCTTAAGAAAACTGAGAAGACCATATTTTTACTAGAAAAGGATCTGCCAAAAATCGAGCAAGGTGTGAAGAAAGCACTCGTTCATATGAATAACATTCAATCTGTTATTCAAACGGCAAATCAAGATTTACAGTTAATTAGTGACCTAGCTTCCAATGCGGAAAAATTTACAAATGATATCGCAAATTTTCTAGAAAATATTCATAAAACAATACAGACTGTAACACCATTTATAAAACAAGCGCTCTTTCTACTCCAAAATCAATCATCTATGATTCAAAATCTAGTGTATCAAATTCAAAATAATGATATTAGTAACGTTGATGCGTTAAAAATTACACGCGAATTAGAAGAGCGATTGGCTAATTCAAGCGAGACGTTGAACTCATTAATTCAATTTCTTTCTACATATAACAAGAATAACTCTATAAATTTAAGTAACGAAATAGCTTCGTTAAAACTAGTCCAATCAAACGTAAGTAGGCTCCAAGACGAAAATAACAATGTAAAAAAGGCTCTCGAATCAGGGAGAGAAGTTCCAAAAGATGTACTGAGCAAAATGAACATGTATGCAAGTAACATTAATGACAGTATAGGTAATCTAACTAATAGATTTGATTCTGAATTTGCACCAAAACTAAATAATATCAGCAAGTTAGCAAATTCATCGATTAAGAATATAAGAACAGTTTTAAATGATACACAAAAAAGCATACCAACTATTAAAGCAGTCTTGAATGATACTTCAAATTTAATAACATTGAAAAAAGGTGAAGTACAACAATTAATAAATGATTTTCCTATGATAGAAGAAAAAGTGAAAAACCTCGCCAATAAAATTAGAGAGGCAAAAAAACAGGGTAGTTTAGAGGATTTAATTAATTTTCTTCGCACAGACATTGAAAAAACAAGTGATTTCTACTCAAATCCTATCAAGATTAAAAATGAAAGAATTTACCCAATACCGAATTATGGTACGGGCATGACACCTTTTTATACAACTCTTTCATTATGGGTTGGGACTTTATTGCTTGTCTCTTTGTTAACGACAGAAGTACATGAAGATCAGACTTACAAGAGTAGGGAAATTTACTTTGGTAGATTTTTAACATTTATATCAATTTCCATTTTACAATCTATCGTTGTAACTATTGGTAACTTTTTAATTTTAGGGACTTATGCAGCAAATAAAGGTTATTTTATATTATTTGGTATCTTTATTAGCATCGTTTTTACATTTATTGTCTATACCTTTGTTTCAGTCTTTGGAAATGTTGGTAAAGGAATTAGTATTATTTTTCTTGTTTTACAAATTTCAGGTGCAGGTGGAGTATATCCCGTGCAAGTAACACCTACTTTTTTTCAAGTCATTAATCCATACTTACCTTTTACCTATGCAATAAGCTTATTAAGAGAAGCGACAGGTGGCATATTATGGTCTACAGTATATCGAGACTTGTTGATATTATTGATTTATATTGTACTAGCTGTGTTACTTGGTGTAATTCTTAAGGGTCCAATTAATAATAAGGCACAAACTATTATCAACCTATCTAAAAAAAGCAAAATCATTCATTAACTGATTTGATAATGACGGAGAAGAGAAATTCATTGAATCTTGCCAGTATGTGCTATAACATAAGTGGGAGTTAAATTGTAATAGTTTTTGATAAGTAGGTGTTTTTAAATGAAGGTATCAGTGGTAATTTACTGTCATAATGTTGGAGAAAGTTTAGAAAAATTCCATGTGAATTTATCGAACACTTTAAAACTACTTCGTGACGATTATGAAATGATTTACATTAATGATGGAAGCGAGGATGATACATTACTTGCTCTTCAAGTGATTGCAAATCATAGTGGCCATATGAAATTTATTTCTTTTAGTCGCTATTTTGGTAGAGAAGGTTCTATTTGTGCAGGTTTTGAACATGCAAAAGGCGATGCGGTTATACTAATGGATGGTAGTTTTAATCATCCAGCAAATATGATTCCTGAAATGGTTGATGAATATAAAAAAGGGTTCCATCAAGTAGTCGCAAAAAGAAAATTAGAAAATGGAGTCATGAAAAAAGCAAAAAGAAGTATTGGCGAAAAATTTATTAGTAAATTTATAGATCCAGATTTGCTTCAAAATGATGCTCAATTCCGCTTGTTAAGCAGAAAAGCGGTAAATGCTATATTAAGCATGCCAGAAACAAATCGTTATGCTAAAGGTATGTTTAAATGGATTGGCTATAAAATAAAAACCATTGAGTATGAAGTAACTTCTCGTGTAATGATTAAGGAGTCTGAAACAAAGAGATTCGATGTAGTAAAAAACAGTGTCGAATATATTCTTAGTTATCACACAAAACCATTAAGATTTTTAACAAAGCTTGGTCTAATGCTGATTATTCTTAGCCTAATATTCTTCATTATGATGAGTTTTAAAGTGCTATTTATTGGTGTGAGAATTCCAGGCCTATACACCATTTCGAATATCATTATGCTCTTTGGTGGTACACAGTTACTTATTACTGGTGTTATTGGTGAGTATGTTGGTAAAACGTATTTCGAAACAAAAAGAAGACCTCATTATATTATAGAAGTATCAAACTATGATGAGGTGTAGAGCTGTGGTAGAAATTAGGAAATTCGACTAGAATCTTGTCGAATTTCTTTTTTCATGTTTAGATAAAGGAAGAAAAAGAACATAAAATTAAGGCAAAACTTGGAGAGAAATAATGGGGAAAATGAATAGTGTTTTACCAGGGATTATACTTTGCCTTTTGATTGCAAGCATTAGTCAAGCATTATCATTTATCATGCCAATTGGTGCAGCAACTTTTTCGATTTTAATTGGTTTAATAATCGGTAACACATTTGGAGTTAAATCAAAATATCAAATTGGAAGAAAGTTTGCGGAAAGCACTTTGTTAGAAATATCTATATGCTTACTTGGCGCAACAATTAGCGTTCAGATGATTAACTTATTAGGGATTAAAGGATTATTGATGATTGTAATCCAGATGACGCTAGTTTTAATTTTTACAATTTGGATGGGTAAAAAACTAGGCTTTGGAGTTAACTTTAGCTATTTAATGGCTAGTGGTAATGCCGTATGTGGTTCATCAGCAATAGGTGCCACTGCACCGGCTATACATGCAACGGATGAAGAAAAAGGATTGGCAGTAACGATTGTCAATTTGATGGGAACAGTTTTAATGTTTATCCTACCACTTATTGCTGCGTTTTTATATCACTCTGAAACATTGCCTACAGCAGCATTATTGGGCAGCACTTTGCAATCTGTTGGACAAGTTGTTGCGAGCGGAAGTTTAGTAAATGATGACGTGAAAAATTATGCGACTATATTTAAACTAGTTAGGGTTATTTTCTTAGTTGCAGTAGTCATTATTTTATCGAATAGAAAACGAAGAACCATTACTGACCGCTCTAGTGAAAAAATAAAAGTGAAATTTCCATGGTATGTAATTGGCTTTGCAGGATTGTGTGCGTTATATAGTATAGGTGCATTACCAAGCTGGTTTTCGAGCGTTTCTAATCAATCTAGTCATCTATTAGAAATTATCGCTTTAGCAGCAATTGGATTAAACGTAAACATAAAGTATATTTTACAACAAGGAAAAACACTATCTTTGTACGCTTTATTGATTGTAGGATTTCAAATAGCATTAGCCATAATGTTTATTCAAATATGGTATTAATCTACACGTTTCAACAAAAATTGAATCATTGACTTATTTCTCGGGAAATTTCGTCATGAAAGGTGGTATTTCTTTGTTTCAATTGTCTTCAGATTGGAGAGAAATATTAAATAATGAATTTAGTAAACCTTACTTTAAAGAATTAATAGAATTTATTGAAGTAGAATATAGCGAGAAAAGGGTTTATCCAGTTAAAGAACATGTTTTTCAGGCATTAAATGAATGTTCATTTGATAAATGTAAGGTAGTAATTCTCGGACAAGACCCTTACCATCAGGAAGGGCAGGCACACGGTTTAAGTTTTTCTGTTTTACCGGGTGTGAAAATTCCTCCTTCTTTAAGAAATATATATAAGGAGCTACAGCATGATTTAGGTCTCGAAATACCGAAAGAAGGCTACTTGAAAAGTTGGGCAAAACAAGGTGTATTATTATTAAATACTGTGCTTACTGTACGAGATAGTGAGCCGAATTCTCATAAGAATAAAGGTTGGGAAATTTTTACTGACCAAATTTTAACCGAATTAAATAAACATGAAAAACCGATAATTTTCGTTCTATGGGGTAAACACGCTCAGGCAAAAGAGAAACTTTTAACAAGTGATCATCATTTTGTTTTAAAATCCCATCACCCTAGTCCGTTATCAGCTAGTAGGGGCTTCTTTGGGAGTAAGCCGTTTTCAAAAATTAACGAAAAGCTTGTCGAATTTGAAATGGAACCGATTAATTGGACGGTTAAATGAAAAAGAAGGCTATAGAAAATCTTTCAAACAGTCTGAAAATCTAATTTTACACCGTTACTACAAAAAAGGTTGTCCTCTGGACAACCTTTTTAATTAAGTTAAATTGGCGATTTTATGTTTTCGAATATAAATTTCTCAACTACTTTTGCTACGCCATCTTCATTGTTAGATGAAGTTACATAATCAGCTTGTTGTTTAATTTCATCTGCTGCATTTCCCATTGCTACACCAAGACCAGCAAATTTAATCATCGGAAGATCATTGTAGCCATCACCTATTGCAATCACTTCGTCTTGTCGAATTCCTAGAATTTTAATAAGGTGATTCAAACTTTTACCTTTGTCCACTTCATTATTTGTAAGTTCTAAGAAAAAAGGCTTTGAGCGCATTACGCTAATTTTACCTTCAAGTTCTTGTTGTAGTATTTTTTCAACCTTTACTAACTTTTCAGGGTCTTCTAACATTAGAAGTTTAACAACGTCGTTTTGCACATGCTCTGTAAAACTATTTACTTCCTTTATAGCCATTCCAGTAAGTTGTCCTTCAATATCTGTATATTGATTACCTTTTTCAGTGATAATATCATTCTCAACATATGTATGAACAAATACATCATGTTTTTTACTAAGTTCATAAAGTTCATGTGCTTGTTCTTTCGTTAATGTACATTCATATACATTATTCTTAGTGCGATAGTCGGTAATGATGCCTCCGTTAAAAGAAAGAACATAGCTTCCGTATTCATGTAATAAAAGATCTTCAGCCAATTTATGCATTGCGAAGGTCGGTCTCCCGGAAGCAAGAACAACTTTTACGCCCATATCTTGGGCTTTAAGCAAAGCCTCTTTTGTGCGGGGAGAAATAATATGTTCATCTGTTAAGAGCGTGTCATCAATGTCTAATACAATCATTTTATATTCCAATGTTTTACCTCCTAAAAATTAATTATCTTAGTATACCACTGTTCAATTATAATAGTGGTTATTTTGGTTCGTATTCGCTTTCAGAAAAAAGGCATAGTATAATAAACTTTATTGGATTGTTCTAAAAAAGCTTGGTGGTGATTTATCTGAATATTAGTGTAGAAAAAGTAATTCAGCAAATTGAAAATGAATTGCTAAAGGCAAAGGCAAATACGCAAAAGCCAGGACAATTTCGTGAACGTATAGCTAGTATTCGCGCTTTATGCGAGTTAATGCTTGAAGAAGAAGGTAGAATAGAAGTTTCTAGTCATTTAAGCAGTAGTAATATTGTTCAATCAATTCCTAGTCAACCTATTCAAACTCAAATGGCTGTGATGCCTAAATATGATGAGTCTGAGCAAGGTGGATCATTATTAGATTTTTAAATAGTAGGGGGATAAAGTAAGATATGAAGCTATTTTTCTTATTAGGTAGTATATCTGCATTTGTATCGATTGCATTAGGAGCATTCGGGGCTCATGGACTTGAAGGGAAGATTTCTGAAAGATCACTTCAAATTTGGCAAAAAGCCGTCCAGTATCAAATGTTTCAAACGGGAGGACTATTCATAATTGGATTATTAATTGATAAATATGGATCAACTCCGCAATTAACTTGGGCTGGTTGGTTATCAGTCATTGGTATACTGTTATTCTCAGGAAGCTTGTACATATTAAGTATCTCTGGTATTAAAATCCTTGGTGCCATTACACCTTTGGGTGGCTTATCATTTTTAATCGCTTGGATTTTAGTAGGAATTGCAGTGATGAAATAAAAAAAGTGTTCAATAAAAGTGCGTTATGCACTATATTGAACACTTTTTTTTAAAGTTCGTAAGGTAGACCTATTTGTTCATCAAATGTAACGTAATCTAAGTAAATTGTAAGTAAGATAAACGTTTTGTTTGAATTTACATCTCTAAGTACAATGTGGTCTCGACCTGCACCCATTACATACCCGACGAAAACTTGCTGTTGATTACCTGTGAAAGTCATATAAACCGTAGCAATTTTCCCCCGATTGTGTCTAAGGATATTTTCTACATATGATTGTTCAAACGCTGATGGTGAGGCTACAACTTGACCTTGTTGTGTAATCATACCACCAGATGGAGCTGCAAATCCTTGCCCTTGTCCTTGCCCCGTTTGTTGTCCTTGTTGTGGAGCAGGTTGTGTTGCGCGATAAATATTTTGATAATATTCGAAAGGATTACTCAAAGAAAAAACCTCCTTAATATAGGCTTTAATTCATTACTAAAAGACTTTTGGACAATCTTGAGGGCTTGGTTGATAAAAACAATGCGCCTTAAATCTTCCAGCTAATTTTTGGTTGTACCATGTTGGTGGACATGATCCTGAAGGTTCAAAGAACCATAAACAGAAATTCGCAGGCCAAAAACGCTGTCCTGCTATAACTCTTCTTGCCATTTCGATATCTTGGTCACGAGCGCGCTGATAAAAATATGACTTTTGTACAGCTTCGAATCCACCAGGACTTTGATACACCATATCAGTGATACTTCTAAGTTTTTTAAAATCTAAGCAATCGCATAATACCCTATTAACACAGACATTTCCCACCATCAGCATGCCTTCTTTTCCTTCACCCTCAGCTTCAGCACGCATTAATCTGGCCAATAATAAAACCTCTTGTTCTGTATGACGAATAACTGCCATAAAAAGCCTCCTCATCCGAATAATAAATCGTGTATATTCATAGAAGATCGGAAAGCGAGGACTAAATGGTTCGTTCACTACTGTAACTATATTAAAATTAGGAAGAACATATGACATCTTTTCCAAATGCAAAATAAAAAAACTTCTCAGTTAGAGAAGTTTTTTTTTGGAAGAACGCCTTCCGCTTTTCTATTGTATTGTTCCAGTTGTTAGCTTAGCGAGTTGCCTCCACTTTTCTTTATGTCTAGTTCCGGCGACTTGCCCCTCGAGGTCATAAGTCAATGCCATATAAAGATTAAAAAGCAATCTTTATATGTTCTCGCCTTATGCTTGTCGGGGCAGGGCGAGTTGCCTCCACTTTTCAATTAAACATATAAGTATTTTGCAAATGCGTCTTCTTTAAGGATAGTACCTACGAAGAATGAGCCGAACACGCCGTAACGTGCACTTACTTCATCAAAGCGCATTTCGTAAATAAGTTTCTTGAATTGTAGTACATCTTCAGAGAATAAAGTTACTCCCCATTCGTAATCGTCGAATCCAACTGAACCAGTAATAATTTGTTTAACTTTTCCAGCGTACCCTCGACCGATTTTACCATGGCTATACATCATGTCTTTACGAGCTCCAGATGGAAGCATGTACCAGTTATCTTCACCTTCACGTTTTTTATCCATAGGGTAGAAACATACATATTGTGCTTTTGGTAAAGCTGGGTAAAGTCTAGAGCGTACATGAGGATTTTGATATGGATCTCCATCTTCTTCGCTTAAATAGTTACTTAACTCAACTACAGAAACGTATGAATATGTTGGAATCATAAATTGAGAAAGAGTTGTTTTATTAATTTCTGTTTCAATATGTAATAATTCATCCATTGTTGGACGTAAAACCATAAACATAATGTCAGCTTTCTGACCTAAAATATTATAAATTGCGTGGCTACCCTCACCAGAATCAGCTACATGATTCCATTTTGAAAATACTTGTTGAAATTCTGCGATTGCTACTTGGCGCTCGTCACTGCTTAGTTGTTTAAAAGAATGCCAATCCATACTTCTAAAGTCATGTAAGCAATACCAGCCATCTAAAGTTTTTGCAGCTTCACTCATTTTAAAATCCCCCAAACGTTATCGAATTGATTTTCTTTTATATAGCATACTACAATTAAAAGTATTTTGTAAAAACATACAAAATTATACAGTGGTCAAATTTAGTTAGAAAATTAGGAATAAACTTATTTTAAATGAGAGCGCTTTAATCCGAATTTTATATTTTTCATTATTGTAAAAAGGTTTTATTCTTATATTGTACATATAAATAACCGAAAAAATATGGAGGTCACAATGAGTAATTTATTTGAAGGAATCAAACAAAAAGTAGCAGGCAAAGGGGTTTCGATTGTTTTACCAGAGGGAACTGATGAAAGAATCTTATCAGCTGCTGATCGTCTTGCAAAAGAAAATGTATTAAAACCGATTTTAATTGGTGAGGTTGATAGCGTAAAAGCGAAAGCAAGTGATTTAGGATTAGCACTAGAAGGAGTAGAGATTTTAGATCCACGTACATATGAAAATATGGAAGAGCTTGTTGCTTCATTCGTTGAACGTCGTAAAGGAAAATCGACTGAGGAACAAGCACGTAAAGCATTATTAGATCCAAACTATTTTGGAACAATGCTAGTATACTTAAACAAAGCAAATGGTTTAGTTAGTGGTGCAACACACTCTACTGCGGATACTGTACGTCCAGCTCTTCAAATAATTAAGACGAAGCAAGGTGTATCAAAAACTTCAGGTGTATTCATCATGGTTCGTGAAGATGAAAAGTATGTGTTTGCAGACTGTGCGATTAATATTGCTCCTAATAGTCAAGATTTAGCTGAGATAGCAGTAGAGAGTGCAAAAACTGCTAAATTATTCGATATTGATCCTAAAATTGCAATGTTAAGCTTCTCAACAAAGGGATCAGCTAAATCTCCTGAAACAGAAAAGGTAGCTGAAGCAGTAAGGATTGCAAAAGAATTAGCACCTGAATTGACTTTAGATGGTGAGTTTCAATTTGATGCAGCATTTGTTCCTTCTGTTGCTAAAAGTAAGGCGCCTGAATCAGTTATTCAAGGTGATGCAAATACATTTATTTTCCCAAGCTTAGAAGCTGGAAATATCGGATACAAAATTGCTCAACGTCTAGGTAACTTTGAAGCAATTGGTCCAATTTTACAAGGTCTAAATATGCCGGTAAATGATTTATCTCGTGGCTGTAATAGCGAAGACGTATATAAACTATCAATTATTACTGCAGCACAAGCATTATAAAAAAAAGAGTACCCCATGGGTACTCTTTTTTTATTGTTCAAAATTCATTTGTAACGATTCTAATTCCTCATTACGATCAATCATACGTTGTAAATTGTGATTATATAAATCTATCTCATCGCCTTGTAGCGAGTTCGTTATAATTGTTGGTGTTAAACTGATTAGCGATTGAAGAAGTCTTTTCATAACCTCAGAAACTGAAAGATTAATTGATAACAATTCGGAGAGAGAGGCCATTGTATTAGGATTGATGTTTGGGTATTTAAAGTTCGTTTCTTTATTGTTTATCGCGATTTCATAAAAGTCCTTAATAATTGATGCTCGTTTTGAGCCACTTTCATTTATACATAAGTAGATTTGTACTGCGACACCTTTACGAATTCTACGTTGTGAAATACCAGCAAATTTTTTACCATCTATACTTAAGTCATAATCCCCTGGGCAATATGAACCTACAATTTCCTTAGCTTCAATTCCATTTGTTAAATCTTTAAACATATCTTGAATAAGGGCATACATCGTTTCATAGCCGTCATTTATTTGTAGCTTGCGTTCGACTTCGGGAAAAAGAATGGAAATATTAAGTACACCTTCATCTAACACAACTGCTAGTCCACCAGAGTTTCTGACAATAGCTTTATAACCTTGTTCATTCAAGAACTTAATTCCATTTGATAGGTTTGGCAATCTAGTATCCTGTATACCAAGTACAATCGTGTGATGATGGACCCATGTACGAACTGTTGTAGGAGACTCTTGTTTTCCAATCTTCGTACAAATTGTATCATCTAATGCAAAAGATTGAATGGCTTTAAAAGAAGGTCCCAAGGTCGATCCATCTATAAAACGTATTTCATTTTGCTTTAATCGTTCTAAGTGTTGATTCATTGAGTAAGCCCCTTGCTTTTTACGTTTGATTTCTATTTTAACATGAATCATAACAAATAAAAAAATCCTATATCAACATAATAGAATCAGAATGATGTTAATGTAATTACAAAAATAATGATTGACAACCCAGTATCATCCAATTTATAGTTAATACGATAATAAGAATCATTATCAATTAGACTTTTTTTTCTAAATGGAAATTTTCAAATGATTTTAGTTCATGCAAACGATTTTACCTTTTTCTTCAAAGAATGTTAATTGGTTAAAATCCTATTTTTAAAATATCCATTCGTGTGGAAATTTGTCTCATGATTTGCATTATATTGTTTTCAAGTTCGTTGAGGAATAGAAAAAATTTTCTACGAACAAACAGAATATATTTATTGTCAATAAACTATCAAAGGAGAAATACAAAATGAAAAAAGTTTTATTCCCATTAGTACTGATCTTAATGCTAGTGATTAGTGCATGTAGTAATAACAGTTCGGAAAAGAAAGAAAATGCTAAAAAAGAAGAGCCAAAGACGTTTACATATGAATCAGAAACTGGTCCAGTGGAAGTTCCTTCAAATCCTAAGCGTGTTATCCTATTATCAGGTTTTACAGGTAATGTTTTATCATTAGGTGTAAATGTAGTAGGTGTAGATGTTTGGTCAAAAAATAATCCTACTTTTACTGAAGAGATGAAAGACGTTGCAGAAGTATCTGATGAAAACTTAGAAAAAATCATTGAACTAGATCCGGATCTAATCATTGGATTATCAAACATTAAAAATCTTGATAAATTAAAAGAAATTGCTCCAACTGTTACTTATACATGGGGTAAACTTGATTATTTAAGTCAACACGTTGAAATTGGTAAGCTATTAAACAAAGAGAAGGAAGCTCAAGCTTGGGTAGATGACTTCAAAGAAAGATCTGAAAAAGCTGGCGAAGAGATTCGTGCTAAAATTGGTGAAGACGCTACAGTAACTGTTTTTGAAGCTTTTGATAAACAATTATACGTTTTCGGTAATAACTGGGCACGTGGAACAGAAATTCTATATCAAGCGATGAATTTAAAAATGCCTGAAAAAGTAAAAGAAATGGCATTAAAAGATGGCTATTACACAGTTTCAGCAGAAGTTCTTCCTGAATATGCTGGAGACTATGTAATCATCAGTAAGTATGCAGGCGCAGATATCTCATTCCAAAAAACAAACACATATAAAAACATTCCAGCTGTTAAAAACAACCATGTTTATGAAATGGAAGGAAACGGTGCTTCATTTAGTGATCCAGTAACACTTGATAAGCAACTAGAATTCTTTAAAAAATCATTTTTAGGTGAATAATAATTATTGGAGGGATTCTAGTATTAGAATTCCTCCTTTTTGATTTCTGATTCAAATGGCAACTAACAGCAAAAAAATAGAGGGACTATGATTATGGTAGTTCATAGTATCCTCTATTTATGAGAGTCTAGTTAACTTAATAGAAGGTAGACATTCTATTCAGCAATTTTTTCTAAATTTCCGTTCTTATCCATTCTAAAAGATGTTGCTGCTGGTTTCTCTTCCTCTTCAAATAATACTAATTTTCTAGCTCGATTCATGATTTTCATCATTGTTTCATAGTCTTCTTGAACAGTAGTTGCATCTTTTTCTAATTTTTCTACTTGTCTCTGTAATTGTGTATTACGCTCTTGTAATAGGAGAATCTCTCGTTTTAATTGCTCGTTTTCACGAATTAAGCGATCACTACCGATTTGATTGCTAGAGAGACTTTGTAAAAACTGAATAACATCAAACATAGTAATTGAATCTTTTCTCGTGTTATAAGATGGTACTTGATTTGAATATGGTTTTGAAACAGTTGGTACATTCGATACAACCTCTGATTGCGATACTTCATCATCAGTTGACTCATGACTTACATCATTAAGTGTATTTGTTTCAACGAAAGAACCAAACTCTTGGTCAATTTCGACGCCAAACTCTAAATCTTGTTCATCATTTAAATAACGATCAAAATTACTAGATACATCAGTTTGTATATAACTAGATTCAGAAGGTGTATAGAGTAATTTCTTTTTCGCGTCTTCACCTTTAGCGTGGCGAAGTTTTTCTTTACGGAATTTTTTTGCCAATTGAAGTGCTTTTTCATAATTATAACGGACTACTGCATTCCAACGGAAACCACATGCAGCGGAAGTGCGTTCTAGAATATCGCCAACTTCCTCAAATGCATTTAACTGGGTACTACCTTCTCGGACATGCCTTAAAACGGTTTCTGCCAATAACAAATCGTTCTCTTCAGTCCAAGCATCTTGTCTTAATTTCATCATAGAAATTCCCCTCAACTTTCTTTAATAGTTATGCAAAGTAAATAATTTCTTAGCTGATTAATAGAAGTTTGGACAAAAAAATAGAAAACTATACAAAAAATAGTAGAATACTATTTGAGTGCAATTTGAAGCGAATACTTGCATGTCTTTTTTGGAACGAGTAAAATACTGCTTAGTATGTTCAATAAGGAACAGAAGGGATTGTAAAACATGTCAAATGAATTTAGAATATGTGACGATTGCCAGGCGACTAATATTAAAACACTAGTCCCTCGCTTAAAAAGAATAGATGAAGATGCAGAAATACAAGTAGGTTGCCAATCATATTGTGGACCTGGACGTAAAAAGTCATTTTGCTTTGTCAATAATCGTCCATTATCAGCACCAAATGAAGACGAATTGATTGTAAAGATAAAATCAAAACTAGGTAAGAATTAAACGTTCCTTCATCGCAAGGAGCGTTTTTTCATATACATCTGTTATAATGGATAAAAGTGGAAGGTGTTATTCCACGCAAATCTTAAGTAGAGATTGAAGGGGGGCCAACATATGTCTTATCGTTTTCAGAAGCTATATGAAGAAAAGGTTTTTAAAGATCCAGTTCATCGTTATATCCACGTCAGGGATCAAGTGATTTGGGATTTAATCGGAACGAAGGAATTCCAAAGACTACGAAGAATAAAACAGCTAGGTACTACATATCTTACTTTTCATGGAGCAGAGCATAGTCGATTTTCTCATTCGTTAGGTGTGTATGAAATTATTAGACGAATGGTTGATGATGTATTCTCCGGAAGACCTGAGTGGAGTGAAGAAGATCGTTTGTTAGCGCTTTGTGCGGGCTTGTTACATGATGTTGGCCATGGCCCTTTTTCACATACGTTTGAAAAAATATTTAATTTAGATCATGAAGAAATGACAAGAGAAATGATTGAAGGTTCTACGGAGATAAATAGCATTTTACAAAGAGTTGGAGTGGACTTTCCAAAACAAGTTTCTGAGATCATAGAAAAAACATCAACCAATAAACTAGTGACAAGTATGATATCAAGTCAAATCGATGCTGATCGAATGGATTACTTATTAAGGGATGCTTATTACACTGGTGTAAGTTATGGAAACTTTGATATGGAACGCATTTTAAGGGTTATGAGACCTCGTCCAGATGGTATTGTGATCAAAAAGTCTGGGATGCATGCAGTTGAGCATTATTTAATTAGTCGTTTCCAAATGTATTGGCAGGTTTATTTCCATCCAGTTTCCAGAAGTGCAGAAGCAATCTTACTTAAAATCCTACAGCGTGCAAAGTATTTAAATGAAACAGGCTATCATTTTAACTATGTTCCTGTTCACTTTGGTAATTTATTTGAAGGAAACGTTGAATTAGATGAATACTTAAAACTAGATGAATCTGTTTTACTGTATTACTTCCAGGTATGGCAAGAAGAGTCTGATGAAATATTAAGTGATTTATGTCAGCGTTTCTTAAATCGTCATTTGTTTAAATATGTAGATTTTCAAGATCAAATTCATTCAGAAAAACTGATTGAGCTACACCATTTGTTTTTGAAAATAGGAGTTAACCCTGACTATTATTTAGTAAAGGATACAATTTCGGACGAGGCTTATGATTACTTTAGATACGGTGAGGAAGATGGGAAGAAGCCAATCTTATTACTATTCCCGAATGGAGAGTTAAAAGAGATTTCACGTAAGTCCGAATTGGTAGATGGTATAACGGGCAAAAAACTATCAGATTCTAAGTTATACTACCCTCATGATTTAATCTATAATGAACCTGATGAGACAAGAAAGAAAATAATTGAGATCATAGAAGAAATTGCAGGGACAAAAAGTAGATAATATAAAAAAAGAAAACGGAAGAAATTTGTCCTTCCGTTTTTCTTTTACTGTATGTAATTAAGATGTACTATTCGTCACTAAGTCTTTTGCCAGCAACCGCGTAGTGGTTTTTAGACATTTCTTCGATAAAAACAACAACTTTTTCTACTGGAGCACCTGTTGTCTCGCTTACCGCAGAAGTTACTTTTTCGACTAATGCTTTCTTTTGTTCTTCAGTGCGACCTTCTAGCATTTTTACTGTTACATATGGCATAATTTAGACCTCCTTCTATTTGTCATTTATATTATAACTCAATGCTTGGTATCGTAACGAATTAAATCAATTCTCATTGAACAATACATAATAAAACATTAAAATATTTTAATAAAGAGATAAAACTTACCATTTACTGAGAGGAGTTAATAATGGAAACATTTTTTCGATATCCGTTACACGAGTTACCATTAGTATTATTAGTTTTTGCGATTTCTTTATCAGTTCACGAATTCGCACATGCATATGTGGCATATAAGTTTGGTGATAGCACTGCTCAAAGACAGGGGAGGTTAACACTTTCGCCACTGAAACACTTAGATCTATTCGGAACAATCGCAATTTTAATTTTAGGTTTTGGTTGGGCAAGACCAGTGCCTGTTAACCGTAACAATTTTAAACATCCAAGAATAGCTAGTATATTAACAACAGTAGCTGGCCCGATTAGTAATTTACTGTTAGCTACATTAGGATTAATAGTCTTCTTATGTTTAATAAAGTTCAGAGTGTTTGATTCATTTCCTGATGCTTTAGTGACTACATTAAGTACATTTTTTAATATGTTCATTCAAATGAACATTGTCTTGTTTGTATTTAATCTAATTCCACTTCCACCACTTGATGGTTATCGCATTATTGAGGATCTAGTGCCAAACAATGTACGTGCAGTAATGAGTCAATACGAACAATATGGAGCTTTTATTTTTCTTATTTTAGTTTTAACTCCTTTAGATCAATATACGATTCAACCTATTTTTAGTGTAGCAATACCTTCAGTATTCCATTGGATGAGTTCAATTGTTGCACCTTTATTTATGTAATGAATTTTAGGAGGTAGAGAGATGGCTGAACAACAACCAAAAAAGAAATCACTAGGATTTAATATTTTAAAGAATGACTCAACGAGCGGACATGGAGGATTTGGCGTTGGTGCAATTAGCTTAGAGAACGTTTCTCCAGTCTTCATCGATATTAATGAGGACGATGTTTTCGTTGATGTAGGGGCAATGCATGCACGTAGTTCGGTAGAAAAAGGAATTAAATTCCTAACAAATGAAGAAGAAGTTCCAAACGGTAAGCCATATTGGTTAGTGTGGGTAGCCACTGAGCGCAATGAAAATGGCCCATATTATGCTGGAGTGACAGGTTGTTATATGACTGTTGACCGCGAAGCTAGAAGAGGGTATAAATTACTTCCTGACCATGTGAATAAGATGGATAAGGCAATGAAACGTAAAATAATGGTAGAACATATGGATGAAAAGTCTCGTAAATTATTAGCCGGTTTCTTGAAAACGCATAATGAAGAGATGTGGAACAATTCTTCAGAACAATTAAAAACCGAACTGTTAGGATAGTCTACTATTGTAAATTTTAATTGGAAAATAATATAAAAAAAATTACTGAAAACGTCGAATAATCTTTTTACATTTATGACTAAATACAGTAAACTATTAATAGCTTGGACAAAGCTAGGACTAGGACAAACAAAAGACCTTACCAATTTGGTGAGGTCTTTTGTTTTTTATGGTAAGTACTGTGAATACCATGGTTTTTTGACTTTTTTTAACGATACTTTCTTCATACAACTATTTTTTGGTTGCGTATTTTTAAGATAATACAAGGTAACCTTTCCACTGCAACCGTCTTTATATAAAAGACCTGTTTTTTCATCTATTGAAGCCTTTACTAGATTCTTAGGAATTGTCGATTTTATTTTTTCATCAGGCAAGACATTCATAACTGATGCCCACATTTGTTTAGCTACATTTTTCTCATCCTCTGATAAGTTTTTCGAATGATCATATCCAACCCATACTCCAACAACATATTTTGAATCGAAGCCTACCATCCAGTTATCTGTTTTTGTAGTTCCAGTTTTACCATAATAATCTTTAGATAACTCCGGTAAAATAACAGTTCCTGTTACAGGTAGATAGCTAGAAAATGTAGTATTAAACATTCCATTCATCAATTGTTTAAGAATCATTGTTTCTTCTTTTTTTAAGACTTGTTTCCTGTTTTTTGTTGGTTGGTAAATTAAATTTCCTGACTTAGATCTAACCTCTTTTACAAAATGCGGCGATACATCTTTACCACCATTAGCAATCATTGCATATGCTCTTGTAATATCAAGCAATGTTGCCTCCTGTGTTCCAAGTGAAAGTGAAGGAACTTCCTTAGTTGGTTTTGGTAAATGAAATAAGTCTTGAGTTTTCATAAATTCATCTGTTCCGATCGCTTGTTGTGTTTTTACAGCATAGATGTTATCAGAAACCGCAATGGCTTTTGCTAGTGTTATTGAATCATTGGCATATAGATCACCACTATTTTTGGGACTATATTTTGCACCATCCTCAAACTTAAACACTGTTGGTTCACTTTTTAATTTGGTAGAGGGCGTAAAGCCGTTTACAAGAGCACTATAGTATAAAATCGGTTTAATCGTGCTACCTAATTGTCTTTTAGCAGTAGTTGCACGATTAAATAAAAGCTGACCATGCTCGCGTCCGCCAATCATACTTTTTACTTCTCCTGACTGACTATCTAATACAATGACACTAGCTTGTAAATTAGGAATCGGTTTAATAAACTTCTCAAAGCTACTTTCAACTTTTTTCTGAATAGAAGCATCAAAGGTTGTATAAATTGAACTGCCATTATTATTGATTGAATGTCCAAGATTTGTTGAGAGTTCTTTTAGTACACTTTGTTGAAAATAGGAAGTGAACAGTAAATTAGTTGAATGGTTAATCGGTTTAAGTTCAATTGTCTCCTCAATCGCCTGATTTACTGTTTTTTTATCAATTACACCATTTTGTTCAAGTGCTGATAAAATACGCCCTTGACGTTTTTTAACAGATGATAGATGTGCATATGGATCATATGTTGAAGGGTTGGCAGGAATACTTAATAGAAAAGTCGCTTCAGCAATAGAGAGTTGCTTACTTTCTTTTCCTAAATAAGTATTCGCAGCAGTTTCTAAACCGTAAACATCATGGCCAAAATAAATTGTATTTAAATAAGCTTCTAATAATTTCTCTTTATCGTATGATGACTCTAGCTTCATCGTAATAAATGCTTCTTTTAATTTTCTACTTAATGTTTTCTCTTGTGATAAATAGAGGTTCTTTGCTAATTGCTGAGTTATAGTACTAGCACCTTGGGCATAGGAACCTTTTGAAATATTAATCAGCACAGCCGATGCCATACGTTTTACATCAAATCCATGGTGGTGAAAAAATTGACGATCTTCTGAGACTAAAACTGTGCTAATAACAATTGGGGGAACATCTGTTATTTTTAAAGTCTTTCTATTCTGTAGTAATTGCGTTTTTCCAATTAACGTATGATTAAAATCATAAAAGTTAGAATTAGATTCAATAAATAATGAGGGTTTGGTAGTAAGGCTAGCGATAAAGTAAACACTAGTAAAAAAAATGCTACCTAAAAGGGAAATGACAGTTAATAGAATCCCTATCTTTTGCAAGAAACGCCAGTGATACGAATAGGTGATTGTTTGCATTTTGTCCCCTCCTTTTTAATCGGTTACTGGTCATATTCATAGTATGGTAGATTACGAGATTATTTATACGAGGAACATTTGTTTTTTCTTAAGAAAAAATATCAATAAATAGCCTTAAAAATCTTGCATTTCATCGAATTTACTCTATACTTTTCTTTTGTACGGCAAAAAAAGTCGTAACAGCACAAATCCGATAGGAATTAGGAAGAGTGGGGATAATACGAAACATAATCAACTAGATAAAAACTACTGTGTTATGTTTCAAACTAAATCTTGATAAAGAAGGGTAGATGCATTAAATGGAATTATGGTTTACTGAAAAACAAACAAAAAACTTTGGAATTACTGCTAAAATTAATAAAACTTTACATACAGAGCAAACTGAGTTTCAGAAGCTTGACATGGTAGAGACTGAAGAATTTGGTAACATGCTTATTTTAGACGGTATGGTAATGACAACTCAAAAAGATGAGTTTGTATATCATGAAATGGTTGCTCACGTACCTTTATTTACTCACCCAAACCCAGAGAACGTTTTAGTTGTTGGTGGAGGCGATGGTGGTGTAATCCGTGAAGTATTAAAGCACCCAAGTGTAAAAAAAGCTACTTTAGTTGAAATCGATGGGAAAGTAATTGAATACTCTAAAATTTACTTACCAGAAATTGCTGGAAAATTAGAAGATCCACGTGTTGAAGTGAAGGTAGACGATGGATTTATGCATATCGCTAACAGTGAAAACGTATATGATGTAATCATGGTTGATTCAACTGAGCCAGTTGGACCAGCTGTAAACTTATTTACAAAAGGTTTCTATGCTGGTATTTCTAAAGCATTAAAAGAAGATGGTATCTTCGTTGCTCAAACGGACAACCCTTGGTTCACACCTGAATTAATTACACAAGTACAACGTGATGTAAGAGAAATCTTCCCAATTACACGTTTATACATTGCAAACATCCCAACATACCCAAGTGGAATGTGGACATTTACAATTGGTTCGAAAAAACATGATCCACTTGAAGTAGAAGAGAATCGTTTCTTTGATATTGAGACAAAATATTATACAAAAGAGCTACACAAAGCAGCGTTTGTTCTACCAAAATTTGTAGCTGATCTTACGAAATAAGGGGGCTGTCTTATGCGTTTTGATGAGGCATATTCAGGAAATGTATTTATAAAGAGTCACCCAAGCTTTGAAGAAAGTAAAGCGGTTATCTATGGCATGCCAATGGATTGGACTGTAAGCTTTCGTCCAGGCTCTCGTTTTGGTCCTGCACGTATTCGTGAAGTATCAATTGGTTTAGAAGAATATAGTCCGTATCAAGATAAAGAACTTGAAGAAGTGAAATATTTTGATGCAGGAGATATTCCACTACCATTCGGTAATGCACAAAGAAGTCTTGATATGATAGAAGACTACATTGATGGTTTATTAGCACAAGGAAAATTCCCTCTAGGTTTAGGTGGGGAGCATCTTGTTTCTTGGCCTGTAATGAAAGCAATGTATAAAAAATACCCAGATTTAGCAATCATTCATTTTGATGCACATACTGATTTACGTGATTCATATGAGGGTGAACCATTATCTCATTCAACACCAATTAAAAAGGTTTGTAATTTAATTGGACCAACGAATGTTTATTCTTTCGGAATCCGTTCAGGTATGAAGGAAGAGTTTGAGTGGGCTAAAGAAGTGGGAATGAACTTATTTAAATTTGAAGTTCTTGAACCTTTGAAAAAGGTTCTACCAACACTTGCTGGTCGTCCAGTATATGTAACGATTGACATCGATGTACTTGATCCGGCTCACGCTCCTGGTACAGGAACACTTGAAGCTGGTGGTATTACATCAAAAGAAATGATCGATAGCATCTTAGCGATTGCAAACAGTGATATTAATGTAGTTGGTGCGGACTTAGTAGAGGTAGCTCCAGTATATGATCACGCTGAACAAACTCAAGTTGCAGCAAGTAAATTCATTCGCGAAATGTTATTAGGATGGGTTAAATAATATAAAGATAAAGTAAAGCGGTTTTTCGTTCAATAATGAACGAGAGATCGCTTTTTTGTTTGGATGGCAATCTAACTAAGTCACTATATTTTTTAATTCTTTTTAGTAAAACCGGTATTTTGTAGAAAGATAACAATAGAAAAACTGTACAAAGTTAACATTGACGTTAACGTTATATTTGGAGTAATATAGTAAAGTGATGAATTTAAGAATGATTAATTTGAGAAGGGAGGATTAGGTTATGCAATATAAAATTGATGATGTTGCAAAAGAATGTGGATTAACAAAGCGAGCGATTCGATATTACGAAGAAATTGGATTGATTCCTCCGCCAGAAAGAAGTGAAGGTGGTTTTCGCTTATATACAGATCAGCATATTGAACGATTGAAACAGATTATAAATGTGCGTGATGTGCTTGGATTTTCTTTGCAGGAGGTACAGGAGTATATTTCAATAAGTGATACTTTCGAAGAACGACGTCTAGAATATCGCGCAGCAAAGGAAACATTAGATGATGAAAAAATAAGGGAAAAGCTGATTGAGATCGAGCCTATATTATCTAAGCAATTATCCATGATTGATGAAAAGCTTAAGAAGATGAACGACATTCGTAACAATATGAATGATATGTATCAGAGGATTCTTAAAGCGTTAGATAAATAAAAAATATGGGGGATGGAGAACGTTATGTCAAATTTGGCACAGAGTAAGAACTTAAAGACAGAATCGAAACAAAAATCTAGTCTTTTAGACCAACCAAAGGCGATATGGGCAGTAGGTTTTGCTTGTATTATTGCTTTTATGGGCATAGGCTTAGTTGACCCAATATTGCCTGCAATTGCAGAAAAAATGCATGCTTCACATAGTGATGTGACATTGTTGTTTACAAGCTACAACTTAGTAATGGCTTTTGCTATGTTAATTACAGGTTTTATATCTTCTCGAATAGGAATAAAATGGTCACTTCTTTTAGGAATTATTATTATCGCTGTTTTCGCAGGGCTAGGTGGTAATTCAAATAGTATTTGGGAATTAGTTTGGTTACGTGGAGGTTGGGGATTAGGTAATGCTTTATTCGTAGCCACTGCACTATCGGCAATTGTTTCCTTATCTAGATCAGGTGTAGCACAATCAATTATTTTATATGAAACAGCAATCGGTCTTGGTATTTCTGTAGGACCATTATTAGGTGGAGAACTTGGGTCTATCTCTTGGAGAGGACCATTTTATGGTGTAGCTTGTTTAATGATCATTGCATTTTTATTTCTTTTATTTATGATGCCTAAAACAGAAGTCACAAAAAATACCAAAAAAACCTCTTTTCTTGATCCTTTCCGAGCATTAAAACATAGATCACTTTTAACATTAGGGATTACAGCATTTTTATATAATTTCGGATTCTTTACACTGTTGGCATTCTCACCCTTCTTTATGGGGTTAGATGAACATGGTCTTGGTTATGTATTTTTAGGATGGGGACTATTACTAGCGATTACATCAGTTTTTATGGCACCAAAACTGCAACAGAAATTCGGTACACTTAAATCGATGTATGCAATGTTAACTTTATTCGCTATTACATTAATCATAATGGGCATAGGAACTGAAACAAGTAACGTTATCATTTTTAGTGTAATCATAGCAGGTGCATTTTTAGGTAATAACAATACATTAATCACAACAGCAGTTATGCAAGCAGCACCAGTTGAAAGGTCAACAGCGTCGGCAGCATATAGTTTCCTACGTTTTATTGGTGGTGCAATTGCTCCTTATTTAGCAGGTAAACTAGCTGAATGGTTCAATCCACATGTTCCGTTCTATGTAGGTGGATGTTTCGTTTTACTTTCAGTTCTCTTCCTATTTATGAATAAGAAACATTTAATTCATATCGATAAAGCTGAGTCAGCCCATTAATTTCTAACAAAAATCTTAAGAGTAGCTTGGGGTTCATCAGCGAAAGACTAGTATTTGAGAATCTAAATTTTTTCACAGAAAAAGGTATCTAATAGATGCCTTTTTTTATGTAATGAAATAGAAAGTATATTTTTCAATATTTTTTTTCTCCCTATTTTATTTTTTTTAATAGATTATGCTAAAATGGGAAAAGATGATTTTTGGATGTGATTCGTTACGTTCAGTGGAAAAGGACGTGTAAAAGTGAAAGAACAGATAGGAATTCCTGTTTCAATTGATTTTGAGACATTGATTAAAGATCCAAGTGGACGTGAAAAGATCAGTTTTCAAGCAAATGGTCTATACTATAAAAAAGATGATCTTACATACTTGCTATTTGATGAAAATCATGAGGACCGAAAAGTAAAAGCTACGATGAAAATCGGTAAAGGTGAAGTAACAATCATTCGAAATGGCGGTGTTACAATGCGCCATCTATACAAAGTCAATCAGACTACTGAAGGTACATTTTCGAATGAATTAGGTGTATTCCACACGAAAGCATATACTAAAAAATGTCAATTTCTAGTATCAGAAGGCCCATTAAAAGGTGTACTTCAATTAGGGTATAAGTTATTTGTTGGAGACGAGAATGCAGGTTCATATAACATTACAGTATCAATAAAGGAGGCTACGACATGAATACTTTAGAACAAGTAAAAAGTCGTTTAAAAGATGAGATAGAAGCTGCAGTATTAAAAGCAGAATTAGCGACAGAGGATCAATTACCACAAGTAGTATTAGAGACACCAAAAGATAAGGCTCATGGAGACTTTTCAACGAATATGGCAATGCAATTAGCACGAGTTGCTAAAAAAGCGCCAAGAATGATTGCAGAAGAATTAATAAATGCTTTTGACCAAAGTAAAGCTAGTATTAAAAAAGTGGAGATAGCTGGACCTGGTTTTATTAACTTCTATATGGATAATAGTTATCTGACGGATTTAATACCAACAATCATCGAAGCGGGACAAGGTTATGGACAAACTACTTTTGGAAACGGTGAGAAGGTATTAGTAGAGTTTGTTTCAGCAAACCCAACTGGTGATTTACATTTAGGACATGCTCGTGGTGCTGCGTTTGGTGATTCTTTATGTAATATTTTAAATAAAGCAGGTTATAGTGTTACTCGTGAATACTACATAAACGATGCTGGAAACCAAATTAATAACCTTGCACTTTCAGTAGAAGCACGTTATATGCAAGCACTTGGCATGGAAAAAGAAATGCCTGCTGATGGTTATCACGGTGCTGATATTATTGAAATTGGTAAAACACTTGCTAGTGAATTTGGTGATCGTTATGTAAATGAGCCAGAAGAAGCGCGTTATAAATTTTTCCGTGAGTACGGTCTAAAGTTAGAAATGGAAAAATTACAACGTGACCTACGTAATTTCCGTGTAGAATTTGATGTTTGGTATTCTGAAACTTCATTATATGAAAATGGTAAAGTATTAGAGGCTCTTGCAGATTTAAAAGAACGTGGTGAAACTTATGAAGAAGAAGGAGCAACTTGGTTCCGTTCAACAACATATGGTGACGATAAAGACCGTGTATTAATTAAAAGTGATGGTTCGTACACATATTTAACGCCAGATATTGCTTATCACCGTGATAAATTAGTACGTGGAGCGGATAAATTAATTGATATACTTGGAGCTGACCACCATGGTTATATTCCTCGTATGAAAGCAGCAATTCAAGCTTTAGGATATAATGCTGATACGCTTGAAGTTGAAATTATCCAAATGGTTCAATTATACCAAGACGGTGAAAAAGTAAAAATGAGTAAGCGTACAGGTAAAGCTGTTACGTTACGTGATTTAATGGAAGAAGTAGGCGTAGATGCAACTCGTTATTTCTTTGCAATGCGTGGTTGTGATTCGCACTTAGACTTTGATATGGACTTAGCTGTATCAAAATCTAATGAAAATCCAGTTTACTACTCTCAATACGCACACGCTCGTGTGTGTAGTATCCTTCGCCAAGGTGAAGAAATGGGTATTGTTTTTGATGGTTCTGCTGATTATGGACTTGTATCATCTGAAAAAGAGTATGAGTTATTAAAGAAATTAGGAGAATTCCCAGCTGCTGTTTCTCATGCGGCATCAAAACGTTCTCCACACCATATTACAAACTATGTATTTGAATTAGCGGGAACTTTCCACAGCTTCTACAATGCAGAAAAAGTACTTGATGCAGAAAATGTAGATAAGTCGAAAGCGCGTCTTGCATTAATGAAAGCTGTTCAAGTAACACTTCAAAATGCATTATCTTTAGTTGGTGTTGCGGCTCCAGAAAAAATGTAATAATTAATAGTAAATACCATGGACATTCATTAGTCCATGGTATTTTTTTGCGAGCTTTTTCTTGCTTTAGAATCTGAAGTGATTAAAAACTGAAGTTTTTTACAGAGAAACAATCTAGAGTGATCAGCAAATTACATACATTAAATACTTATCCGAAACAGTTTTTTATATGGGAAATTGATAATTCACAACATGAAATCACAGAAATAAACAATTTTTTTCATTAAATGACAAATTTATTTAATTTTTTTTATTTTGACCCCCTTAAAAAGAAAACTTCTTACGAATGTATATAGTGAGATAAATAAAAGGGGAGAAAAATTCATGAAAAAATTATTAGTACATACAACTGCAACGGCTTTATTATTATCACAATTAGGAATGGCAAATTCAGCATTTGCTGATACAAATGAAACAGCATTACCAACAGATGCATTAAAACAAGAAGATCCATCTTTAGTAAAAGGTGATTTCCTTTATTTTGTTAAAACAACAGTAGAAAAAATTCAACTTTTACTTACAACTAATAAAGTAAAAGAAGCTGAATTATTAGCAGAATTTGCTGGAGAGCGTATCCATGAAGCGCGCGTTTTAATTAAAGAGGGTAAAGAGGATTTAGCAAAAGAAACAATTAAAGAAGCTATATCAAAAATGGAAATTGCTCAAAAAGAAGTTGATGTTGAGCTTCCTAATGTGAATGACACAACAACAAACACAGAAACAACAACAAGCACAGATACAACAACAAACACAGGAACAACAACAAGTACAGATACAACAACAAACACAGAAACAACAACAAACACTGACACAACAACAGAAGATAAAGAAACTACTACAGAAGACGAAAAGACTGAAGTAGAAAAAGAAACAAAGAAACTGACAAAAGAACAAAAAGAAATCGCAAAAATCCAACATCACTTAAATAATAATTTACTAGTTTTAGCAAATGTCTTAGATCAAGTTAAAAATCCTAAGGCTAAAGCCGCAATCGCTAATAATATCGAAAAAAGCTTTAATAAAATTGCCGATAAGCTAGAAAAGTTAATGAAAAAGTCAGAAGGCAATGAAACAGTACTAACACCAGTAATCGAAATTAAATATCCAGAAGGTACTACTGATACTTCTAAAGAAACTACACCTGAAGTCGTTACAACAATTACAAAAATTGAAGATGTAGAAGACGCTGACAAAAATGAAGTTAGTGAAGAAGAAAAAACAGTAGAAAAAAATGATGAAGTTGCAGTTGCACCGACAACTACTAAAAAAGAGCACCCTAATGCTGAGAAAAAAGCTTTAAAATTAGTAGAAAAAGAAGAGAAACGAGCTAAAAAAGAAGAGAAACGCGTAGCTAAACGTGTTGAAAAAGAAGAAAAGCGCGCAGCAAAAGAAGTTAAAAAAGAAGAAAAGCACAACGGAAAACGTGGAAATGCAGCACACCATGAGAACGGGAAACACCAAGAGAAAGAAAATGGTGGTCATCACGGTAACGATAACAAAAAAGATAAATAAGTAATTAATTACCATTAACCTTTCTATAAAAATCACATGAAACATTATTAAAGATGCGATATGCTTTAGTAATGAGGTTACTTAAAACGGTGCCTTACTCATTCATTTTATGTTAATGAATGAGTGGCGCCTTATGTTTTGATAACCAATCCAGGAATTTATTGAGAGGAGATGTGGTCTTGTTACTGGCAATTTTTCAGACGCTATATAAAAGAAAAGAAAAAATTGAAGATATTGTTTTAACAATCCAACAATCTTCTTCAAAAGAGTTAGATGATTTTATCGTTCAATATGAGCCATTTATTTTGAATACCACTTCTACAATTTGTGGAAGATATATTTCCAAGCAGGATGATGAATATAGTATTGGCTTACATGCATTTCACGAGGCTATCAATTTGTACTCCTATAAAAAAGGAGCATCATTTTTATCATTTGCTAAATTAATCATTAAAAGAGAGTTAATAGATTACTTCAGGAAAGAATCTAAGCATCATCATGTTACATCAACGCAACCAGAATCAGATGAAATACATAAACAATATGACAATCATGCATATGATTCTTATATTAAGAATTTTGATGAATTAAATCGCAAAGAAGAGATTATTCACTTTAATGAAATGCTAAACCAATTTGGGATCTCCCTAGATAGTTTAGTAGATGTTTCACCTAAACATGAAGACACGAGAGAGCATATATTTTCAGTTGTTGAAATGATTACTTCTGATGAAGAAATGCTAACTTTATTATATAAAAAGAAAAAATTGCCTATGAATCTGCTAGCAAGTAAAGTCGAACTTAGCCGTAAAACGCTTGAGAAACATAGAAAATTTATTATTGCGATGTGTATCATTGCAGCTAATGATTATATTTATTTACAAAGTTATTTAAAAAGGGGGGACTGAAGATGAACAAAGGAATCGTTTTAAAAATAAATTCTCATTCTGTTATTGTGCTTACACCAGATGGAGAATATTTAAAATGTAAAAGATTATTGTCATCATATACAATTGGTGAAGAAATTCAGTTCCCTAACTATGCAGTCATCGTAAATAATAAAGTGAAAAAATTCATACCTAAATTAGTCCCTGTTATGATTGCTAGTGCTTTAATTTTAATGTCTTTTGTACTTGTAGATTTTAATAAAAAAAGAGTACTAGCAGCAGGTTATGTAAATATTGAATCTGAAGCAAAAGTTTCATTGATACTTGATAAACACTTAAAGGTTATTGACTTGAAAGCAAAAAATGATCAAGGGGAAAAGATCATTGCTAAATTAAAAGGCTGGGAAAAAGAGCCAGTAAAAGACGTTACTGAAAAACTGATGGTTGAATTAGAAGAAAATGAGATCATACAACATGACGAAAAGGTTTCGATTTCAGGTTCAATGGATAAGAAATTCAGTAGTGAGCAAAAGAAGTTAAGTAAAGAATTAGATCATATCAAGCAAAGTAATACTCATTTTGAAGATGAACGACCAATCAAAGAGGAACAAAAGCATAAAGACACAAAAAATAAAAAAGACAAGAAGAACGGTGTAAACTCTAAACCGAGTAATAAGCAAAAGAAAATAAAAAATGAAATAAAAAATGATTCGAAAATAGTAGTAAAACAAGCGAATCATAGTGGTAATAAAAATAAAGAAAAGCAGAACAATTCAAAACACGGTAATGGGTTAAATAGTAATCATCATGGAAACAAAAAGCAGCAAGAAAATAAGCATAACCATGATAATAAGAAGAATGACTCATCAAAAAAAAACAAGAGTAACGACTCATCAAAAAAAAACAAGAATAATGATAATAGAGGGTACCATTTAGGTAGAGGGAATCATCATTCAAGGGATTATAAACAAAATTATCAAAACCATCATAAAGAATATTCCTATAACCATCACAATAAGGAAAAATACAAAGGTTACGACCGAGAACGAAATAAAGATAGAGATAATTATAAAAGAAAACGCTAGGAAAATTCCATAGCGTTTTTTGCTTTGCGGTTTCTAAGTCATTTTAATTGATATAGGGTACTGTCAATCCGTTTAGACTTCAATAGTTGCACCATCAATCCGTTTGTAGCCTCGAACCTTTGATAAATCATCTATTAATTGCAACAATGCAATATCCTTCTTTTTGGCTTCAATCATTATATCAATGTCCTGACCGATTGCTTTTGCTATATCAAAAAATGGTTTGATAAAATCAATATTGATTAAGTCGGAGTGAGCTCGGAACTCTTTATCTGATTTTGGTGAAGAAATGTGTATTTTAGGCGTTAAGCTAGTTGATTCCCATGTCTTATAAATTTTTGGTAATAAGCTTTCTAAAGGCTCTTCACAGTTGTTTGCTATATGGTGATGATAATCGAATACTAGTGGGATTTTTTCTTTAATACAGATCTCCAGTGTTTCAGGGGTAGTATATGTTTTATCATCATTTTCAAGTGTCATTTGTTTCTTAATATGAGTCGGTAGTTTTTTTATATTTTCATAAAAACGTTTAATAGCAAGCTCCTTATTTCCATAAGCACCGCCAACATGAATGTTAATCACACTTTGATCAGCCACACCCATAGCTTCTAAGACATTATAATGATATTCCATATCAATAACCGCATTATCTGTAATATGAGGCTTATCACTAGTAAAAAGCGTGAATTGATTCGGGTGAAAGCTGACTCTTAATTGATTTTTTTTTATAAATTCTCCAATATCTTTAAATTGGTCTTTAAAGATATTGAGATAATCAAATTCAACATCAGGATGAGTTGCCAATGGAACCATTGAAGATGACATTCTATATAAAGGGATTTGCTGGCTTACATTATAGTGAAGTGCCCTAAATGTATTTTGTATATTTTGGCTAGTAACGTCTATTAATTTATCTAACCGTTCATTTTGTTCCATTGCTTTATATCGTGTTAGAGTGAGCGTTTTTGCTGGTGAACAATTATATAAAGATAATGCATGTGATACATATCCAAAGCGAATTTTCATATTTTTCACCTCAAAATTGCTTTTTACATTAATGGAGAAAGAAGTCTAGAAAGCACTTTACGACATTTCCATAAAAATGTAGTGTTTTTATAATGATCGATTGGATACGTTTTTGTGTTTTCAAGATCTTTTGTAAACATTTCTTTGATTTTCAATATAAAAGGCTTACTTGAAAAAATACAGCTCCACTCATCGTTTATGCATAAGCTCCTACGATCGAAATTCACTGAGCCCACGTCACAAATGCAATCATCAATCAATAAGACTTTGGCATGAAAAAAACCTTTTTGATAATGAAAAACTTTACCCCCGCCTTGTAAAATGAGCAAAAGATGAGGGAATGAAGCCTCTTTTACAAGTCTATGGTCTTCTTTTTCAGGAACCATGACACAAATATCGACACCACGATTTAGTGCTGAGAGTAATGAATTCATTAGTTTCTTAGTCGGAATAAAATACGGAGTTCCAATATAGATATGCTTTTTTGCCTTGTCGATTAAATCTTTGTACAGTAATTCTATACGAGTAAAATCGGAAGAGTAAAAATGGTGTTCTGTATCCCCTTTTAAGACTTCGCTAGGTTCCTCAAATGGGAAGTAATTTCCGCCACTTCTTACCCAATCGATTAAAAACTGAGCGTAGAGGTCTCTCACACCTTCCCCTTCCATGCGGATATGGTAATCTCTCCAATAACCTAATTCTTCATCAAATCCTATGTATTCTTTACCGATATTAAAGCCACCAAAGTATCCTATTTTAGAATCGATTACTGTTATTTTGCGATGATTCCGGTGTTGTAATCGATAAAATGTATAAGGAAAGCCAGTACGTCGATTAAAAAGAAATTCTACACCATTCTCCTTTAGCTTCTTAATTCTTTTTCGTTTTAGACCGAAGCTACCTATCCAATCAACCAACAGCTTAACTTGGCAGCCTTCTTGCGCTTTTTGTTCAAGTAAAGTTAGAAATTGTTCACTCGTATCATCATTTCGAACAATGTAAAAAAGCATCGTTATACTAGTTGTTGCCCCTTCTATATCATCGAGAAGGTGCTTGTAAAGGACGTTGCCGTCAGTAATTAGTTTTGTATTACTTTCTCTTAAAATAAATGGACATGGTTTTTCATGTTTATGATAGGCTTTATAGCCGAAATAAAGGTCAAGACCAGCAAGGAGTATAAGCAATAGCAGTGCAATGATAATACAAATAAAAAGAAACATATGATTAAACTCCTTTATCTTGTACGTGTTGATAGTATGACCATTTAAAAAGCGGAATATGAAAAAGGGCTCATTTATCATGAAAAACTATTGACTGAATACTCATTCATTATATAATAATAGTATATACTGTCAGAAAATTAATAAGGTTATAAATTTTTAAAAAGTAAGCGTTTTATTTATAGCCAATTTGGGGGAGGAATACATCATGGATCACGCTCTATATTTTTTAAATGCGTTAGGGTTTGTAGCCATTACTGGTTATGCACTATATTTATTCGTTTACCTTATTACAACTAGATTAGCTTACATTAGACTTGGTAAAAAAGAAGAGTTCGAACAAAATTTTAAAGAACGTTTCGGGAAAATTTGGGTGAATGTATTTGGACAAAAGAAGCTCCTTAAAGATAAAAAAAGTGGAGTAATTCACGTTTTGTTCTTTTACGGATTTATTTTAGTTCAAGCTGGGGCACTTGATTTTATTTTAAGAGGATTAATTCCAGGAGTTCATTTGCCACTTGGTCCTTTATATGGTGCATTTACATTTTTTCAAGAAATAGTTGCCTTGTTAATTTTAGTAGCAGTTATATGGGCATTCCATAGAAGATATATTGAAAAATTAGTTCGTCTTAAAAGAGGTTGGAAAAATGGCTTAGTATTAATCTTTATCGGTTTATTAATGGTATCTACATTGTTTGGCAATGGGATGGGGTTAATATGGGATGGAGAAGGAGCTACTGCTCATGAACCAATCGCATCTGTATTCGCGATAATCTTTGGAGGTATTAGTGAACCATTAGCGATCTCATTCTTTTATGTTGCATGGTGGATTCATTTAATCACTCTATTAACGTTCTTAGTGTACGTACCGCAGTCAAAACATGCACATTTAATTGCGGGTCCTGCGAATGTATTTTTTAACCGTTTATCTAAACCTGGAAAGCTTGAGAAAATTGATTTCGAAGATGAGACGCAGGAGACATTTGGTGTTGGTAAAATTAGTGACTTCCGTCAATCTCAGTTAATTGATTTATATGCATGTGTAGAATGTGGACGTTGTACAAATGTTTGTCCTGCAACAGGAACAGGAAAAATGTTATCACCAATGGATTTAATCTTAAAATTACGAAATCATCTAACTGAAACAGGTGCTGTTGTAACTTCTCGTGCTCCGTGGGTTCCAACTGTAGCTTTCTCTAATACAAAAGGTAATCAGTTAGCTTTTGCAGCGGCTGGTAAAGGACAACAAGAATCAGCTGCGGCTTTAGTAGACTATAATCCGAGTTTAATTGGAGATGTAATCACAGAAGAAGAAATTTGGGCTTGTACTACTTGCCGTAACTGTGAGGATCAATGTCCGGTAATGAATGAACATGTTGATAAAATTATTGATTTACGCCGTTACCTGGTACTTACTGAAGGGAAAATGCAGCCAGATGCTCAGCGTGCTATGACGAATATTGAACGACAAGGTAATCCTTGGGGATTAAATCGTAAAGACCGTGAGAACTGGAGAGAGCTAGACGAAAGCATCCATATTCCTACAGTAAAAGAAGCTCAAAAAGCGGGAGAAGAAATCGAATATTTATTCTGGGTTGGCTCAATGGGTTCATATGATAACCGCAGTCAAAAAATTGCTTTAGCTTTTGCGAAATTAATGAACGAAGCGGGCATTAAGTTTGCGATATTAGGAAATAAAGAGAAAAACTCTGGTGATACGCCAAGACGATTAGGTCAAGAGTTCCTATTCCAAGAGCTTGCAAACAATAATATTGCTGAAATAGAAAAATCAGGTGTCAGTAAATTAGTAACGATTGACCCTCATGCTTATAACACTTTTAAAAATGAATATCCTGATTTCGGTTTATCGGTAGAGGTATATCACCACACTGAATTATTGTCGCAATGGGTCAAAGAGGGTAAATTAAAACCAGTACATCAGGTTAAACAAGTCATCACGTACCATGATTCATGCTATTTAGGTCGATATAATGAAGTATATGAAGCGCCTAGAGATATCCTACGAGCTATACCGGGAGTGACTTTAGTTGAAATGGAACGTAAACGCGAAACAGGTATGTGCTGTGGCGCAGGTGGCGGATTAATGTGGATGGAAGAGCATGTTGGAAATCGTATTAATGTAACAAGAACAGAGCAAGCACTAGCGGTAAGTCCGAATGTGATTGGAACGGGTTGCCCGTATTGCTTAACGATGTTATCTGATGGAACAAAAGCGAAAGAAGTGGAAGAGAAGGTTCAAACACTTGATGTTGCTGAACTGTTAGAGCTATCTATATTCGGTTCAAAGCAAACGCAAGCATCTTAAGAAAGTTCTAAACAGCTTATAAAAATCATAAAATATCAATGGCAAGGTGTACATCTCGTACACCTTTTTCATTGTTAAAAGATGATACATTTAAAGGATTATGACAAATGAAGGTTGAAATAGATAAAAATTAAGGGGGTAGATGTTATGAGTAAAACAGTTATTGTCAGTGCAGTTCGTACACCAATCGGTCGTTTTGGAGGGATGCTAAAGAGTTTTAGTGCATCTGACTTAGGAGCAATTGCTATTCAAGCAGCATTAAACGAAGTAAATCATCATTTTTCGTCGATAGATGATGTAGTAATTGGGAGCGTTTTACAAGGTGGACAAGGCCAATTACCTTCAAGACAGGCTTTGCGTAAAGCGGGTTTACCATGGGAAACAAGAACGGAAACCATTAATAAGGTATGTGCGTCTGGCATGCGAAGTGTTATGCTGTCAGATTTACTTATTCGTTCCGGAGAAAGTAAACGCGTAATAGCGGGTGGAATGGAGTCTATGAGTAATACGCCTTTTTATCAATCTACATTAAGATGGGGAAATAAATTAGGTAACACTGAATTAAAAGATGGTGTTTTGTATGATGGACTCACATGTTCTTTTACAGGTGTTCATATGGGTACTTATGGTAATCATGTTGCAAAAATTGAAGAGATATCCCGCCAACAGCAAGATGAATGGGCATTAAGAAGTCATTTATCTGCTGTAAATGCGATAAAGAATGGACAATTCAAAGATGAAATCGTTTCTATTGAAATAAAAGATAGAAAAGGAGCCATCACAAAAATAGAGGTTGATGAGTGTCCTAGGGAAGATACATCAATTGAAAAATTAACAAAGCTCTCCCCTGCATTTGATCGTGATGGAACAATTACTGCAGGAAATGCGCCTGGTATAAATGATGGGGCATCTGCTCTATTAATGATGAGCGAGGAAGAAGCTAAATTAAATAACTACAAGCCTTTAGCTAAAATTCTAGCAACAGAATCTATTGCAGTAGAAGCGCAGGATTTTCCAAGAACACCGGGTTATGTGATTCAAAAACTACTTCAAAAAACAAATAAAAAAGTTTCTGATATCAGCTTATTTGAAATCAATGAAGCTTTCGCAGCTGTTGTCCTAGCAAGTGCAAAAATTGCTGACTTACCACTAGATAAAATGAATGTAAATGGTGGTGCCATTGCGCTTGGTCACCCTATTGGATCAAGTGGAGCTAGAATTATTGTCACGCTTATACACGCATTAAAGGCACAAGGCGGCGGACTTGGTATCGCAGCAATTTGTAGTGGTGGTGGGCAAGGCGACGCAGTGTTAATAGAGGTATAAAGGGCACTTAAGACATACGGTTAGGAAAGAGCAGGATAATGGAATCGGTTTAAGATTTATAATCCAATCCAAAGGCTTGTCTCTTTTTGAAACTTTATTTTTTAATTTTCAAAATTCTACAAAAAATAACAAGGGATTTCGAAGTTTTTGTAGAATTATTTGAGTAAGTAGACTGCAAATTCAAGCAAATTTCAAATAATTATGGTAACGCTTACAAAATTCGACGGTATTCTTGTAACATTGGGTTTTTTAAAGTACTGAAATAAGGAAAAAGGTAAGAGATTGATATATAGAAGAAGGGTTTGTGTCTTTTTCTTATTCTAAAAATCTTTTCCCCTTAACCTTGCCCTATTAATGACAATGGAGGAAGAAAAGTATGCAATTTCGTCTAAGTGAAGAACATGAAATGATTCGAAAAATGGTAAGGGATTTTGCGAAAAATGAGGTTGCACCTTCTGCAGCTGAACGTGATGAGCATGAAAAGTTTGACCGAAATATTTTTAATCAAATGGCAGAGCTTGGATTAACGGGAATACCATTTCCTGAAGAGTATGGTGGAATCGGTAGTGATTATTTAGCATATGTTATTGCAGTTGAGGAACTGTCTAGAGTATGTGCTTCAACAGGTGTAACACTTTCTGCACATACATCATTAGCAAGCTGGCCTATTTATAAATTTGGAACTGAAGAACAAAAACAAAAATATTTAAAACCTCTGGCTCAAGGTACAAAAATTGGTGCCTACGGTTTAACAGAACCTGGATCAGGTTCAGATGCTGGTGGAATGAGAACAACTGCTCGAAAACAAGGAAACGAATATATATTAAATGGTTCGAAAATTTTTATTACAAATGGTGGAGAAGCAGAGATTTATGTAGTGTTTGCAATTACTGACCCTACGAATAAACATGGAGTATCCGCATTTATCGTGGAAAGTGATTCACCAGGTTTTTCAGTTGGGAAGAAGGAAAGTAAATTAGGTATTCGTTCATCTCCGACAACAGAAATTATGTTTGAGGACTGCCGTATTCCAGCAGAAAATCTATTAGGTGAAGAAGGGCAAGGTTTTAAGGTTGCCATGCAAACACTTGATGGAGGAAGAAATGGGATTGCAGCTCAGGCTGTTGGTATTGCACAAGGTGCATTAGATGCATCTGTTGACTACGCAAAAGAGAGAGTACAATTTGGTAAGCCAATTATTGCTCAACAAGGCATTGGGTTTAAACTTGCGGATATGGCTACTAGTGTAGAAGCTGCTCGTCTATTAACCTATCAAGCTGCTTGGTTAGAGTCACAAGGTCTTCCATATGGTAAAGAATCTGCGATGTCGAAGTTATTTGCTGGGGATACAGCAATGAAAGTGACAACTGAAGCAGTTCAAGTATTTGGTGGATATGGTTACACGAAAGATTACCCTGTGGAACGTTTCATGCGTGATGCGAAAATTACACAGATCTATGAAGGTACTCAAGAAATTCAGAAGCTAGTAATCTCTAGAATGCTATAAAACGCGGGTAAGAATCTTAATTCTTTTATGTACTACAAAAGGCTTGGTATGAAGGATAAAAAGCCTTCTACCAAGTTTTCTTTCTGAATAAGGTAATGATAATAACGGAGGCTGATTAGTATGGTAGAAAAGTATCAAGCTAAATATAAGATTCGTTTTGTAACTGCATCAAGCTTATTTGACGGCCACGATGTTTCCATCAATATTATAAGAAGATTATTGCAGGAAAATGGTGTCGAGGTTATTCATCTTGGACATAATCGGTCGGTTGAAGAAATTATTAATGCAGCCATTCAAGAAGATGTACAAGGTATCTCTATTTCGTCTTACCAAGGTGGACATATGGAATACTTTAAATATATGTATGACTTACTACAAGAAAGAGGTGCTTCACACATCAAGTTATTTGGTGGGGGTGGAGGCGTTATTCTTCCTCGTGAGCAAGAAGAGTTAGAAGCATACGGTATTACAAAAATTTATTCTCCTGAAGATGGTAGAACAATGGGACTTCAAGGCATGATTAATCACATGCTACAAAGTACAGACTTCCTTCCTCCTTTAAAGGATATCGAAAATGTGCAGCAGATTACAGCTTCAAATCATAAGGAAATTGCTAGATTCATAACTTTAGCTGAAAATAAAGGTTCACTAGATTCAAGTTTAGAAATGGCTGCTACATTAGAAAAATCAGAAGTTGGCAATAGTGTCGTAATTGGTATGACAGGAACTGGTGGAGCAGGGAAAAGTTCATTAACAGATGAATTAGTTCGCCGTTTTATTCAAGAGTTCCCAGATAAGACAATTGGTATCGTATCGATTGATCCGACAAAGCGTAAAACTGGTGGAGCATTACTAGGAGATCGTATTCGAATGAATGCAATCCATCATCCTAATGTTTATATGAGAAGCTTAGCAACAAGAAATAGCCAATCAGAAATCTCAAACGCACTTGGGGATTCGTTGGCTATATTAAAAGCTGCAAACTTCGATGTAATTTTTGTTGAAACTAGTGGGATTGGTCAAGGTGATGCTGCAATTACTCAATTTAGTGACATTCATTTATATGTGATGACAAGTGAGTTTGGTGCGCCTTCACAATTAGAAAAAATCGATATGATTGATTTTGCAGATTTAATTGCAATCAATAAATTTGAACGTCAAGGTTCTGAGGATGCGTTACGTTTAGTTCAAAAACAATATCAACGTAGTCGTCATTTATTCCATGATGATTTAGATACAATGCCTGTGTACGGAACGATCGCAAGTCAATTTAATGATGCAGGAACAAATAACTTATTCCTAGCATTAACAGGTGAGATTGAGAAGAAAGCAAATAAGCAATGGAAAACAACATATATTCAGCCAGGAAATGTTGAAAAACAACATGTCATTATCCCAAGTAAACGTCGTTTTTATTTAAGGGAAATAGCTGAAACAGTAAGAACTTACCACCAAAATACTGAGGCAGAAGCAATTAAAGCATCTAAGTTATATCAAATTGAAGGAACCTTGAATGAATTAGAGTCATTAAATGTTGAAGATGGTAAAGGGACTTTAGTAGAGTTAAAACAGAAATTTGAAGACTCTTTAGCACCGTCATCCAAACAAGCATTAAGCCATTTTAAACAAATCAAAGAAGCATATGCAAAAGATCAACTAGTACAAAAAGTTAGAGATAAAGAGATAAAAGTTGAATTAACAACAAAGACTTTATCTGGAACGAAAATACCAAAAATATCTGTACCTACTTATCGAGATTATGGTGATTTATTAAAATGGGTAGCAAAAGAAAACGTTCCTGGATATTTTCCATTTACTGCAGGTGTATTTCCGTTTAAACGTCAAGATGAAGATCCAAAAAGACAATTTGCGGGAGAAGGACCACCAAGTCGAACAAATAAACGTTTCCACTATTTATGTGAAAACGATCCTGCTAAGCGTTTAAGTACAGCGTTTGACTCGGTAACGTTATACGGAGAGGATCCTGCAACAAGACCAGATATTTTTGGAAAGATTGGAGAAAGTGGCGTTAGCGTATGTACATTAGATAATATGATTGAATTATATAAAGGCTTTGATTTATGTAATCCTCTGACATCTGTATCGATGACGATTAACGGTCCTGCTCCAATTATATTGGCTATGTTTTTAAATACTGCTATTCATCAACAAGTTGAAATAAAAGAAAAGGAATTAGGACGAATTTTAACTGTTGAGGAATTTACAGAAGTGAAAGTAACAACATTACAAAAAGTTCGTGGAACAGTTCAAGCTGATATTTTAAAAGAGGATCAAGGTCAAAATACTTGTATTTTCTCTACAGAGTTTGCGCTGAAAATGATGGGCGATATTCAGCAATATTTTATCGACCATAAAGTTCGTAATTACTATTCAGTGTCTATTTCCGGGTATCATATAGCTGAAGCTGGAGCAAATCCGATTTCTCAGTTGGCATTTACATTATCAAATGGATTTACTTATGTTGAATACTATTTAAGTCGTGGAATGAAAATTGATGACTTTGCGCATAACCTATCATTCTTCTTTAGTAATGGATTAGATGCAGAGTATTCAGTAATAGGCAGAGTTGCACGCCGAATTTGGGCAGTTGCAATGAAAGAGAAATATGGTGCTTCTGAGAGAAGCCAGAAGCTTAAATATCATGTTCAAACTTCAGGACGCTCACTACATGCTCAAGAAATGGCATTTAATGATATTCGAACAACTTTACAAGCTTTAATGGCTTTGTATGATAACTGTAACTCACTTCATACAAATGCTTATGACGAGGCTGTAACGACTCCTACAGAAGAGTCTGTTCGACGTGCAATGGCTATCCAGTTGATTATTCAAAAAGAAAATGGATTATCAAAAAATGAAAATCCAATCCAAGGTTCATTTATTATTGAGCAGCTTACAGACTTGGTTGAAGAAGCGGTTCTAAAAGAATTTGAAAGAATTAGTGATCGTGGTGGCGTACTAGGTGCGATGGAGCTTCAATATCAACGTGGAAAGATTCAAGAAGAATCACTTTACTATGAAACGTTAAAGCATAATGGTGAACTTCCAATCATTGGTGTTAACTCATATATCAATCCGAATGAACAAATGGAGTCAATTAATTCAATGGAGATTGCTAGGGCTAGTTATGATGAAAAGCAATCACAGATTGATCATGTAGCTGATTTCCAGACGAAACACGGTTCGGAAGCAAATGTTGCATTAGAGCGACTAAAGCAGGTAGCTCGACAAAATGGAAATTTATTTGAAGAGTTAATGAATACTGTAAGAGTTGCTAGTTTAGGGCAAATTACGCAAGCGTTGTATGAAGTTGGCGGACAATATAGAAGAAATATGTAAAAAGCTTATTCGGTAAATGGGCGTCTTTTTGACGCTCATTTATCATTTTTTCATTAAAAAATAGCGTATTATCGAAAAATATAGTCTAGGTGCTAGCATATTTAATATACTTTTGTTTATAATGAAAGATATGTATTTTATAACTAACAAGTAAAATTTATACATAATGTGATTAATTTACGTTGAAAATATTATTTTAAAAGGAGTGCTTACCTTTGAGTTTAAAGCAATACTCGGAAGAGCAATTAAAAGAATTATCGTTAATTGAATTATCATATGAATTATTCTCTGAAACAAAAGAACCTTTTTCTTTTTATGATTTAGTAGACCGCATGGCGTCAGAATTAGGTGTAACAAGAGACGAGCTTTTAGAAAAGCTTCCTCAATTTTATACTGAATTAAACATTGATGGTCGTTTTGTATGTTTAGGTGAAACTCGTTGGGGCCTACGTGCTTGGTATCCGTATGATCAAGCTGAAGAGGAAGTATTACCAGTTGCTAAACCTAAGAAGAAACGCGCTAAAAAGTTTGAAGAAGATGATGATTTTGCTGAATATGATTCTGCAGATGAAGATGATTTTGAAGAAGATGAAGATTTAGTAGAATTAGATGAATTAGATGATGATCTTGTAGATGACGTTGTCGATGAGTTTGATGATGAAGAAATCGATGAAGAAGATGAAGATTTAGATTTAGATGACGAAGATTTAGATTTAGAAGATGAAGATGACGAATTAGAAGATCTTGATGAAGAAGAAGAACGATAAGTTCTTGACTTTTAGATAGTGAATAAGTACAATTCTTATTGGGCTCTTTAAAAAAGAACGAAATATATTTGACGCTCCCTATATTATATAGGGGGCGTCTTTATTTTTTTAACGAGAAACTTGATGTATCAACCTTTTATGAATGGTTTATTCGGCAGTTTTTAAATAGGTAATTCATGTTATGTTGCATGAAATAATCCTATTTTGGACGACAATAAAGCATACATAAAATTATGTTATTAATTAATTTTTTATAAATTTAGCTTTGTATTTCTACTAAAGAAAAATAAAATTACGAATGCTAAAAAAATGAAAGGGGCTCAATTATGACAAAGTATATTTTCGTAACAGGTGGCGTAGTTTCTTCTCTTGGAAAAGGAATTGTTGCAGCATCTTTAGGACGACTATTAAAAAACAGAGGATTAAATGTAACGATTCAAAAGTTTGATCCTTATATCAACTTAGATCCAGGAACAATGAGTCCTTATCAACATGGTGAAGTTTTCGTAACAGATGATGGAGCGGAAACGGATTTAGATTTAGGTCACTATGAACGTTTTGTTGATATTAATGTAACTAAATTTAATAATGTTACGTGCGGTAAAGTTTACTCTACAGTACTTCAAAAAGAACGCCGTGGAGATTATTTAGGAGGAACAGTACAAGTTATTCCTCATATTACAAATGAAATTAAAGATAAAGTTTTCCGTGCAGGTCGCGAAACAAATGCAGATGTTGTCATCACTGAGATTGGTGGAACAGTAGGAGACATCGAGTCATTACCTTTCATAGAGGCAATTCGTCAAATTAAAGGTGATGTAGGGCGAGACAATGTAATGTACGTTCACTGTACACTTCTTCCATATATTAAAGCAGCTGGTGAGTTAAAAACGAAGCCAACACAACATAGTGTAAAAGAGCTTCGTAGCATTGGTATTCAACCAAATGTAATTGTATTACGTTCTGAAACATCTGTACCTCAAGAAATGAAGGATAAAATCGCTCAATTCTGTGATGTTGATGCAAAAGATGTAATTGAATGTGTAGATGCAGAAACACTTTATGAAATCCCATTAGCTCTACAAGCTCAAGGATTAGATGCGATCGCTTGTGATCATTTAAAAATAAAAACAAATGAACCAGATATGACAGAATGGATTGCATTAGTAGATAAAGTTAAAAATTTAACTAAATCAACGAAAATTGCCCTTGTTGGTAAATATGTAGAATTACAAGATGCTTACATTTCTGTTGCAGAAGCTTTAAAACATGCTGGTTATTCTTTTGACAGTGAAATTGAAATCAAATGGATTAACGCTGAAGAAGTCACAACGAATAATGTTAGTGATTTATTAAGCGATGTTGATGGAATCCTTGTACCAGGTGGTTTTGGTGATCGTGGAGTAGAAGGTAAAATACTAACTGCTCAATTTGCTCGAGAAAACAATGTACCATTCTTAGGAATTTGTTTAGGAATGCAAATTGCATCCATTGAATATGCTCGTAATGTACTAGGCATGAAAGGTGCACATTCTGCTGAAATTGACCCAACAACAAACTTCCCAATCATTGACCTTTTACCTGAGCAAAAGGATGTTGAAGACTTAGGTGGAACATTACGTTTAGGTTTATACCCATGTAAGCTTATTGAAGGTACTAAGGCGTATGAGGCTTATGGTGATGAAGTAGTATACGAACGTCATCGTCATCGTTATGAGTTCAATAATGAGTACCGTCAACAAATGGAACAAGCAGGGTTTGTATTCTCAGGAACTAGTCCTGATGGTCGTTTAGTTGAAATTATTGAGCTACCAAATCATCCGTGGTTTGTGGCTTCTCAATTCCACCCGGAATTTATTTCACGTCCAAATAGACCCCAACCATTATTTAGAGACTTCGTTGGAGCTTCTTTAAATAATAAAAAATAATCTTGATAATGAAACACCCAACATTTATTGAATGTTGGGTGTTTTTTCATCTTAAAATCATGATGTTTACTAAAAGATCGTTGTTTTCGGAGTTAAAATGACAAAGATAAAAGTTGATTTTTAACGGAAGAGTGCGAGACTCCTGTAGGTATGCAGGCAGGGTGAGACCCCCCCGAGGAGGCTCAGCTTACACTCCACGGAAAGGGAGCATTCAGGTGTTGTAATCAACTAACACATTCTTAAATAGCAACAAAGTATACGATGACTGCCTACATTAATCAATATCGGCCAAAATTTCATTGATCGTTAAAAGTAAACAATGATAAATAAATAATCCTGTTAACAAAGTCGGTAGACCAATACGGTCACCTTCTTCAGTAGGTACTAATTTACGTGTTAATTCATAATTCATAAAAATATCAGCTAGATTTGATAATGAATCATTTTCGATTACTGTTGAAACAACTACAAAGCCAATTTCGTTTTTAGCTAATGTATTTGCAATTTGAATAGCTTCTTCATCATCAGCTTGCTTTGCGAATAAAAGAACACGATCAACTGAAGATAATGATTTCATCTGCCCGTCTTCAAATAAAGATTCAAATGATTGAGGTGTATCTTCTCCATATTTAATTTCAGAAACGATTCCTGAAAACTCTTTTGTACCGTGTACATAAACTTTTCCTTCACCAACAATTGCTTGTGCAAGAAAGCGAGAAGCATCCTCAAATACTTCCTCTTGTTTTAATATCTTTTGAAAAACACCAGTTAGTTGTGTTGTAAAAATCTTTAACATTTTGTGTACTCCCTCTTAAAAAAGTATGTGCTAACCATTATACTGTAAAGTAGGTATCTAATTAAATCATTCAGAAAGTAATAATTTATAAAATTTACTAAAAGATGCAGGAAAATAGGACTTCTAAAGAGAATGTAAAAATTTAGGGGAATTTGTATTTTTTACATGTAGTCAGATCTGGTTAAGAGAGGTGGTACTAATTTTGGGGAGCAAGTTATTAATTGTAGATGATCAGTACGGAATTCGTTTACTACTACATGAGATTTTCAAAAAAGAAGGTTATGAAGTTTTTCAGGCTGCTAACGGTTTTCAAGCAATCGATATTGTTATCAAAGATTGTCCCGACTTAGTTATTCTTGATATGAAAATACCAGGTATGGACGGAGTAGAAATATTAAAACGTATTAAAGAGATTAACAAAGAGATTAAAGTAATTTTAATGACAGCTTATGGTGAATTAGACATTATTGAAGAAGCTAAAAAACTTGGAGCACTTCGATATTTTCCGAAGCCATTTGATATTGATGAAATTAAAAAAGTGGTTAGAGAACATACGGCTCAACCTCAATCTCTTCAATAACATTAGCAGATGGCAAAAGACCATCTGTTTTTTATTTTCACTGCGCGTTATGAAAACGCTTTCGGAAATAGCCCAAAAAAACTATATATATTATAGAAAATTGTCTAAAATGTTAACATAATACGAACATTAATTGATTATTGTTGTATTTTCGTATCATTTTTTGTATTCTTAGTAAGTGATAAAGGTACCTATAAATTTACATAATAAAGAACACTTTGTTGCAATCTATTCTTGTTAGTACGATTATGGGTACAAAATATAACTTATATAAAAGATTAGAAGGAGGGCTTATCATGCCTTTAGTATCTATGACTGAAATGCTTAACAAAGCAAAAGAAGGTAAGTATGCAGTTGGTCAATATAATATCAATAACTTAGAATGGACTTATGCGATTCTTACTGCTGCGGAAAGAGAACAATCTCCAGTAATCCTTGGTGTTTCTGAGGGTGCAGCAAAGTATATGGGCGGATTTAATACTGTTGTAAAAATGGTAGAAGGTCTATTAATTGATTTAAAAGTAACTGTTCCAGTTGCAATCCATCTTGACCACGGTTCAAGCTTTGACGTTTGTAAAGCTGCAATCGACGCAGGATTCACTTCTGTAATGATTGATGCTTCTCATGACCCATTTGAGCAAAACGTAGAAACTACTAAAAAAGTAGTTGAATATGCACACTCAAAAGGTGTTTCTGTAGAGGCTGAATTAGGTACAGTTGGTGGGCAAGAAGATCATGTTGTAGGTGACATCATCTATGCTGATCCTGCTGAGTGTAAAGAATTAGTTGAACGTACTGGTATTGATTGTTTAGCTCCTGCTTTAGGATCTGTTCACGGACCATACAAAGGTGAACCTAAATTAGGTTTCGACGAAATGGAACAAGTTGGTAAAGAAACAAATGTACCTTTAGTTTTACATGGTGGTACAGGAATTCCAACTGAACAAATTCAAAAAGCAATTGCTCGTGGTACTGCGAAAATCAACGTAAATACTGAAAACCAAATTGCTTTTAACAAAGCTGTTCGTGAATTCGTTGCTAAAGATCTAAACCAATACGATCCTCGTAAAGTAATCGGACCTGGACGTGAAGCGATTATTGCTACAGTTACTGGTAAAATTCGTGAGTTTGGTACTAGCAACAAAGCATAATATAAGAGTTTTCGAATGATTTGTGTTATATTGTAAATAATGAAACCGTCTAAATATTTTTTAGGCGGTTTTCTTTTTAGTCATTTTTAAGAGAATACTTCATAGCATAGTTGAAGGTTTTTGTAATGAATATAGAGAATATCTTAAATCAGGTCAAAGATGCTGATATATACATAAGTTAAGTCTAAATTTTTTCATTAAATGTTAAGTATTCTATATTTATAAAATACATGATTTACAAGTTTGGGATGAAACAACTAATTGAGTATTCGCGTATGAAAGTACAAACAAAAGACTTCATTAGGAAGCACGTCTCGTATAAACTAAGATTAGAGAAATAGAAAATTGGAGAAAATAGGTAGACAATAATTAGGGAATTAAAAGAGATATTTTTTCTTACATCTCTCCCTGTTTTCTTCTGCTCATTTAGAAGGGAGTATACTATGGAAAAGCTTGTGTTAGAAGGCGGTATACCTTTAAAAGGAACAATTCGAGTTAGTGGTGCGAAAAATAGTGCTGTAGCATTAATTCCTGCAACAATTTTAGCTAGTTCACCTGTAACACTTGAAGGAGTTCCTTCTATTTCTGATGTTCAAACTTTATGCGACCTGTTAGAGGAAATTGGCGGTCAAGTAGAGATGTCAGATGAAAAGATTATGATTGATCCATCAAATATGGTCGCTATGCCACTTCCAAGTGGAAAGGTGAAAAAACTACGTGCTTCATATTATTTAATGGGGGCAATGTTAGGTAGATTTAAGCAAGCAGTTATTGGATTACCAGGAGGATGTTATCTAGGTCCAAGACCAATAGATCAACATATAAAAGGTTTTGAAGCACTTGGAGCAAAAGTAACAAACGAACAAGGTGCAATTTATTTACGAGCAGAAGAATTAAAGGGAGCCCGAATTTACTTAGATGTAGTAAGTGTAGGCGCAACAATTAATATCATGTTAGCAGCGGTGCTAGCAACTGGTAGAACTGTTATAGAAAATGCTGCAAAAGAGCCCGAAATTGTGGATGTAGCAACGCTATTAACAAGCATGGGCGCTAAAATCAAAGGTGCAGGAACGGATGTAATTCGAATAGATGGCGTAGAGTCGTTGTCTGGATGTACACATACAATCATCCCAGACCGAATTGAAGCAGGAACATATGCTATTTTAGCAGCTGCAACAGTTAAAGAAGGCGATAGCGTAGTAGTTGATAATGTCATTCCACATCATTTAGAATCTCTTATTGCGAAAATGAGAGAAATGAATATTCAAATTGATACAAATGATGATCAGATTATTGTAACTGGGACAAATAAAGATTTGAAAGCAGTTGATATTAAAACGTTGGTATATCCTGGTTTTCCTACGGATTTACAGCAACCTTTTTCTGTCTTGTTAACAAAAGCTAATGGAACTGCGGTGATAACAGATACAATTTACGGTGCTCGATTTAAACATATCGATGAATTGAGACGAATGAGTGCCACAATCAAAGTTGAAGGAAGCACTGCAATTATATCTGGACCCAATGCACTACAAGGCGGACGAGTAAAAGCAAGTGACTTAAGGGCTGGAGCTGCTTTGGTGATCGCTGGTTTGATTGCCGATGGTAAGACGGAGCTTACTGGTTTAGAGCATGTAGATCGAGGATATGAAGATTTAGTAGAAAAACTATTAGGTCTAGGTGCGAATGTGTGGCGTGTTCAGTTAACGCAGCAAGAAGTAGAACAACTAAAAAATGCGTAATGAACGGTTTTCTTTGCGTTTCATGTTAATTTAATCAGACGAATACATAGTTTTCGTTGTATAATGATGTCGGAAAGCTCTTACAGTTTCAAAACTAGAAAAGCATGCTCTTTTCATAGATCGTTATATCACATAGAGTTTGCTAGTGCGACTTCGCATTTCATCAAAGGGGGAGTTTGAAGTGGAAAGAAGTTTATCAATGGAGTTAGTTCGTGTTACAGAAGCAGCGGCACTTGCTTCAGCAAAATGGATGGGTCTTGGTAAAAAGGATGAAGCAGATGATGCTGCAACAACAGCAATGCGTGACGTATTTGATACCATTCCAATGAAAGGTACTGTTGTTATTGGAGAAGGAGAAATGGACGAGGCTCCAATGCTTTACATTGGTGAAAAGCTTGGAAATGGATACGGACCAAGAGTAGACGTAGCAGTAGATCCTTTAGAAGGTACAAATATCGTAGCTTCAGGTGGATGGAATGCATTAGCAGTTATCGCAATTGCAGATCATGGTAATTTATTGCATGCTCCAGATATGTATATGGAAAAAATTGCAGTGGGTCCTGAAGCAGTTGGGAAAATTGACATAAATGCATCAGTACTTGAAAATTTAACTGCTGTGGCAAACGCAAAAGGTAAAAACATTAATGAAGTTGTAGCAACAGTTTTAAATAGACCACGCCACGAAAAATTAATTGAAGAAATTCGCGCAGCTGGTGCTCGAATCAAACTAATTAATGATGGAGACGTAGCGGGAGCAATTAACACAGCTTTTGCTCACACTGGTGTAGATATATTATTTGGTAGCGGTGGTGCGCCTGAAGGGGTAATCTCAGCCGTTGCATTAAAATGTTTAGGTGGAGAACTTCAAGGAAAGTTATTACCACAAAATGAAGAAGAGATTGCTCGCTGTAAACGTATGGGTATTGAAGATCCAAATCGTGTATTATACATGGATGACCTAGTTAAAGGTGATGACGCAATCTTTGCAGCAACAGGTGTTACAGACGGAGAACTATTAAAAGGCGTTCAATACAAAGGGAATGTTGGAACAACTCATTCATTAGTAATGCGTGCTAAATCAGGCACAGTTCGCTTCGTAGACGGTCGTCACAGCCTAAATAAAAAACCTAACTTAGTTATTAAGTAAGGAGCTTTTAAACAAATATTAGAACGTAGAGGTTAATTGAAGCAGAAGGATGCTCGACTCCTATGGGAGATGCGGGAAAGTTGAGACCCCACAGACGCATCGTGTCAGGGAGATTCAACTCACGCCCACGGAAATTGAGCATTCTGAAGTGGAAGCAATGACATCTATCTTAGATAAGCATTGTGTTTAATCTTTGAAGAAGTTGATTGGAGCGGAAGGATGCTCGACTCCTATGGGAGATGCGGGAAAGTTGAGACCCCACAGGCGCATCGCGTCGAGGAGACTCAACTCACGCCCACGGAAATTAAGCATTCTGAAGTAGAATCAATGACATCTATATTAGAAAATAAGCATTAATTATTGATTATGTTTTTTAAAGAAGTTGATTGGAGCGGAAGGATGCTCGACTCCTATGGGAGATGCGGGAAAGTTGAGACCCCACAGACGCATCGCGTCGAGGAGGCTCAACTGCCGCCCCATGGAAAGCGAGCAACCTGAAGCGGAAATAAACATACTTCTTTATCAGATATAAGAGCATTTAAGAATATATTGGTATAACAACTCTTTCCTTTATTTTCCAAAGGGAAGAGTTGTTAATTTATTAGATAGAAAAATAGTTGGCATAAAAAACCCTTTCGAATTATAATCTCAATAGATAGTAAACCTATTAATTCTAATTACTTAGAATATTTTTAGGGGAAAAGGTTACACTAAAGAATAAGTTACTTTATGTAAGTTTCCTTCAAAAAACCTTCTAAATAACCTTCCGAATTAAGATAATCCTTATATGATTGAATAAAAGTAAAGAGTGGTGTTGTATGAGTTTAACAATCTCTGCATTAGAAAACATGAAGTTAAAAGATTTGTATGAACATGCGAAAGTAATGAAGATTTCGTATTACAGCAAATTGACAAAAAAAGAATTAATATTTGCCATCTTAAAAGCGCAAGCAGAAAAAGATGGATTATTATTCATGGAAGGTGTACTAGAAATCATTCCTTCTGAAGGATATGGATTTTTACGTCCAATCAATTATTCACCAAGTTCAGAGGACATTTATATTTCTGCATCTCAAATTAGAAGATTTGATATGCGTAATGGTGATAAAGTTTCTGGAAAAGTACGTCCACCAAAAGAGAACGAAAGATATTTTGGATTACTACAAGTGGAAGCGGTTAATGGTGATGATCCTGAAAACGCAAAAGAACGCGTTCACTTCCCTGGCCTAACTGCATTATATCCAAATAGACAAATGAAGCTTGAAACAACCCCAGCGAAGTTTTCAACTCGTATTATTGATATGATTGCTCCAGTAGGATTCGGTCAACGTGGTTTAATTGTTGCTCCTCCAAAAGCAGGTAAAACTGAACTATTAAAAGAAATTGCAAACAGTATTACAACTAATCATCCGGAAGCAGAATTAATTGTATTACTAATTGATGAACGTCCAGAGGAAGTAACCGATATTGAACGTTCTGTTAAAGGTGATGTTGTTAGTTCAACATTTGATGAAACACCTGATAGCCATATTAAAGTAGCTGAGTTAGTATTAGAACGTGCTATGAGATTAGTAGAACATAAGAAAGATGTCATCATATTGATGGATAGTATTACTCGTCTAGCTCGAGCATACAACTTAGTCATTCCACCAAGCGGTCGTACATTATCTGGAGGAATTGACCCAGCTGCATTCCACCGTCCAAAACGCTTTTTCGGTGCAGCCCGTAATATTGAGGAAGGTGGTAGCTTAACGATTCTAGCTACAGCATTAATTGACACAGGCTCACGTATGGATGATGTTATTTATGAGGAATTTAAAGGAACAGGGAACATGGAGCTACATTTAGATCGTTCACTAGCTGAACGTAGAATATTCCCAGCTATTGATATACGCAGATCTGGTACACGTAAAGAGGATCTGTTAATCCCTAAAGATCATTTAGACAAGTTATGGCTAATGAGGAAGACTATGTCAGATATACCTGATTTTGTTGAAAGATATTTTAGAATGCTTCGTCAAACAAAAACAAATGAAGAATTCTTTAATACGATGACAGAAGAAAGTAAAAAAACACCAGTCACTAATAAATAGTTGGTAGATATAGGCATCCTGTTTGAAAAATAGTGGGTTGCATTCTCCCGGGTTAGTTGCTATAATTTCATTTGTATGTTAAATGTAAATTATGTGGTATACACATGATTTGATAACTCTGATTTCTAGGATTTCAGGGCGGAAGGAGATGAAAAACATGAAAGCAAATATTCATCCTGATTACAAGAAAGTCGTGTTTATGGATATTAACACTGGCTTCAAGTTCTTAAGCGGATCTACAAAATATTCTAGCGAAACAATCGAATGGGAAGATGGTAACACTTACCCTCTTATCAAAGTTGAGGTTTCTTCTGACTCTCACCCATTCTACACTGGTCGTCAGAAATTTGCTAACGCTGCAGGACGTGTTGAACGTTTCAACAAAAAATACGGTCTTAAGTCTTAAGGTAATAAAGATGAAAAGCAGGCGAGTTATTGCTACTTTGCCTGCTTTTTTTACGCATTTATAGTCCTTTAACATAATAATTTAATTCATAAAAAGAATTTTTATATAAATTGAAATAAATACTTACATGAAAGATCTTAGAGCATTTTAAATTTTAAAATAATGTAATTAGACATAGAACTGATTTAGAAAGGTGAGACTCTTAATGTTTATGATGAGAAAAAATGGTTGGATAGAGATGATTTGCGGGAGTATGTTTTCTGGTAAATCAGAGGAGTTGATCCGCCGTGTTCGTCGTACACAGTTTGCTAAACAAAGTTGTGTAACATTTAAACCATCGATTGATAATCGATATAGTGAAGTTGAAGTTGTGTCTCACACAGGTATGAAGGTGCCTGCTTATGCACTAACACACTCATCACAAATTCTTAAGTATGTAACAGATGATGTTGAGGTTGTAGCAATAGATGAAATTCAATTTTTTGATGATGAGATATTTAATGTTGTTCAGCAATTAGCCAATATGGGTAAAAGAGTTATTTGCGCAGGTCTTGATCAGGATTTTAGAGGGTTACCATTCGGAAAGGTACCTGAAATTATGTCCATTGCTGAGCATGTAACAAAATTAAATGCAGTATGTGCTGTTTGTAGCTCACCGGCTAGTAGAACACAAAGATTAATTAATGGTAAGCCGGCTTTATTTGAGGATCCTATTATTTTAGTAGGAGCATCTGAATCTTATGAGCCAAGATGTCGCCACTGTCACGAAGTACCTACAAATTCTCATCGAACAGAACCAGCATTCCAAAACCAAAATGATTAAGTTTGGCCTTTCTAGCACTATCTTTTTTGCTACCTAATATATAGATAATGAATCAGAAAGTATTCATTCTTAAGTAAAAAATCAACAATACTATAAAGTAACTATATTAAGACGAAAATGTCGAGGTGAAAGTTATGTTTGATCGATTGCAAGCAGTAGAAGATCGTTATGATAAATTAAATGAATTATTAAGTGATCCAGAAATAATAAACGATTCAAAGAAGTTACGTGAATACTCTAAAGAACAGTCAGATATTCAAGAAACAGTTGATGCCTACCGTCAATATAAATCTGTAAAAGAACAGATTAAAGACGCAAAAGCAATGCTTGAAGATAAACTTGATGCTGATATGCGCGAAATGGTAAAAGAAGAATTAAATGAACTTGAAGCAGAATCAAAAGAGCTTGAAGAACAGTTAAAGATTTTACTAATTCCAAAGGATCCTAACGATGATAAGAACGTTATCGTAGAGATTCGTGGTGCAGCTGGTGGAGATGAGGCAGCGTTATTTGCTGCAACACTATACCGTATGTACAGCCGATTTGCAGAGGTAAATGGTTGGAAAACAGAAATTATTGAAGGTAACTACACAGAATTAGGTGGCTTTAAAGAGGTTATCTTTATGATCAATGGTAAGGGTGCATTTTCGAAGTTAAAATTTGAAAATGGAGCTCACCGAGTTCAACGTGTACCTGAAACGGAATCAGGTGGCCGTATTCATACTTCTACAGCAACTGTTGCTGTTTTACCAGAAGCTGAAGAAGTTGAAATTGAAATCCATGATAAAGATATTCGTGTAGATACATTTGCTTCAAGTGGACCTGGAGGACAGTCAGTAAATACGACAATGTCAGCAGTTCGTTTAACACATATTCCTACAAATACGGTTGTATCATGTCAGGATGAAAAATCACAAATTAAAAACAAAGAAAAAGCGATGAAAGTTCTTCGTGCAAGAGTTTATGATAAATTCCAACGAGAAATTCAAGCAGAATATGATCAAAACCGTAAACAAGCTGTTGGTACGGGTGATCGTTCTGAACGTATTCGTACTTATAACTACCCACAAAACCGTGTTACTGACCATCGAATTGGATTAACAATTCAAAAGCTTGATCAAATCGTCGAAGGTAAAATTGACGAAATCATCAATGCGCTAATAATGGATGATCAAGCAAAAAGAATGGAACAAAGTCAATAATGACAACAAAGATATACGAAGCCCTAAAATGGGCTTCTCTTTTTTTACAAAGACACGGACGAGATGAAAATGTGGGCGAAATAGCATTAATGCATATTTTAGATTACAACCGAACGCAATTACTGACGAATATGAGAGAAGATTTAAAAGAAGAGCAGTGGTTACAATTTCAAGAAATGATTCAAAAACATATTGAAGGTGAACCAATTCAATATTTAATTGGATACGAATATTTTTATGGAAGAAAATTTATTGTAAACAATGAAGTGTTAATTCCTAGACCTGAAACAGAAGAATTAGTTGAAGGTGTTCTAAATCGTATTCATAAACTCTGGGAACAAACTGATCATTTAGAGCTTGTTGATGTAGGGACAGGTAGTGGAGCAATCGCAATTACACTCGCACTTGAAAATCCACAACTAACAGTTCATACTGTTGATATTGCTGAAGAGTCAATTGAGGTAGCCAAGCAAAATGCACTTCATTTAGGGGCGAAAGTCAACTTTCTGCATAATGATTTGTTAAATTATTTTATAGATGAAAATAAAAAAGTAGATATTGTCGTGTCTAATCCACCATATATACCTCATGAAGATTGGTTACAATTAGATGAAGTTGTAAAGGAGCATGAGCCATATCGTGCACTAGTTGGTGGTGAAGATGGACTTGATTTTTATCGTCGATTTGCAACTGATTTACCTAAAGTTCTAAATCGTAAAGCATTAGTAGCTTTTGAAGTGGGAATTGGTCAAGGAGAACCGGTTGCAACTATATTAAAAAATGCCTTTAATGACGCACAGGTTGAAGTTGTCTTTGATATTAACGGCAAAGATCGTATGGTATATATGATGAAATGAATTACTAAACTTACGCTTGAATGATTTCGTTAAGAAAGTTGAGTGAGTATATGACAAGTTTAAATGGCTGGATTGTTTACAATGGACATGTTACGTCCTCAAAATTTATGGATTTATTCTTCAATTTGCAAGAGATTTGTGCAACAAAAGGTCTAAATACAAAATTAGTAAAGCATCATGAATTGGTCCCTGTTATTGAAAAGGGAAAGCCAATCTTAAAAGGATTATACAGTAAAGAAAAGCCAGATTTTATTATATACTGGGACAAAGATACAGCTTTAGCTCGTCATTTAGAGATTATGGGATTTAAAGTATATAATTCTGCTTTAGCAATAAAAAATTGTGATAATAAGTCATTAACTTACCAAATTTTATCTGAATATGAAGTGCCAATGCCTAAAACGATAAATGCTCCATTAGTTTATCCTAGCTGTAAAATTACAGACTACTCTTTTTATGATGTCGTTGAGCAAGAATTAGGTTATCCATTTGTCCTAAAAGAATCTTATGGTTCTTTTGGGATGCAAGTGTATTTAATTCATAATCGCGAAGAATTTCTGGAGAAAGTAGATGAATTACAATATGTCCCTCATCTTTACCAAGAGTTTATTGAATCTAGTAAAGGTAGAGATATGCGTCTTTATGTTGTTGGAGATCGTGTAGTCGCTTCAATGCTACGTAGTTCTGAAACGGATTTTCGTGCAAATGCTGAGTTAGGTGGGGATGCATTTGCGTACGAACCGACTGAGTCCCAAAAAGAACTTGCACTAAGATGCGCAAACATTTTAGGGGTGGACTTCGCGGGCATTGATCTATTGTTTGGAGAGAATGATGAAGCAATAGTTTGTGAAGTAAACTCTAATGCGCATATGAAGGCAATTATGAAATGTACCGGTATAAATGTTGCAGAAATCATTATTGATTATATTAAAAATGATTTAATCAAACCTAAGAAGAAATCAGTTAGGCATGCAATCAGTTCGGATACAAAAAAATAGAATAGTAGTGTTTAAGAATTAATCATTTTGTCTAAACTGTTTCCTAGAGGGATGGTGGAGATAAAATGAGAACTAAAAAGAAATCTAAAATGAAAACTACTTATAAAATAATTTCTTTATTTATCATATTATTAATCAGTTCGGCTGTTTTAGTGCCACTTCAAGATACAAACGCAAAAGGGAATGAAATGGTTGTGATTCCTAAGAAGGCAGTTCGATTACGAATTCTAGCAAATAGTGATTCTAGTGGAGATCAGGCATTAAAACGTAAAGTTAGAGATGAAGTGAATGCTCAAATTAATACTTGGGTTAAAGATTTAACGAGCTTTGAAGAAGGGCAAAAAGTCATTCAAAGTCATATACCAGATTTAGAGAAAACGGTCCAACGAGTCTTAAATGAAGAAGGTTCTAAGCAAATATTTACGATTACGTATTCTAAAAAAGTAAAATTCCCAACAAAGTTATACGGTAGCTTCTTATACCCAGCAGGTGACTATGAAGCTGTATTAATCAAACTGGGTGCTGGTCAAGGTGCGAACTGGTGGTGCGTATTATTTCCACCACTATGTTTCTTAGATTTTTCAAATGGTGATGCAACTGTTGAATCGCTTCAATCACAACAAAAGGTAGAAGAAGAAACAAAGATTGAAGAACCAGAAGAAGGAAAAGGGTTTTCATATTTAAAGGAAGAATCAAATGAAAATGAATCGTCTACTGGTGTAGAATCTAGTATTCAAGAAGACACTTCTAAAGAAGAAGTAGAGGTAGCAGCGATTCCAGCAGTAGAACAAGAAGAAGATATTAAAGTTGAAAGCTTTTTTGTCCACATGTTCAAACAATTATTTTAGTTCTAGGAATCTCCCTATGTGCATAAAGTATTACAAGCATATTAGGGAGGTTCTTTCATGAAAATAAGATCATCTTTACCTTCAGATTTTGAAACGATTTTTTCTTTTTTAGGACAAGCTGGACTTTCTACAAATGGACTTCAAGAACAACAGGAATCCTTTTTTATATTAGAGGACGAGGTTGGAACAGCACAGGCTGTAATTGGTTATGAACAGTATAACAATGAAGCACTATTAAGATCATTAGTAGTTGCACCTACCATTTATTCACAGCATATGGTAGTCTTTTTACAAAGTGTTCTAGATAAACTAAAAGAGGAAACGATCTCTCATGTTTATTTATTAACTAAGCAAAATGTTGTTCAAGATTTATTCCTTTTATTAGGATTTCAACCGACAGATGAGAACGATGTTTCACTTCATATTAAAGAAATGGAACATTATCAAAATACAATTAAGAATGAAAATGTATTAGTATATCAAAAAGAACTATACACAAAGTTGTCCACAAATTAGCAAGTTTTATCCACAATTTGTGGATAAAACTTGCTTTTCATTCATTTTGTATTGTCTAAATTTGTAATATATACACTAATATTCACTTTTAAGCGAGGTGTTAATCATGGAAACTAAATATTGGAATGTGGATAATTCTGTGAATAAAGATAAAGTTTACCCACAGATTGTGGATGCAGCCAAAATATTACAACTTGGACAAGTTGTTGCTTTCCCAACGGAAACAGTTTATGGATTAGGAGCAAATGCTTTTTCAGATGAAGCAGTTCAACTGATTTTTCAAGCAAAAGGAAGACCTAGTGATAATCCGTTAATCGTACATATTGCAAATAATAAGCAGCTAGATGAGCTAGTTGAAGAAATTCCAGATGGTGCGAAAAAGTTGATGGAGGCTTTTTGGCCAGGTCCATTAACGATTATATTAAAAAGTAAAAAACAAGTTTCCAAATTTGTAACAGCAGGTTTATCCACAGTCGGAGTTAGAATGCCAGATCATCCAGTTGCGCTTGCTTTAATTGAGGCAAGTGGTTTACCGATCGCTGCACCAAGTGCAAATACTTCGGGCAAACCAAGTCCTACCTCAGCAAAGCATGTATATGAAGACTTAAATGGCCGGATTGCAGGTATTGTTGATGGCGGAAGTACTGGAGTAGGATTAGAATCTACAGTAATTGATTGCTCCCAAGATGTATTCACAATTCTAAGACCTGGCAGTATTACACCAGAAATGATAAAAAAAGTTGTTTCAAATGTGGAGATTGACCCGGCGACTGTGAAAGAAACTGAAGCACCAAAGTCTCCAGGAATGAAATACAAACATTATGCTCCAGATGCACAAATGCATCTAGTAAATGGGAGTATGGAATTTATACACAAACTTATACACAATGCAAAGATAGAAGGAAAAATAGTAGGCATTTTAACAACTGAAGAGAACGTTAACCAATATAAAGCTGATGTAGTACTAGCTTGTGGAAAACGAAATGACTTAATGACAGTTGCTGCATCTCTTTATGATTGTATTCGTCAATTTAACGAAGAGAATGTGGATATTATTTTTTGTGAATCTTTCCCTTACGAAGGAATTGGAATTGCAATTATGAATCGATTGTGGAAAGCTTGTGGACATTCTATTATTTCTGAATAAAAAAGTGTAGTTTTAATAAAATGATTAAAATTTATTAATATCCCTCATATGATTGGTGGGACTTGCATATCTTTTAATAGCAAGTCCTAGGAGGGAAAGCATGAGTAGCACATTAATCGAAGAAATGATTACATTAACGATAATGGGATCTGCACTAGGTTTAGATGCGTTCTCTGTTGGATTAGGTATGGGTGTTATCCAATTAAAGTTTAGACAAATTTTAAATATAGGATTTGTTATAGGACTATTTCATGTCATTATGCCTCTTTTAGGAATGATTATTGGATATGAACTATCAGATAAATTTGGAAGAATATCAGTACTACTTGGTGGGGTATTGTTACTAGGAATTGGATTTCACATGATATATTCCACATTATTTGGTAAGGAAGAAAATAAGTTTTCTCCAACTGGAATTGGTTTATTGTTATTTGCCTTCAGTGTAAGTGTTGATAGTTTTTCAGTTGGGATCAGCCTTGGTACATTTGGTGCAAAAACATGGTTAACGATTCTTTTATTTGGTATTATTAGTACAATTTTAACTTGGGCAGGTTTACTATTAGGTAGAAGAGTAGAGCAAGAACTAGGTAAGTTTGGTGAATTACTAGGTGGTTCTGTTTTACTATTATTTGGGCTTAAATTATTATTTTTTTCTACATAATGAATAGAAAAGAGGATGGGCTATTGAATAACATTGGCTCCATCCTTTTTTGTTTTTAGGGGATTGTGGTATAAAACAAGTAATAAGATTTGATACTTATGAGAAATAATGGTTTATTATTAAATAGATCAAAAAACGATGTATATGTATAAATAACTTGAAAGATCTGATTCAGAAAGTGAGGAAGTTTATGAAAAACATATTGTTTGTATGTACAGGGAATACTTGCAGAAGCCCGATGGCAGAAGCTCTTCTAAATCATTATGGGAATGATAGGCATCAAGCAAAATCTGCAGGGGTCTTTGCAATGCCTGGGGAACCAGCTTCTAAGCATGCAATAACTGCAGTGAACAATAAGGGTATATCAATAAATCATTCCTCGAAGCAAGTGACTGAGGATTTATTAAATTGGTCTTCGCATGTATTAACAATGACTGCGAATCATAAACAGTTCTTAGTCTCCAAATATCCTAATTATGAAGAGAAAATATTTACATTACATGAGTATGCGAACGGAAATCATAGAGAAATTTCGGACCCCTATGGAGGTTCATTAATGAAATATGAAAATACTTTGAATGAACTTGAAGGTTTAGTAAAGAAAATCATTAATAAAATTGATGAAGATTGAGTGGTTAAAAGCGTAATTAGTATCCCATTATCTGAACATAATAGTGTAATATAGAAGAGAAATATATTTAATGTTAAAAAGTAGTATATAACTTGAAGTAATTACGGGGGTAACTGTTATATGAAAGTAGCAATAGCATCTGATCACGGTGGAATTAACATACGCCAGGAAATTATGAATTTAATGGATGAAATGGGTATTGAATATAAGGATTTTGGTTGTGAATGTGGTACATCTGTGGATTACCCTGATTATGCTTTTCCAGTTGCTAAAATGGTTGCAAGTGGTGAGGTTGACCGCGGTATCTTAGTTTGTGGAACAGGAATTGGTATGTCAATTGCGGCGAATAAAGTTGAAGGTATTCGATGCGCGTTAGTACATGATACTTTTAGTGCGAAAGCAACTAGAGAACATAACGATAGTAATATGCTAGCGATGGGTGAACGAGTAATTGGGCCAGGCTTAGCTAGAGATATAGCAAAAATTTGGCTATCAACTGAATTTGAGGGCGGACGCCACGAGAATCGAGTAAATAAAATTAAAGAATACGAAAAACAAATGTAATGAAATAAAACAAACTAGCCGTTAATCCGAAAAGCTTTTGAAGATTATCGGTTTTTTTAATTCAAAAAATCAATAAACCTTAATAAATGGAGGACTATGAAATGGTTGAAGAATTGAGTTTAGTAAAACAACAAATGACAACACTCTTATCTGAGCTTAAGGAACAAGTTACATTAACTAGTGAACATATTTTGGTAGTTGGTTGTAGTACGAGTGAAGTAAGTGGGAAAAAAATTGGTACATCTGGGACAATGGAGGTTGCAATAGTATTATTTGAATCGTTAAAAGCGTTTCAAAATGAGACTGGAGTGCAATTAGCATTTCAATGCTGTGAACATTTAAATAGAGCACTTGTTGTTCAAAAAGCGACGGCGAAACAACAGTCATTAGAGGAAGTTACAGTAACACCTGTTAGAACAGCTGGCGGTGCGCTAGCTTCTTATGCTTATAGAAACTTAGAAAATGCAGTGATTGTAGAGTTTATTAAAGCTGATGCTGGAATTGATATTGGTGATACATTAATTGGAATGCATTTAAAACATGTCGCAGTTCCATTAAGAACTAGTATAAAAGAAGTTGGACAAGCTCATATTTCAGTCGCGAAAACTCGCCCAAAATTAATTGGAGGAGAAAGAGCGATCTATTCCCTTGAAGAAGAAATTAATTTGTAAGAGATAGTGAAAGAGGATTTATGAGCTTCTAGGACGAAATGTTATATAGAATCAAAGATAAAAGATTTATTTCTATTGAAAATCATGGTAAGATATAATGGAATTCGGTCGTTTTTTCGAATGATAATATTGATTTATACTTATAATGTTCGTGTTTTATTAAAAGGGGGATGTAGCCATGGAAAACTTAAAAAAGCAAGATCCATCATTGTATGAAGCAATTCAATTAGAATTAGGAAGACAGCGTTCTAAAATTGAATTAATTGCTTCAGAAAACTTTGTTAGTGAAGCAGTTATGGAAGCACAAGGTTCAGTATTAACGAATAAGTATGCTGAAGGTTACCCAAGTAAACGTTATTATGGTGGTTGCGAATACGTAGACATCGCTGAGAATATTGCTAGAGACCGTGCGAAAGAAATTTTTGGAGCAGAGCATGTAAATGTACAACCTCATTCAGGTGCTCAAGCAAATATGGCAGTTTATTTCACGATTTTAAAACATGGTGATACAGTATTAGGTATGAATTTATCACATGGTGGACATTTAACTCATGGAAGTCCTGTAAACTTTAGTGGACTTCAATATAACTTCGTTGAGTACGGAGTAGACCCAGAAACTCAAGTTATTAATTATGAAGATGTATTAGAAAAAGCTCGCGAGCATAAGCCGAAACTTATTGTTGCTGGTGCAAGTGCATATCCAAGAGCGATCGACTTTAAAAAATTCCGTGAAATCGCTGATGAAGTAGGAGCATTATTAATGGTTGATATGGCACATATCGCTGGTTTAGTAGCTGCTGGACTTCATCAAAATCCAGTACCTTTTGCTGACTTTGTTACAACGACAACTCATAAAACATTACGCGGACCACGTGGTGGAATGATTTTATGTAAAGAAGAGTATGCAAAAGCAATCGATAAATCAATTTTCCCTGGTATTCAAGGTGGACCATTAATGCACGTAATTGCTTCTAAAGCAGTAGCATTTGGTGAAGCTTTACAAGATGACTTTAAAGTGTATGCTCAAGCGATCATTGATAATGCAAACCGTTTAGCTGAAGCATTAAAGGCTCAAGGAATCCAATTAGTATCTGGTGGTACTGACAATCATTTAATCTTAATTGATGTTCGTTCATTAGAATTAACTGGTAAAGTTGCAGAACATGTATTAGATGAAGTGGGTATTACTTGTAATAAAAATACAATTCCATTTGACCCAGCGAGTCCATTTGTAACAAGTGGAATTCGTATTGGTACAGCTGCAGTTACGTCTCGTGGATTTACACTTGAAGACATGGATGAAATAGCTTCTATTATTGCAGATACATTAAAAAATCACGAAAATGAAGAAGTACTTGAAACATCACGTAAACGCGTTGATGCATTATCAAGTAAATACGTTTTATATCCTGCATATTAATCAATCAAAGTAGCCATTTATAATGGCTACTTTTTTATTTTGAATAGTAGGAATTATGTGATTATAGACACAATAAGTTCAATATAACTTGTGAAAAAGTTCACAATGTAAGGATTAAATTAGTTAAAATATAAGTGTAATCATAAATAAAATTGACGGAGGAAAAGATTATGTTTATTACCTTTTTAAGAACAAATAATATAGCAGCCGGTGTTTTAACGGTGCTTCGTCTCTACTTAGGCTATTCTTGGTTAGATGCAGGCTGGGGTAAATTAACTGGAGAGGGATTTGATGCAACAGGATTTCTACAAGGAGCAATTGGTAGTGCGACTGGTGATCATCCAGCAGTACAACCGTGGTGGGCTGACTTTTTATCAAGTTTTGCTTTACCGAATGTAGATTTATTTAACTTCCTAGTGCCAATTGGAGAATTTGCTGTAGGACTTGGTTTAATTCTTGGATGCTTTACAAAAACTGCGATGTTCTTTGGGCTAGTTATGAATTTTGCGTTCCTATTTAGTGGAACGACAAGTACAAATCCACAACTAGTTTTATTAGGTATCTTTATTATAATCGCGGGTTCAAATGCTGGAAAATTTGGACTGGATACTTTTGTTGGCAAATATATTACATCAAAATTTCCTAATTTAAATATAAAAAGTAAACAAATGATATAAAAGGTTTCTAAAACACTCGTAAGGCTTGTAGGTTTATGAATACAACAAGTTTATAAAAAATAAAAAATATCTCTTTAAAGTAGTTATTTCTTAACGCATTGAAGAGGTATTTTTCCTGTGTTTTATTATTCTGATATACTTTTGAACATGTTAATAAGGACTATGTTTTATAAAAAAGACAAATGAAATGAAAACGATTTTAAGATGTGACTTGAATTATTTAATCTCTTTCGGTATTCTTTTTAAAGATAATATATTACTAAGTCTTTGCAAGGAGCGATATTAATGAGTAAAGTATACGTTTTTGATCATCCGTTAATTCAGCATAAAGTTACACTTATTCGTAGTAAAGATACTGGAACAAAAGAATTTCGAGCTTTAGTAGATGAAGTGGCAGGGTTAATGGCATTTGAAATTACTAGAGATCTTCCTTTACAAGAAGTTGAAATTCAAACACCAGTTGCAACTGCAAAATCAAAAGTAATCGCAGGTAAAAAATTAGGGATTGTTCCTATTTTACGTGCAGGTTTAGGTATGGTCGACGGATTCCTACAACTTGTACCTGCAGCAAAAGTTGGACATGTAGGTTTATACCGTGATCCAGAAACATTAAAGCCAGTAGAATATTATGTTAAACTTCCTACGGATGTAGAAGAACGTGATTTCATTGTAATCGATCCTATGCTAGCTACAGGTGGATCTGCTGTTGAAGCGATTAACTCATTAAAAACACGTGGTGCTAAAAATATTAAGTTTATGTGCTTAATTGCTGCTCCAGAAGGTGTTGAAGTTTTACAACAAGCACATCCTGATGTAGATATTTACATAGCTGCACTTGATGAAAAATTAAACGATCATGGTTACATCGTACCTGGATTAGGGGATGCAGGAGATCGTTTATTCGGTACAAAATAATAAACGCAGACTTTTAAATTTTGTGAACGTCTGCACACCAAGCTTTCCTTTAAGGAAAGCTTTTTTATTTAATATAAATTGGAAAAGTCTAAAAGAACAATGTTGGTATAAATTAAATTTAGAGTTATAATAATTAAAAATTTGTTTCGGAAATTGTTTTGGCTAAAAAAGGGGATAAAAGTGGAATGTCACTAGAAAAACAGCGGTTAATAATAGATGCAGCAAGATTGTATTATGATTCAGATTTTAGTCAACAAGAAATTGCTAATAAATTAGGTATTTCTCGACCAACTGTTTCGAGATTACTTCAACAAGCAAAGGAACTTGGGTATGTACGGATCGAAATTATTGACCCATTAGAAGATAATCATGACTTAGCAAAAGAATTAAAAAAGAAATATAATTTACAATCAGTTGAGGTTTGTTATTCACCAATTGATGATTACAGTGAAGTCACACAAATTATTACAAAAAAGGCTGCAGATGTACTTGGTGATTTTGTACATGATGGTGATATTGTAGGGGTTACTTGGGGGACCACAATGTATCACATTGCTAAAAAATTAGAAAAGAAGTCTGTAAAAGGCGTAGAAGTTATTCAGTTAAATGGCGGAATCAGCTATTCGAAAACGAATACATATGCATCTGAAACTGTAAATATGTTCGCTGAGGCGTTTAATACAATTCCTAGATATTTACCGCTACCAGTCATTTTCGATAATCCACAAGTAAAGCAAATGGTGGAATCAGACCGCCATATTGAAAGGTTAATTGAGCTTGGTAAACAGTCTAATATTGGAATATTTACAGTCGGCACTGTAAAAAAAGACGCCTTATTGTTTAGAGTCGGATATTTTAATGAAGAAGAAGAGCAGGACATACAAACGTATGCAGTAGGGGATATCTGCTCACGCTTTTTTGATAAAAAAGGACAGATCTATTCAAATTTGCTTAATAGCAGAACGATTGGTATTGAATTAGATGAGTTAAGAAATAAGGAAAAGTCCATTCTGGTGGCAGGTGGGGAGAAAAAAACTGATGCGATTCACGGCGCCTTAGTTGGTAAATACGCCAATATTTTAATTACTGACCAATTTACAGCTAAGCGTTTATTGGAAATAAATAATGAGTAAAGACCTATATATGTTTAGTTGAAAAACTAATCATAAATAGGTTTTTTTATAGGAAAAACTAACCATGAACATAAGTTCAATTTATGTTTTACAAAATTTCATGAAGGTGATATAGTAAAAGCATATTCAATTAGTAACATCAAAAAGGAAATGACATCTTCATTTCCATTACATTATAAATTAATTAAGGAGTGACCCAAATGAGTTACGCAAATTTAGTTGACCATACGTTATTACGTGCAGATGCAAGAAAAGAAGAAATTACAAAATTAGCTGAAGAAGCTAAAGAATTTAGCTTTGCTTCTGTATGTGTTAATCCTACATGGGTTTCATATGCTAGTGAATTATTAAAAGAATCAACTGTAAAAGTATGTACAGTTATTGGTTTCCCTCTAGGTGCAAACACTCCTGAAGTAAAAGCATTTGAAACAAAGAATGCTATTGAAAATGGTGCAGATGAAGTTGATATGGTAATTAACATTGCAGCATTAAAAGACAACAATAACGAATTAGTAGAAAGAGACATTCGTGCGGTTGTTGAAGCTGCTAAAGGAAAAGCTTTAGTAAAAGTAATCATTGAAACTTGTTTATTAACAGACGAAGAAAAAGTTAGAGCTTGTGAATTATCAGTTAAAGCTGGTGCTGACTTCGTGAAAACTTCTACTGGTTTCTCAACAGGTGGAGCAACAGTTGAAGACGTAGCATTAATGCGTAAAACTGTTGGTGCAAATGTAGGCGTAAAAGCTTCTGGTGGAGTTCGTAACTTAAAAGATCTTGAGAATGTAGTAGCTGTTGGTGCAACTCGCATCGGTACTAGCTCAGGTGTTAAGATTGTTCAAGGTGAAGAAGCAAACACAGCTTATTAATTTCTAAATATATTTAATTTACAAAAAAGTGTGTGGGTTATTGCTCTTTCTGAAATTCATTGTTAATATGTAAAAGCGAAGACAAAACTCACACACTTTTAAATGAATTGCCAAACTATTCATTAGAGGTGAAAAAGAAATGAATACACAATCTTTAATTAATGAAGCTATAAAAGCAAGAGAAAATGCATATGCTCCTTACTCAAAGTTTAAAGTAGGCGCAGCAATTATGATGAATGATCAAACAGTGTTTACTGGTTGTAACGTTGAAAACGCTTCATATGGTCTTACAAATTGTGCTGAGAGAACAGCCATTTTTAGTGCAGTAGCTAACGGTAAAGGATCAGGTAAAATTGAAGCGATCGCAATTGTTGGTGATACAGAGGGACCAGTTTCTCCTTGTGGTGCATGCAGACAGGTTATTGCTGAATTTAGTGATGAAAACACGAAAGTATTTTTAACGAACTTAAAGGGTGACATCGCTGAAACGACAATTAACCAATTATTACCAGGGTTATTTAGCTCGAAAGATTTAGAAGTTTAATATATAGTAGATTAATAGTTGTCTGACATCTAACAAGCGTTTTACTTGTCTGACATCTTACAAGTTTAAAACTGTGTACGTTTTGAAAGCGCTTATATAAAAATAATCAAAATCTCGGGGGAGAGTAACATGAAATACATTATCGCACTTATTGGGCTATTAGTTGTATTTGGACTAGCTTTTGTTGCTAGTAGCGATCGTAAAAACATAAAATATCGCCCAGTATTAATCATGGTAGTTATTCAAATCGTTTTAGCTTTCTTATTATTAAATACAAATGTTGGATTATTCTTAATTAAAGGTATTTCAAATGGATTTGGTAAATTATTAGAATATGCTGCTGAAGGTGTTAACTTCGTATTTGGTGGACTAGCAAATGATGGAGCTTTTCCTTTCTTCACGAATGTATTATTACCAATCGTATTTATTTCAGCATTAATTGGTATTTTACAATTTACAAAAGTTCTACCATTCATTATTAAATACATTGGTTTAGTTTTAAGTAAGATTAATGGAATGGGTAAATTAGAGTCTTATAATGCTGTTGCTTCAGCTATTTTAGGACAATCAGAGGTTTTCATTTCAGTTAAGAAACAATTAGGACACTTACCTAAAAATCGTCTTTACACATTATGTGCTTCGGCAATGTCAACAGTATCTATGTCAATCGTTGGTGCTTACATGACAATGATCGAGCCAAAATATGTTGTAACTGCTATTGTTTTAAATTTATTTGGTGGTTTTATTATTTCATCAATTATTAATCCTTACACAGTAACAGCTGAAGAGGATATTTTAGAAGTTCAAGAAGAAGAAAAACAAACATTCTTTGAAATGCTTGGCGAATATATTTTAGATGGATTTAAAGTAGCAATTATCGTTGCGGCTATGTTAATTGGTTTCGTTGCAATCATTGGTGCGGTTAATAATATCTTTGATATGATATTCGGTATCTCATTCCAAGGAATTCTTGGTTATGTATTTGCTCCATTTGCGTTCATTATGGGTGTACCGTTTAAAGAAGCAGTTTCTGCTGGTAGTATTATGGCTACTAAGTTAGTGTCGAATGAGTTCGTAGCTATGATGGATCTTGGTAAACAAGCAAAAGAATTTAGCCCACGTACATTAGGAATCGTTTCTGTGTTCTTAGTATCATTCGCTAACTTCTCTTCAATCGGTATTATTGCAGGTGCAGTTAAAGGTTTACATGAAAAACAAGGTAATGTTGTAGCGCGTTTTGGTTTAAAATTATTATTCGGTGCAACATTAGTAAGTGTATTAACAGCGATTATTGTAGGTATCGTTTTAAATTAAATTTATCCAAGCGTTTGATTTTATATCAAGCGCTTGTACTTTTTTACGTTATATCATATTTCTAGGAGGGTTGAGTTTAATAAGATCATTACTTTCTTATTAGATGAATCGCTATGGCAACTGTAGGATTACTTTTATCTGGTGCGACTCTATTTTTAAATAGTCTTGTATTACTAAATAAAGCCGATGCTAAAAGTGCATCACTTTTAAATATATTTGTTGGTGCATTACAAGTAATCATTCCTTTGTATTTATTAACGAACATGGGAGATGGCAAGTGGGAATTATATAATCTTGCTTGTATTTTCTTTTTCGGAATTACTTACTTATATAATGGTTTTACAAATTTAAAAGGTTTTAATGGCACTGGCTTAGGATGGTTTTCACTTTGGGTTTCAATTATGTCTGTTTTATATGCATTAGTGAGCTTTATCCTTATTCTTGATATTGTGAACGGATTGTTATGGGTTCTTTGGGCTTACTTATGGTATTTATTTTTTGCAGGCTTAGTGTTAGGCAAGAAAATAGAAAGATATACAGGAATTGTTGCCATGATACAATCTTGGATTACAATCACTCTTCCTGCATTCTTAATGATACTAGGTGTATGGCAAAATGAAGTCGTAACGAAAACTTGGATTGTTATTTTAGGCGCTGCTGTTTTATACTTTGTGATTAATGAGATAAAAGCAGTTGTAAATCAGAAAAAATTTCAACTTTTTAACCAGGCGGAATTAAAAAATTAATGAAGTGTTTGAAATATGTAGTAAGCTTTTAGACTAACTTTTAGGGATGTTCCTAATCTGTTAGTCTTTTTTTTATTGGGTCATTTATATTATTAATGCTCGCATAACAAGACTTTGGTTGAACTACTTAAATGGTAACTAGAAATTTATGTTCTCTTTAGAGAAAATTTCCTTTTTATACATGAATGAAGGAGTAGTGAGAAATGATATAGGAAAATAAATGTCTAAAAAGGAGAAAGTTCATTGAATGAAAAAATATTATTTTAAAATAATTATATGTCTAGTTTTCTTCCTTGTTCCAATAAAAAATTATGCTGTTTTTGCAGAAGATCAGCAGAAAAAAGTGGCGTTATTTTCGATTAAAGATGGGATGTTAACACAAGCGCTAAAATACATGGGGAAAAATTACCCTAATATAAAGGTTAGACAAAAATTTACTGAAACTTATTATGGATTCTCCGTATCTGGCTCACTAGAAGAACTGTCTCAAATAGCGAAAATGCCTTTAGTAAATGACTTTCATTTCGTAACTACATATAAAGCACACGTAGAGGAGAGTATTCCTTTTATCGGTGCAGATGAAGCAGAGAATTATCGAGATCAAAGAGGTAGAATCATTACGGGTGAAGGTATTAAAGTAGGGATAATTGATACAGGAGTTGATTATCGACATCCAGATTTAAAAACTAATTATAGTGGTGGATACGATACAATAGACCAGGATAAAGATCCAATGGAGACAAGACTTGAGGAAAGAAGTACGTTCCACGGTACGCATGTCGCAGGTGTAATTGCTGCAAATGGTAAAAGAAAAGGTGTAGCACCAAAAGCACAAATTTATGCATATCGAGCACTTGGTCCAGGTGGAGTAGGAACATCAGAAACGGTGTTGGCTGCAATCGAACGCGCGGTAAAGGATAAGGTCGACATTATCAACTTATCTCTAGGTAATGAAGTAAATGGACCGGATTGGCCAACTAGTATTGCTTTAAACAAGGCAGTTGAAAAAGGTGTGTTAGCAATTACTGCAGCAGGAAACTCTGGTCCTGGATTATGGACAGTTGGGTCACCTGCAACTGCTGCAAAAGCACTATCGGTAGGTGCCAGCTATCCACCATTATATTTCCCTTCTATTCACATAAAAGAAAAGGAACAAATAATTACCCCTATGATCGGATCTTCCAAATGGCCAAGGAATTTAGAGGGTAAAATTGTTTTTAAACAGTACGGAGATAAGAATGAAATGAAGAGAGTGAGAAATAAATTCGTATTGCTAGAAAGAGGGAAGCTTACATTTACGGATAAGGTGAAAAATGCAGAAGCAGCGGGTGCGAAAGCAGTGATCGTCTTTAATAATGTAGAGGGCGATTTTGTAGGTCAAATCAAAGGGAATATAAAAATCCCTGCTGCCACGGTCTCAAGAAAAGTAGGATTAGCGATTCAAAAAGAGATAGAAAAGGGTAAAACGATCGCAATGACGGGGCAGGAAAAAAAGGTTGATGTGCTAGCGGATTTTAGTTCAAGAGGTCCAGTTACTGGGACATGGCAAATGAAACCAGATCTAGTAGCGCCTGGTGTGCAAATTAAAAGTACAATTCCTGGAGGTTATTTATCATTACAAGGTACGAGTATGGCAAGCCCACATGTAGCAGGTGCAGCTGCTTTACTAAAACAATTACATCCAAATTGGAGTATGGATGATTTAAAAAGCGTCCTTGTCAATACGGCAACACCATTATATAAGAATAATAAAACGATCTATCATTCATATGAACAAGGTGCCGGTAGATTGGATATTGATAAAGCTTTAGAAACTGAAACTACACTTTATCCTACATCATTATCTTTAGGTGTTACAAAAAAAGAAAGCACACCAGTAGAGAAAGAATTCACTGTTAGGGTTTCTAATAAATCAAATAAAGCAAAACAAGTAATGGCGATAAATAATCAACAGGTTAACGGAATAAAATGGGTATTACCAAAGCCTTTCACAATTCCAGCAAACACCTCAAAGTCCATCAAGCTTCATGCGGAGGTGGATACAAAGGTTTTAAAAGATGGATTTTATGATGGAGCAATTACGATTAGTACGCCAGATGAAACATTACGAATGCCTTACTTATTACTACAAGGAGAACCGAATTTTCCGACTGTAATGGGATTTCACTTTGGTAGGGTGAAAGGGAAAGGTAAGGGTAGCTATAAATATGAATTATATTTACCGAGTAAAGTCGAAGAATTTAAGATTGCAGTTTTTGAAGCAGAGACATTTCGACTAATAGATGTCATTGATCAACAAAAGAACAGTGAGCGCGGAATTATAAAGAAGGAGTTGGTGTTAAAAAACTTCCCGAAAAGCGGTATTTACAAGTTTGTGATCTTTTATAAACGTAAACAATATGAGAGTGCAACTGAATCATATGTAAATGTTTCTAGAGTATATGTCGAAGACTAAAAATTGGTAAGCGAATTTTAATAGTTTTTTAATTTAAGTAATTGACACATTTTTGTAACATATTGTATGCTTAACATGAATGTTTAAAAGGGTTTTTATTGAATGTAAACCCTTTCTAATTAAATATTTTGAATATGTGAACATTTTGTGAACTTAGCTTTAATGTGGAGATTTTAATAAATATTTGTTGTATCATAAACCATGATAAGAATTTTGGCAATTTTTTGGGAAAGAATGAAAATTGACGTGGAGGGATTGGCTATGAAAAACAACAATCAACATCCTCTTAAAGCAATGGCACTCATGTCTTCCATTCTAGCTCAACTTGTTGGATCAATTCTAATAGGAATCTTTCTCGGAAGATGGATTGACACATATTTTGATTGGCCTGTTCCAGTATTTATGATTATCGGTTTACTGTTAGGATTACTCACTGGTATATACGGCACACTTAAGCTAATTAAGCAATTTACTCCAGGGGACTAGTTACATGCAAAAAGAACATTTTAGACGTTTCGCACGAGATATGTTATACATTACTGCCCTTGCAGTTTTAGGATGGGCATTTACCGACTATAAAACAATCTTTACAGGTTATATTCTCGGTATCGTAACTAGCTTTTACTGTATATGGATTCTACACAGAAAGATAAATACCTTTTTTGATCGAGTTTTAAAGCAACAGAAAGTTCGTTCACTTGGTACTGTAATTTGTCTTTCAGCGGTGGCTCTAGCTATGGTCATCGCCCTTCGGTATGACGATTTTGTCAATATACCGGCATTAACGGTGGGACTAATGACAGGACATCTTGTCATTATGATAAATTTTGCATTACAACATACGTCTTTTGCAAGGAAGAGAGGTGAATAAATTGGAACACGGCACTTATGGTTTTAATTTTCTTGGTTTACACTTTACTTTAACAAATGTTCTGATGACTACCATTGCTGCAGTAATTGTTTTTATCATCGCAATTGCATGTTCAAGAAGTCTACAACTTCGCCCATCAGGAAAGCAAAACTTTTTAGAATGGGTTATAGATTTCGTTAAAAACATTATCAACAGTACAATGGATTGGGAAACTGGTGGTCGCTTCCTTACATTAGGTGTGACATTACTTATGTACATATTTGTTTCGAATATGTTAGGTCTTCCATTCGATATTTCAGTCGATGGAAAATCAGTTTGGAAATCACCTACATCAGACCCAGTAATTACGTTATCACTAGCAATCTTTATTGTTGGATTATCACATTATTATGGTATTAAAATGAGAGGCTTTAAGGCTTACGGAAAAGGATTTTTCCAGCCGATGGGATTCTTATTTCCACTAAAGATTATTGAAGAGTTAGCAAACACATTAACGTTAGGTCTTCGTCTTTACGGGAACATTTTTGCAGGTGAAATCTTATTAGGATTACTTGCAACAATGGGAACACATGCTTATGCAACAAGTGCAGGAGAGGGTATTCTTTGGACAATCGCTGCAGCAGTACCAATGCTTGTATGGCAAGGGTTCTCTGTATTCGTTGGTTCGATCCAAGCGTTTATCTTCGTAATGTTAACAATGGTTTACCTGTCACATAAAGTGGCGGACGAGCATTAATTGCTCAATAACATAGTTAGTTCGTTAAAATTAAAATAAAAATATATTTCTTAGGTATAAGAAGGAGGAAATTTAAAATGGCTTTAATCGCAGCGGCAATCGCAATAGGTTTAGGTGCACTAGGTGCAGGTATTGGTAACGGTTTAATTGTATCACGTACAGTAGAAGGTGTTGCTCGTCAACCAGAATTACGTTCAACTCTTCAAACTTTAATGTTCATCGGGGTTGCATTAGTTGAGGCACTTCCAATCATCGCGGTAGTTATCGCATTCATGGCTTTCGGTAAAGCGTAAGATTATACAATTAGTTAAAAAATGGCGAAGTTTGTGTTCACATTTACTTCGCCATTCCTTTATGACACTTAATAGGTTATAAGGAATTCCTTTTGAAAGTTAAGCTTAGATTAGTAAGTAATCTAGAGCTCTGTTATAAAAGATAAAATCATTAAATGAAACCCTTGAAGGGAGTGAAGGCTTGTGTTAAACGGATCACTATTCGTATTAGCCGAAGCAGGGCATGGCGGAGTACCTTGGGGCGATGTCGTGTTTCAATTATTAATCTTCGTAATCCTACTTGCACTATTAAAGAAATATGCATTAGGTCCAGTAATGGGAATTATGAAACAACGTGAAAGTCACATCGCTAATCAATTAGATTCAGCTGAAAAAAGTAATGCTGAAGCAATGAAACTAGTTGAAGAGCAAAAGCAAGAGTTAGTTGCAGCTCGTACAGAAGCTCGTGAGCTTCTTGAGAAAGCTAGAAAGCAAGCTGATGTACAACGTGAAGAAATCGTTGCAGCAGCAAAGTCTGAAGCTGAAAACATGAAAGAAAGCGCTAAGCGTGAAATTACTCGCGAAAAAGAGCTTGCAATACAATCAGTTCAACAACAAGTTGCTTCATTATCTGTATTAATTGCTTCTAAAGTACTTGAAAAAGAAGTGAAGTCTGAAGACGCATCTGCTATTTTTGATCAATATCTTAAAGAAGTAGGCGAAGCGAAATGAGTAACGAATTAGTTGCAAAACGCTATGCAAACGCTCTTTTTGAATTAGCAATTGAACAAAATTTAGTAGAAACTGTTGAACATGACCTACAAGTTGTGAAAAAGGAATATGTAGAAAACAATGAGTTACATAAGTTTCTACAACATCCTGGAATCACAAAAGAAAGCAAAAAGTCTGTATTAAACGAGACATTTGCTTCAATCTCTGAAACTGTACTTAACCTAGTTTGCTTACTAGTTGATCGCCAACGTTTAAGCATCATTCCAAACTTAGTAACTGAGTATGTGAAAATTGCGAATGAAAATCGTAATATCGCAGATGCAACAGTTTACTCTGTGACGGCAATGACTTCTGAAGAACTAGAAAAAATCGGAGCTTTATTCGCTTCGAAATTAGGTAAAAATTCTATACGAATCACAAACGAAATTGATTCTTCATTAATTGGTGGATACAAAGTTCGTGTTGGAAATCGTATTTTTGACGGCAGCTTAAAAAATAAGCTTGTACGTATTGAACGTGAATTAATCGCAAAATAGTTTGTAGATAGGGGTGAAATGCATGAGCATCAAAGCTGAAGAAATCAGTGCGCTGATTAAAAAGCAAATCGAAAATTACCAAACTGAAATAGAAGTTAGTGATGTTGGTACAGTTATCCAAGTTGGTGACGGTATCGCTCGTGCTCATGGTCTTGACCAATGTATGTCTGGAGAGCTAGTTGAGTTCTCTAACGGCGTTATGGGACTAGCACAAAACTTAGAGGAAAACAACGTAGGTATTATCATCTTAGGTCCTTACACAGGAATTAAAGAAGGCGACGAAGTTCGTCGTACTGGACGCATCATGCAAGTTCCAGTTGGTGAAGCATTAGTAGGACGTGTAGTAAACTCATTAGGTCAACCAGTTGATGGATTAGGCCCAATTGAAACGACTAAAACTCGTCCAATCGAAAACGCAGCACCAGGCGTAATGGCACGTAAATCAGTACATGAGCCATTACAAACAGGTATCAAAGCGATCGACGCTCTTGTACCAATCGGACGTGGACAACGTGAGTTAATCATCGGTGACCGTCAAACTGGTAAAACAGCAGTAGCTATCGATACAATTCTTAACCAAGCTGACCAAGACATGATCTGTATCTATGTTGCGATTGGACAAAAAGAATCAACAGTTCGTGGACTTGTTGAAACTTTACGTAAGCATGGCGCTTTAGATTACACAATCGTTGTAACTGCACCTGCTTCATCTCCAGCTCCAATGTTATACTTAGCGCCTTTCGCTGGTGTAACTATGGGTGAAGAGTTTATGTACAATGGTAAACACGTATTAGTAGTATACGATGATTTATCTAAACAAGCGGTAGCTTACCGTGAGCTTTCATTACTATTAAAACGTCCTCCAGGCCGTGAAGCTTACCCAGGGGATGTATTCTACTTACACTCTCGCTTATTAGAGCGTGCAGCTAAGTTAAATGATGAGTTAGGTGGCGGTTCATTAACTGCATTACCATTCATCGAAACACAAGCTGGTGATATCTCAGCTTATATTCCAACAAACGTAATCTCGATTACTGACGGACAAATCTTCTTACAGTCTGACTTATTCTTCTCTGGCGTACGTCCAGCGATTAACGCAGGTCTTTCTGTATCACGTGTTGGTGGTTCAGCGCAAACAAAAGCGATGAAATCAGTAGCAGGTACGCTTCGTCTTGACTTAGCGTCATTCCGTGAGCTTGAAGCATTTGCTGCGTTCGGATCTGACTTAGATAAAGCTACGCAAGCTAAACTTAACCGTGGTGCTCGTACAGTTGAAATCTTAAAACAAGGTTTACACAAACCTTTAAAAGTAGAAAAACAAGTAGTTAGTCTTTACGCTCTAACACGTGGTCACTTAGACAGCGTACCAGTTGAAGACATCACTCGTTTTGAAGAAGAAATGTTATCTTGGATGGATTCAAATGCTAAAGGTCTTTTAGATGCTATTCGTACAACTGGTAAATTACCAAACGAAGCTGACCTTAACGCTGCGATCGAAAGCTTTAAAAAGAACTTTGTTGCTTCTAAATAAGAAAGCAATTTAAATAACTGATATTGAAGGAACGAGCTTTGGCTCGTCCTTCCTTTAACTGTTTACCAAAAGGTGGTGAAAACCTGTGGCATCATTACGCGATATAAAAACGAAAATTAATTCAACAAAAAAGACAAGCCAAATCACAAAAGCGATGGAGATGGTTTCTGCTGCGAAATTAAACCGTGCTGACCAAAATGCTAAGCAATTTGTTCCTTATATGGAAAAAATGCAAGAAGTAGTTGGAAGCATTGCAAAAGGTGTAAACAGTAGACATCCGATGCTTGTAACTCGTCCTGTTAAAAAGACTGGTTATATTGTTATCACTTCAGACCGTGGTTTAGCTGGTGCATTCAATAGTAATGTATTACGTGCTGTAACAAATACAATTAAAGAGCGTCATCGTTCTAATGATGAGTTTGCTGTTATTGTATTAGGTCGTGTTGGACGTGATTACTTTAATCGTTTAGGTTACCCAATCGTTGAAGAGGTTTTAGGTATTCCTGATCAACCTTCATTCGATGACATTCAAAAATTTGCTAATCGTACTGTTCAAATGTACTCTGATGGCATTTTTGATGAGCTATACTTATCTTACAACCATTTCGTAAGTAAGATTTCTCAAGAAGTTACTGAGAAAAAGCTTTTACCTTTAACAGATATTGACACAGGTAAAGCTACAACTAATTACGAATTTGAACCTTCTGATGATGAAATCTTAGAAGTTTTACTGCCACAATACGCAGAAAGCTTAATCTACGGTGCATTATTAGATAGTAAAGCAAGTGAACATGCTTCTCGTATGACGGCTATGAAAAGTGCGACTGATAATGCGAAAGAAGTTATTAGTAAGCTTACTCTTCACTATAACCGTGCACGTCAAGCTGCAATTACACAAGAAATTACTGAGATTGTCGGCGGTGCAGCTGCATTAGGTTAATTCTGCCTTCAATGACATATAAATCGTTCGGCTTTTAAGGAAACAATGCTAGGAGGAAAAGCGATGAGCAATGGTATTATTACTCAGGTATTAGGACCAGTAGTAGACGTTAAGTTCGAAAACGGCCAATTACCACAAATTTATCATGCGTTACGTGTTCGTCAAGAAGCGGGCAGCGCAAATGAAGTTAACATTGATTTAACATTAGAAGTTGCTCTTCACTTAGGTGACGATACTGTTCGTACAGTTGCAATGGCTTCAACTGATGGATTAGTACGTGGAATGGAAGCAGTTAACACAGCTAAACCTATTTCGGTTCCAGTTGGTGACGCTACATTAGGACGCGTATTCAATGTATTAGGTGACAACATTGACTTAGATGAAGAATTAGGAGAAGACGTTCGTCGTGACCCAATTCACCGTCAAGCACCTAAATTTGAAGAATTAACTACAAAAGTAGAAATCCTTGAAACTGGTATCAAAGTAGTAGACTTATTAGCTCCTTATATCAAAGGTGGTAAAATCGGTCTATTCGGTGGTGCAGGTGTAGGTAAAACTGTATTAATTCAAGAATTAATCAACAACATCGCACAAGAGCACGGCGGTATTTCAGTATTCGCTGGTGTAGGTGAGCGTACTCGTGAAGGTAACGACTTATACCACGAAATGAAAGACTCAGGCGTTATCAAGAAAACGGCGATGGTATTCGGACAAATGAATGAGCCACCTGGAGCACGTCAACGTGTTGCATTAACTGGTTTAACAATGGCTGAATATTTCCGTGATGAGCAAGGACAAGACGTGTTATTCTTTATCGATAACATCTTCCGTTTCACTCAAGCAGGTTCAGAGGTTTCTGCCCTATTAGGACGTATGCCTTCTGCGGTAGGTTACCAACCAACTCTTGCTACTGAAATGGGTCAATTACAAGAGCGTATTACTTCAACAAACAAAGGTTCTGTAACTTCGATTCAAGCGATTTACGTACCAGCCGATGACTATACGGATCCAGCACCAGCTACAGCGTTCGCTCACTTAGATGCAACAACAAACTTAGAGCGTCGTTTATCTGAGATGGGTATTTACCCAGCGGTAGATCCATTAGCATCTACATCTCGTGCGTTAAACCCAGAAATCGTTGGAGCTGAGCACTATGAAGTAGCTCGTCAAGTTCAATCAACATTACAACGTTATAGAGAACTTCAAGATATCATCGCAATCTTAGGTATGGATGAGTTATCAGAAGAAGATAAATTAGTCGTAGCTCGTGCTCGTCGTATTCAATTCTTCTTATCTCAAAACTTCCACGTTGCGGAGCAATTCACTGGACAAAAAGGTTCTTACGTACCAGTTAAAGAAACTGTAAGTGGATTCAAAGAGATCTTAGAAGGTAAATATGATACGCTTCCTGAAGATGCATTCCGTTTAGTTGGACGCATTGAAGAAGTAGTAGAAAAAGCAAAAACACTAGTATAATATTTGTCTAATTGAAATCTCGTTCTATCATCAATTGATCATAAGAACTTGATTTGCTCACAAAGCTAGACAGGAGGAGTTAACTATGAAGACAATGAAAGTCAGTATCGTCACTCCTAATGGACCGGCTTATGAAGGCGAAACAGAATTCGTTAGCACGAAAGCAACTAGCGGTGAGCTTGGTATTTTACCTGGACACATTTCAACTGTGGCACCGTTAGCAACAGCACCTGTTAAAATTAAAACACCAACTGGAACTGATTTTGTTGCAGTTAGTGGCGGATTCATTGAAATTCGACCTGAAGCCGTTACAATATTGGCTCAATCTGCTGAAGCATCAACTGAAATTAATGTTGAGCGTGCAGTAGAAGCAAAAAAACGTGCAGAACAACGTTTACAAGAAAAACGTCCTGACACAGATATCAAACGTGCGGAACTTGCTTTACACAAAGCAATGAACCGTTTGAATGTAGCACAATATAAGTAATATTTATAAAAAAGAGGGCCCTTATTGGGCCCTTTTTTTATTGATTTGTAGTAAGTTATAATAGTATCGGCTTACTTAATCTCTCATCATAAACAATTTCCTCATTTTTTCTCATCATCATATGAATGTACGCAGATTTTTTTCGACAATTGCTTTTATTGAATGGGTTGTGGGGAATGTGGATAACTTTATGTGGATTTGTGGATAACTTTTATATTGATATAAAAATTTGACAAACATCCTAATTTATTTAAATAGTAAGATTTACTAATGAGTACATACAATTTAAAAGATTAAAAGGCCGCGATTTTTATTTTTTAAAAATACTATTCAAATTTAGAATAATTCTTAATTATTATCGACACGTTTTTGTCACATTTGTTATAATGGATACGATTACAAAACTGAATTATAAAAATTAATGAAAAATACATTATATTTATAATAAACATATAATGTAGAGCTCTGTAGTAAAGGGAGGGACAAGTTTCGTGAATGCTTATTTAAATAACTATGTGATTGTTGCTGTGTTTTTAATTATAGGAATTGCACTTCCTGTTGTTGCACTTTCAATTATCGGAAAAATATTAAGGCCACATGCACCAACTGAAGCGAAGAAAACGACATATGAAAGTGGTATTGAACCATTTCATGATGCAAAAGTACGTTTTCATGCTGGTTATTATATTTTCGCACTATTATTCGTAATTTTTGATGTTGAAACTGTTTTCTTATATCCGTGGGCAGTTGCATTTGATCAATTAGGATTCTTTGCTTTTGTAGAAATGATCATCTTTATTCTTATGCTACTACTTGGACTTATTTATGCTTGGAAGAAGAAGGTGTTGAAATGGTTATGAAGCTAGATGGAATTTCTGTTGCTGAGATGGAAGAACTCCAAAAGAATATTTTTTTCACAACACTAGAAGAAGTGAAAGCTTGGGCAAGAAGTAACTCGTTATGGCCATTAACATTCGGGTTAGCTTGTTGTGCGATTGAAATGATGGGTGTAGGCTCATCTCATTATGACTTGGACCGTTTTGGTTCGTTTTTTCGAACATCTCCTCGTCAATCGGATGTAATGATTGTTTCAGGTACTGTTACAAAGAAAATGGCACCTATTGTGAAAAGACTTTACGATCAAATGCCAGAGCCAAAATGGGTTATTGCAATGGGTTCATGTGCAACAGCTGGTGGACCATATGTTAACTCTTATGCGGTTGTAAAAGGTGTCGATCAAATTATTCCTGTAGATGTATATATACCAGGTTGTCCTCCAAATCCTGCTGCTCTAATTTATGGTATTAATAAATTAAAAGAGAAGATTCGTTACGAAGCTAAGACTGGGAAGCAGGTGACGAATAAATGAGTGAGGAAAAGTCAAAAGAACAATTAAAGAAAGAAGCAGTTGAAAAAGCAAAAGAAGCAGCTCGTCGTAAAATGGAACAATTAAAGGCTGAAAAAGAAGCTGTTGATGGATCGAATCCAACAAATGAAACTTCAGAAGTATCAGATGAAGATAAAGCGAAAACACTTGCTGAGGCAAAAGCGAATGCAGTAGCAGAAGCAAAGGCGAAAGCGGCTGAAATAGCGAAACAAAAAGCAAAAGAGGCAGCTGAAGCGAACGCTGAAGAAAAAAGTGAAGCGCTTACAAGTGAATCTACAGAAGAAGATAAAGACAAAGCCCTAGCATTAGCAAAGGCAAAAGCAGTAGCAGCTGCAAAGGCAAAGGCGGCAGCACTAGCAAAACAAAAAGCTTTAGAAGCTTCGGGATCAAATGAAACTTCGACCGAAACGGAAAATACAGATTCTACACCAGAAGGTTCAGATGAAGATAAAGCAAAAGCCTTAGCGGCAGCGAAAGCAAAAGCAGTAGCAGCTGCAAAAGCAAAGGCAGCAGCATTGGCAAAACAAAAGGCAAGTGGTGGAGAAGAATCACCATCAGAAGGAACAGATGATGATAAGGCGAAAGCAATCGCAGCAGCGAAAGCAAAAGCAGTAGCAGCAGCTAAGGCGAAAGCAGCAGCACTAGCAAAACAAAAAGCGACTGATGGTGGTGAAGCTGCTCCTGTAGAAGGATCCGATGATGAAGCGGCAAAAGCGAAAGCAAAGGCGATTGCCATTGCAAAAGCAAAAGCAGCAGCTGCAGCGAAAGCAAAAGGTAAAACAGATGTTGATGCAAATGCGCCAGCTGAAGAAGTAAAACCTTCACACAATCAGCCTTTACTTGATGAAGTCAAAGCTTTAATTGAAAAAGAATTTGGAACTGAGGTTATTGAGGAAGCAACAATCAATACCCTTTCTAAGCATGATCTTACATTTACAATTAAAAGAGATGCTTATTATAAAGTAGCTCAATTCTTAAAATATAATGATCAACTTGAGTTCACATATTTATCAGGTTTACATGGTACGGATTTTGTGGAATACATGGAAGTTTATTCTTACATCTACTCGTATAAGCGTAAGCACGGTATTGCTTTAAAGGTAAAAGCAGATCGTGAACAACCAGTAGTTGATAGTATTGCAACGATTTGGGAAGGTGCAAACTGGCCTGAACGTGAAACATATGACTTACTAGGAATTAAGTTCGTAGGTCATCCAAAATTAGAACGAATTTTACTACCTGAAACTTGGGTTGGATATCCGTTAAGAAAAGATTACGTACAATTTGATGAGGGGGTGTAAGATAAGCCATGATACGTACGGAAGAAATGCTATTAAATGTTGGACCTCAGCATCCTAGTACACACGGTGTATTTCGACTTGTGTTAAAGATTGATGGAGAGATCATTAAAGAAGCAACTCCAGTCATCGGTTATCTACACCGAGGCACTGAAAAAATCGCTGAAAATCTTCAATATACACAAATCATTCCATATACAGACCGAATGGATTATCTTTCTGCTATGACAAATAACTATGTCATTTGCCATGCAGTTGAAACAATGATGGACATTAAGGTTCCTGATCGTGCAGAATACCTACGCGTTATTTCTATGGAATTAGGAAGAATTGCGAGTCACTTAGTTTGGTGGGGTACAAACCTTCTAGATATAGGTGCAGTTAGTCCATTTCTATATGCATTCCGCGAACGCGAAATGATCATCAATCTATTAAATGAGCTTTGTGGAGCTAGATTAACATTTAACTACATGCGAGTTGGTGGAGTGAAATGGGATGCTCCAGAAGGATGGATTGAAAAGGTTGAAGAATTTATTCCATATATGAGAGAACAGTTAAAGGGATATCATGATCTTGTTTCTGGAAATGAAATCTTTATTAATCGTGTAAAAGGCGTGGGTGCTTATACACAAGAAGAAGCTATTAATTACTCATTAAGTGGCGCAAACCTTCGTTGTACTGGTATTAAATATGATCTGCGTAAAGATGCACCGTATTCTATTTACGATCGTTTTGACTTTGATGTACCAGTTGGAACAGTCGGGGATGCATGGGACCGCTATATGTGTAGAATGCTAGAAATTGAAGAATCACTGAAAATTTTAGAACAAGCCGTTGCACAGTTCCCTGAAGAAGGAGACATTTTAGCGAAGGTTCCTAAAATCATTAAAGCTCCTAAAGGTGAAGGCTATGTAAGAATTGAATCTCCTCGTGGAGAAATTGGTTGTTATATTGCTAGTGATGGCAAAAAAGAACCATATCGTTTGAAGTTTAGACGACCATCTTTCTATAACTTACAAATTCTTCCGAAACTATTAGAGGGAGAAAATATAGCAAACTTAATTACTATTTTAGGTGGTATTGATATTGTACTTGGGGAGGTAGACGGTTAATGATTGAAAATCTACTACAGAGTACACCGAATTGGATCAATTTTCTCGTTTATTTAGGTTTAGGCGTTATTTTTCTATTTGTTGTTTTAGGGTTCGTAACCTTTGGAATTCTATCAGAACGTAAAGTTATGGGTTTTATGCAAGGTCGTATTGGTCCAAACCAAGTTGGTGGAAAATACGGATTGCTTCAAACAGTAGCTGACGTTTTAAAACTTTTACTGAAAGAAGATACAATTCCGAAAGCAGCAGATAAGCCTTTATTCTTACTTGCACCAATTATTGCATTTGCTCCTGCATTTATGGTTTTAGCAACTTTACCATTTACAGAGAACTTACAATTTGCAGATATTGGCGTCGGCTTACTTTATTACATTGCAGTATCCGGACTAACAACAGTAGGTGTTGTTACGGCTGGTTGGGCATCAAATAATAAATATTCACTTATTGGTGGTATGCGTGCAGCAGCACAAATGATTTCTTATGAAATTCCACTTGTAATGAGTGTTCTAGGCGTTATTTTATTAACAGGAAGCTTAAATTTAAATGATATCGTCAATGCACAAGATAATGTATGGTTTATTGTTACACAACCAATTGCGTTTATCGTTTTCTTAATTGCTGCAGTTGCAGAATTAAATCGTACACCATTTGACTTACCTGAAGCAGAATCTGAGTTAGTTGCAGGTTACCATACAGAGTTTTCAGGTTTCCGATGGGCATTCTTTATGTTATCTGAATATGTTTACTTCTTTGCAATGTGTTCATTAATAACAGTTCTATTTTTAGGTGGCTGGAAACCAATTGTCTTCTTAGACTTTATTCCAGGTGCAGTTTGGTTCTCATTAAAATTTAGTGCAGTACTATACTTATTAATTTGGTTCCGTGTAACGTTCCCACGTTTAAGAGCTGACCAATTAATGGAGTTCGGTTGGAAAGTATTATTACCAGTTTCATTAGCAAATATCGTTATTACAGCTTTAGTGAAAAGCTTATTCTACTAAACTAGAAGACCAATCTAAAGGGGTGTGAGTCATGATTGGGTTAGTAAAAGGACTAAAATATACGCTTCAAAACTTAACGCGCGAGAAAGTAACATATGATTATCCAAATCAATCGATTCCGTTACCAGATCGTTTTCGTGGTATTCAAAAGTTTTATCCAGAGAAATGTATCGTTTGTAACCAATGTTCAGCAATCTGTCCAACAGACTGTATTACATTAACTGGTAAAAAACATCCGGATCCTACGAAAAAAGGTAAAATTATCGACACATATGATATCAATTTTGAGATTTGTATCTTATGTGATTTATGTACAGAGGTTTGTCCTACTGAAGCAATCATTATGACAAACAACTTTGAACTAGCTGAATATTCACGTGATGAGTTATTTAAAGACTTACAATGGCTTGATGAAAATGACCAAAACATTCGAAAGGAGAATAAAGCATGAGTGGTTTTGTAGTTGCTTTCTTTCTTCTTTCTTTGGCAGCAATTTTAGGTGGCGTAATGATGTTAAACTCAACGAAGGTTATGCATATGATGCTTTCACTTGTTTTGACATTCATTAGTATTGCAGGGATTTATGTTCTCCTATCAGCGGAGTTTGTAGCCGTTGTACAAATCTTGATCTACTCAGGTGCAATTACAATTCTTATGATTTTCGGAATCATGTTAACAAAACATGATGTTGAAAGTGAAAAACCTAAAAGAAATTGGCGTAATATTGCTTCATTAATTGGCGTTGTTGCATTTGGGGTAGTTATATTTCTAGGAATAAACGGACTTTCAATTGATAGTCAAGACGTTGATTTAGCAACAAATAATACGAAAAATATTGGATTACAATTGTTTTCGAATTATGTAGTGCCATTTGAAGTAATGTCTGTTTTATTATTAATCGCTTTAGTAGGAGCGATTATATTAGCAAAATCTGATGATTCAAAAGAGGAGGGTACGAAGGAATGAATTCAGTTCCAATAAATGCTTATCTTCTTTTAGCTCTAATTTTATTTTGTATCGGATTGTACGGTGCATTAACGAAACGTAATACAGTAATCGTGTTAATTTGTATCGAGCTAATGTTAAATGCAGCAAACATTAATTTAGTTGCATTTAGTAAATTAGGTGTTACACCATCATTAACTGGACAAATTTTCTCTTTATTTACAATCTCAGTAGCGGCTGCTGAAGCGGCTGTTGGCGTTGCAATACTGATTGCTTGGTATCGTCATCGTCAAACTGTCAATATTGATGAAGCTGATTCATTGAAAAGATAACTAGGAGGTGGAATTTGATGATGCAGTATGCTTGGCTAGTTCCGGTACTTCCGCTAATTTCTTTTCTAATCCTTATATTAGCAGGTACAAAAGGTAAGAAAAGTAGTGGGTTATTAGGGGCAGCTTTAACAGGAATCTCATTCATCATCTCCTTGTTCGTCTTATTTGACCGTCTACAAGGGGAAACAGTACAAGAATTATATACTTGGTTAACAATTGGTAATATAGAAGTACATGTGGGATATGTTGTCAATGCACTCAACGCATTAATGTTAGTCATCGTAACATTTGTCAGTACGTTAGTACATATCTATTCCACAGCATATATGGAAGACGATGATCGTATAACAGTATTCTTTGCTTACCTTGGGTTATTTACATTTGCGATGTTAGCACTTGTAATATCACCTAGTATTCTACAACTTTATATTTTCTGGGAATTAGTAGGATTAGGTTCATTCTTACTAGTAGGTTTCTACTTTTATAAAGAAGAAGCGAAGGCAGCAGCAAAAAAAGCGTTCATTATGACAAGAATAGGGGACGTTGGTTTATTCATTGGGATGGTCCTTTTATTTTGGAAAACAAAGAGCTTTGATTTTGATCAAATCTTTAAAGTAATCCAAGACGGACAAGTAAGTACAGGAATGTTGACACTTATTGCCATTTTAATTTTTATTGGGGCGATGGGGAAATCTGGTCAATTTCCACTTCATACTTGGTTACCGGATGCAATGGAAGGTCCAACGCCAGTATCAGCTTTAATTCACGCAGCAACGATGGTAGCTGCAGGGGTTTACTTGGTTGCGACTTCTTATCCAATCTTTATTGCAAGTGAAACAGCATTAACTGTTGTGGCAGTTGTTGGTGGATTTACAGCTATATTTGCAGCAAGTATTGGTTTAGTTCAAAGAGATATAAAACGAGTATTAGCTTATTCTACTGTGAGTCAATTAGGGTACATGATGCTTGCGCTTGGAGTAGGTGGTTATACAGCAAGTATTTTCCACTTAACAACTCATGCATTCTTTAAAGCATTATTGTTCTTAGCAGCAGGTAGTGTAATCCATGCTGTTCACACACAAGATATTTTCAAAATGGGTGGACTTCGCCAGAAGATGAAGTGGACGTCTACTTTATTCTTAATCGGTACATTAGCAATTACAGGTGTTCCTTTACTATCAGGCTTCTTTAGTAAAGATGAAATTTTAGCTGCAACTTGGTCAAATGGAAATTATGTTTTATTCATCATTGCACTAACAGCAGCATTTTTCACATCATTTTATATGTTCCGTTTATTTTTCCTAGTTTTCACTGGAGAAGAAAAAACGAAAGGTGCTCATGAATCGCCAATGTCAATGGTTATACCAATGTCACTATTAGGCGTACTTGCAATATTTGCAGGTTATATCAATACACCATTCTTTGGCCGATATTTAAATGAGTTTTTAGTTGAGGATGTACCATTTACAATAACTGAGCATAGTCATGAACCAGTTTGGATTATGATCGTTGCAACGTTAGTATCACTTGCAGGTATAACACTTGCTTATTCTATGTATGGCAGTAAAGCGAAGAAATCAGTTCAAGAAGAAAACGGGTTATTCTATGAAATTCTTCTTAACAAATACTATGTTGATGAACTATACAACGTAACGATTGTAAAAGGTATGTTTGCAATTGGTCATGTGATGTATGCGATTGAACGATTTGTCATTGAGGGAATTGCGATTGTCGTAAAAGGAATTGTGAGTACAGTTGGTAGTATCGGTTCTCGACTTCAAAGTGGCCAAGTCCAAACATATGGCTTTATTACATTGTTAGGTCTTGCTCTTATTTTATTAACATTAGTTGTGACAGGGGGGTACAACTTATGATGAGTTCTCAATTTTTATTATGGGTTGTTTTCTCACCTCTATTAGGTTTACTACTTGTAACGTTTGCGCCAAAGACTTCTTACAAGCTTTGGGCGCTGGCAACAGCGGTTTTAACATTTGTATTAACAGCAATCACATACATTGCTGGTCAAAATCATTCTAATTTACAAGATTGGAATATTTCATACGAATGGTTTTCGTTTGGAAAATTCTTTGCAGAGTCAACTAGATTATTTGAAGTGAAATTTGAACTTGGTGTAGATGGATTATCTTTAGTAATGATTTTACTTACAGGTGTCATCTCACTAATTTCTGTTATTGCAGGTTATTCGATTAATAAAGGTTCAAGAAGCTTTTATCAATTGTTATTTATCCTACAAGTTGGTATGTATGGCGTATTTGCTTCTCAAAATTTAGTATTATTCTTCTTATTTTTCGAATTAACACTTGTTCCAATGTTCTTCTTAATCGGAAGATGGGGACGTTTTGATAGCGAGCGAGCTGGTTACCAATTCTTAATCTATAACGGATTAGGATCAGCATTTTTATTATTTGTCATTGCTGTATTATTCGCTCGAACTGGGACTACAAATTATGCTGATTTAGCGAATATCATTCCAGTTGGTTACAATACAATTAGCCCAATTTCAGACAAACTAAAAATGGGACTGCTAGTTTGTTTATTAATTGCTTTTGCAATCAAATTACCATTATTCCCGTTCCATCGTTGGATGGTGAATGTGCATACACAGGCAAATCCTGCTGTTGTTATTATTCACGCGGGTATTCTATTAAAAATTGGAACATATGGTTTAATTCGTTTTGCATTAGGAATTTTCCCAGAACAATTTGATAAAATGTCAGTAGCTCTAGCGATTATTGGGGTAGTAAATTTACTTTATGGAGCTTATATTGCATTAACTCAAAAAGATTTACGTTCAGTATTAGCTTATTCAAGTTTTTCACATATGGGGATTGTCATCATCGGACTTGCAGCAATGAATAGTGCTGGGATCCAAGGGGCAATTTTTCAATCTGTTTCTCACGGTTTAATAGCTGCACTTCTATTCTTACTTGTTGGTATGTTAGAAAATCGTGGAGATACAACCAGTTTTGATAAAATTACCGGTTTAGCAAAATCTACTCCAAGATTGGCAGGATTATTATTATTTGGTGGTATGGCTTCACTAGGATTACCTGGTTTATCAGGCTTTGTTGGAGAATGGCTATCGTTTGTAGGTTTATTCCAAAGTCATAAAATTATTGCAGCTGTAGGTACTTTAGGTATCATTTTAACAGCGGCGTATATTTTAAGAGCAATTCTTGCACTAAGCTTTGGAAAAAATAGTGAATTTGTTTCATCATTTACTGATTTATCAAAAAGCGAAGCAATCGCGTCGGTAATTTTAGTCATTGCGATTATAGGGCTTGGTGTATATCCTGCTCTTGTAAATGACATGATTTTATCATCAGTGGACTTTATCATTCAAGGGATTCGAGGTGTATAGAAGATGACATGGAAAGCATTATCTGAATTTCAATGGGAATCAATGGGTCCAGAGATCATTCTAATAGCTGCCGCACTTCTTCTATTAGTTCTTGAACTGGTATTGCCTAAAAACGTAAGTCGTAAAGTAATCGGTTGGGTAGGATTATTCAGTGTTGTAGCAGCATTTGTATGGCTTATCACTCTATATAATCATGAACCAGTCAATTTATTATTTGGCACTTTCAAGCTTGATTCATTTTCACTTGTTTTTAAATCAATATTGTTAATTGGTGCAATTTTAGTATTGTTACTTGCTTTAGGAGATGATACGATCTCTGAGCAGTCAGAATACTACACATTATTTATTACTGCATTAATTGGAACAATGTATATGGCTTCAAGTAGTGATTTAATTACGTTATTTGTTGGTTTAGAGCTTCTTTCAATTTCTTCTTATATTTTAGTAGGAATTCAAAAAAGACGAGCAGGTTCTTCTGAGGCTGCACTTAAATACGTAATAAACGGTGGTATTTCAACTGCTATTACATTATTCGGCTTAAGCTATACTTATGGCTTAACTGGTACGACAAACATCACAGAGATGAATCTAGCGCTTTCTCAGGGGGTTGCTAGTAGTAATGAGTTTTTATTAATCATTGCATTCGTTTTAGTATTTGTTGGCTTGTCATTCAAATTAGCATCTGTACCGTTCCATATGTGGGCACCAGATGTTTATGAAGGGGCACCAACTCCTGTAACAGCATTTTTAGCAACAGTTTCAAAAACTGGTGGCTTTATCATAGTTTTACGTATATTCCTATCGATTTTCACAGGCGCATTACTGATGGAAGAGCAAAAATCAGTATTTGAAGTAATGCAGCCGGTTGTTGGTGTATTAGCAGCACTTTCAATGATTGTAGGGAATACAATTGCTTTAAAACAAAATAATTTAAAACGTATGTTAGCATACTCAGGTATCGCACATGGTGGTTATGTACTTGTTGCATTTTTAAGTATTTCTCCATTTATGTTTGAAAGTATTTGGTTCTACTTATTAGCTTATACATTCATGACAATGGGTATTTTAACGATCGTTTATAATGTACAACAGCAAAGAGGTTCTGACTCGCTTACAGCATTTGCAGGACTTGTTAAAACAAATCCTTCTATAGCAATTGCAATGACAATTTTTGTATTATCATTAGCGGGGATACCATTAACTTCAGGTTTCATCGGAAAATTAAATATCTTTATGGGGGCTTTTGTTCCAGTAAAAGGATTTTATGTACTTGGTGGAATTTTACTATTAACGACAGTGATCTCTTATTTTTACTATTTTGGGATTTTACAAAATGTATTCTTCAGAAGCGGCGAAGAACGTCCAGTTGTTCTGCCAAAAACACATATCCTTGTTGTAATCATTTGTGTGATCATGACTGTTGCACTTGGAATCAAACCATCTTTAGCGTATGATGTATTCCATCAGTTAGAAATTGTAAAAGATTTCTTCCAAGCTTAAAATGAATGTAATATGAATGAAAGTGTAGGGTTACTCCTACACTTTTTCTTTTTAGTTTAGCGAAAAAGGAGGGAAAATGATGAAAACATTACTTGGCACAGAGGCTTTATTAGCAATTATTGTCAATTTAGTCTTCATTATTTTAACTTGGTGGGCATTAACAGCAATTAAGTGGGAAAGTATTATGAAAAAAGGTCATGTTCCACAAATTCGACTATTTATGGTCCTATTAACAATCACAATTTCGTCATCTGTAAGTAGTTTTTTCTTAAATTATTTACAGTATGCAAAAGACCTCACATTTTTGTTGAAATAATTTGTCAGAAGATGTGTTACGATACATCGTATAAACCCCTCTCTACCTGTTAAAAATGAAAGTAGGAGAGGGGATTTTTTATGAAAAAAATATTCTATTTATTTTTAATTACGATTAGTGTAGCATCAGTAATGTTCTTTAATATAAATAAAACCGGTATGGCAGAATCGGGAGTTGGCCAATTAAATCGTTTTGCAGATGTATTAAATAAAAAAGACATTTCCATTACAAGTTGGAATTTATATGCAAGAGAAGCTAAAATAAATACTTCGGCAACTGAAGTAATGAAAAAGTATAAAAATAATTTTAAAAATTTCAAATGGTCTATAGATAATGAAAAAAATAAAATAATTGGTGTTTCCAATCATACTTTTGTCACAGAACGACTTGTTGTTACATCTACTAGTGACAATAGTAGTTATGTTATTTATGAATTAACTGGGACTAAATGGGACCAACGAACTGAAAAAGAAACAAAAAATCTAATTGAACAATCACTGGAAAATATTTTTAATGAAGAACCTACTTTTTTTACTTGTATTAAAGGGACAATGGGTGGTAAACTTGAAGGTGTTTTGCAGGGTATAAAAAATGATTTTTTGGATACATTCAAAGCAACAAAAATTGAAGAAATAAAAGAAGGGGCATTCGTCTCTGTCTCAGCATATACTGAACAGTGGAATGACGCTCTAGTTGCAAATGGCAAAAAAATTAATTTACAAATTGCAATTCGTGAAAACAATGTTGATGAATCAAAAACAATTATTATTGGAACACCGATTATAACAGTAGAATATTGATAGATCTATTTTAGGACACGGAGGGGAAAAGCTTGGATAAAATCATTGTCCGTGGCGGGAAACAGCTTCAAGGCACTGTACGTGTAGAAGGTGCAAAAAATGCTGTCTTACCAGTTCTTGCTGCAGCGCTACTAGCTAGTGAAGGAAAAAATATAATTCATGACGTACCAACTCTATCTGATGTTTACACAATTAACGAAGTTCTTCGTAATTTAAATACAGAAGTTGAGTTCACAAACAATACAGTAACTGTTGATGCTTCAAAAGATTTACATGTTGAAGCACCATTTGAATATGTTCGTAAAATGCGAGCATCTATTCTTGTAATGGGACCACTATTAGCGAGGAACGGTCATGCTCGTGTTGCATTACCTGGTGGATGTGCAATCGGTTCTAGACCAATTGAACAACATTTAAAAGGATTTGAAGCAATGGGTGCTCAAATTACGGTTGGAAATGGTTTTGTTGAAGCAAAATCTAATGGCCGTTTAAAAGGAGCTAAAATCTATTTAGATTTCCCAAGTGTTGGTGCGACTGAAAATATTATGTCTGCTGCTTCTCTAGCTGAAGGTACAACAGTAATTGAAAATGCTGCAAAAGAACCAGAAATCGTTGATCTTGCAAACTTTATCAATTCAATGGGTGGAAAAGTTCGTGGTGCCGGTACAGGTACAATTCGTATAGAAGGTGTACCAACATTATTTGGTACAACTCATCACATAATTCCAGACCGTGTAGAAGCAGGGACATTTATGGTAGCTGCTGCTATTACGAATGGTAATGTATTAATTGAAAATGCAGTTCCAGAGCATTTAAGCTCAGTTGTAGCGAAAATGCGTGAAATGGGCGTTACAATTATCGAGGAAGAAGAAGGTCTTCGAGTGATTGGAACGGATAATTTAAAACCTGTAGACATTAAAACAATGCCTCATCCAGGCTTCCCAACAGATATGCAATCTCAAATGATGGCACTTCTATTAAAAGCTAACGGAACAGGCATGATTACTGAAACAGTATTCGAAAATCGTTTCATGCACGTTGAAGAATTTAGACGCATGAATGCAAATATTAAAATTGAAGGTCGTTCTACAATTATCCATGGACCAAACAATCTTCAAGGAGCAGAAGTAGCTGCAACAGATTTACGTGCTGCTGCATCATTAATCCTTGCTGGACTTGTAGTTGACGGATATACACGTGTAACAGAATTAAAACACTTAGATCGTGGATATGTAAACTTCCATGAAAAGCTTGCTGCACTTGGAGCGGACATTGAACGTGTAAACGAACCAAGCACAGCAATTGAAGAAGAAACACTGAAAGACTTACAAGCGTAAACTTAAAAACAATGATGAAATGCCTGGCACTATGTGTTTCCCCACATGGAGTCGGGCATTTTTATTTTACATGCGAATAGGAATAATGGCGAAAAGAATGTAGTTATTTGCATGTAAACTTTAATCAACTTTCTACTATACAGTTATAGGCAAAAATCCTATAAAATATTCTAAAAATAATGAAAAAGAAAAATCTTTACATACTAACAACTTGCGAAAATTGTTCTAAATGCTTGTCCATGTTCATAAATTAGCTCTAGAACGGCAATTAGATGTAAATTGCCAGGGAATGCTTTTTGGAAATGGATAGGAGGAAAAGAATGAAATCATTTAAAACATTAATTACTGCAGGATTAACAACATGCTCAGTCGTAATTATTTTACCAACATTGCTAGTTCTTCCGTTTCATAGCCAGACGGATGGTAAATTAACAGATCAATTACAGTACAATGCGAATCAAGTGGAAGCAGCAAGTAAAAATAAAAATGAACTAGTAGAAATATCTGTTTATCGAACGAAAACGAAAAAAGTTGAAAAACTTCCAATTGAAGAATATGTTTTAGGTGTCGTAGCGTCAGAAATGCCTGCTATATTTGAGCCAGAAGCATTAAAGGCTCAGAGCTTGAGTGCAAGGACATTTATTGTAAAACGTTTAGAAGAGGGTACCGAATTAGATGAAGGTGGAATTGTAAATGATACAGTCCAATACCAAGTATTCCAAGATCGTGATGATTTAAAAAAGAAATTTGGAGCAGAATATGATTCGAAAATAAAGAAGCTTGAAGATGCAGTAAAAGCCACAGAGGGTCAAATTATAACATACGATGGACAACCTATTACAGCATCATTCTTCTCCTCAAGTAATGGTTATACGGAGAATTCAGAAGAATACTGGAAAAATAGTCTACCATACTTAAAAAGTGTTGCTAGTCCTTGGGATTCTGTTGCACCAAATTATATAGCGAAAAAAGCATTCTCTGTAAAAGAATTCGAATTAAAACTTGGAATTACGCTAACCTCTAAATCAAGTGTTGGAAAAGTTATTTCCAGAACGAAAAGTAATAGAGTAGAACAAGTAGCTTTTGGTAAGACAATTCTAACAGGAAAAGAAATTCGAGAAAAATTAGAGCTACGATCAACTGACTTTTCATGGGAAAGAAAAGATGATCAAATTATCATCACAACAAAGGGTTATGGTCACGGGGTTGGAATGAGCCAATACGGTGCAAATGAAATGGCGAAACAAGGGAAGCTATACGATGAAATTGTAAAGTACTATTATAAAGATATAGATATTACATCGTTAAATAAAAAAGACTTTGAAGTACTGAGTACAGCTGCAAAGAAATAAGTGAACAAAAAAACAGACCTTAATTGGTCTGTTTTTTTATTGATTCATCTTCTACTTCATTACTGCTTATTTGCATATTTGTAATAGAAATAACCAACAAAAGGTCTTACTTTAATCCCTGTGACTGATTCCTTTTGAAGGTATACATATCCAGCTTGATAGATTGGTGCGATAACTGCATCTTGTAACAGGATGTCTTCAGCTTTATGAAGTAACTCAGCGCGTTCAGTTTCATTCTGAATGCTAACTGTATTCGCCTGGAGTAATAAGTCATCATATTGTTTATTACTGTAATTTAGTACGTTTAAAGCTGATTTAGATGTAAATAGTTCTAAATAAGTTGTAGGATCTGGATAATCTGCACCCCATGTATCTAAAGATAAGTCATAATCACTTTGTTGTCGTAATTCAAATTTCTGTTGAGCCGGTTGTACAATAATATCAACTGATAGGCCTTGTAAATTTGATTCTAGTTGGGATTTAATGTACTCACCTAATTTACGAGACGTATTACTATCGTTAACTAATAAAGAAAGTGAGACAGTAGATTTTCCACTTTCTGATAATGCTTCTTTAAAAAGTGACTGTGCTTTCGATAGTTCAACAGATGATGAGTGTTTCGTAGAACTGACAAAATCCTTTCCTTTTGAATCCTTTACAAGCCCTTTTGGGATAATTCGATCAGTTGGGATTGAGCCGTCGTTTAATAACACTGTACTAATATCTTCTTTATTGAATGCATTCGAAATTGCTTTACGAGCTTTACTGTTTGCTAATAATGGATTTTGTTGATTAAAGCTAATATAAGAAATAATTGGCATTGCTAACTTTTGTAATTCTTGATTGTCTTTAAAACGGTCAATCACACTTGAGTCAATAATTGCTTGGTCCAGTTCCCCAGTTTCATATAAATTTACTGCAGTTGTTGTTTCCTTCATTACTTTAACGTCAATCTCATTTACTTTCACATTCTTTTTATCGTAGTATTGATCATTCTTTTTCATTGAAAATCCTGAACCATGATCCCAATTACTAACAACATAAGGTCCATTATATAAAGTTGTACTTGCCTCTAGCCCGTATCGATCGCCTTGTTCTTTAACGAATTTCTCGTTTAAAGGGAAATACATAGGTAAGCTTGTTAATTGGATAAAATAAGGAATTGCACGCTCTAATTTTATTTCAAGCGTTTGATCATCTAAGGCAGTCACACCAAGTTTATTAACAGGAAGCTTTCCTTGATTAATTTCTTGGGCATTTTCAATATCATATAAATCGTAAGCAAATTGCGCTTTCGTTTTTGGATCAATTGCTCTTTTCATTGCAAATACAAAATCTTGAGCAGTTACTTTATCGCCATTTGAGTATTTAGTATCTCTTAATGTGAATGTATAAACCTTACCATCTTTACTGACTGTATGAGATTTAGCGGCTGCTGGTACATATTCCCCTTTATCATTAGGCATATAAAGACCTTCCATGACACTATTTAATGCATTTAAAGAAGGTCCATCTAAAGCAAGTGAACTATCTAGACTAACAATATCGGAAGTATCCATTAATCGTAGTGTCTGATCTTTAGATGTATTTTGAACTTGAGTTCCTTGATTGCTACATGCTGTTAATGTTAGAGAAAGTAATATAGTGAATGTAATAAAGCTTTTTTTATTGATGAACATCTTTATCTCTCCTTTTTTGGACACAAAAAGAGTCCCCGCCTTATAAAAAGGACGAGGACTCCCGTGGTGCCACCTTAATTAGTCTAATACCGTATTAGACTCACTTTGCAGTATCAAAACAAATGGATCTACAACTACTTGTGACAAACAAAAAGCAGTATCGAAACATATGTTTGAATACCTGTCTCTTTTATCGGTGAGACGTCCGCCAAAGCCTACTGCACAGATTGTGGTTCGGTTTGGCTGCTCAGAAGCCCATTCAAAAATATGTCCGTACTGACTCGCACCAACCGTCAGCTCTCTGAAACATTCATATAGTCTACTCTTCTTCATCATTGCAGAAATTTATTTTAAACAAAAATTAATAATAGTTAAATTTATCGATCTAGCCATTTTAAAATGTCTAACAAGCTTGTAGTGTGATTATATTTTGAATGAAAATAAAATGCAAGAGAAATATTCTTCCATTTTCATATTTACATAAATATAGTTATCCACAAAAGTTGTGTATAACTAGTATGAATCTGTGTATAACTCGGCTACAATTGTTAATATTTAACGGATAAATTGTGGATTAGATGGTAGTATTTAGAAAAATAAGAATTTTGTCGAATTAAAATTTTCTAAATTGCGTATATAATTTCTGGAATCTGTTGACAATGATTGCAGAGGTGATAAGGATGAGAGAGGAACAAAACAAAAAGACTTCTCAAAAAGTTGTGAAAATGTTAAGAAAGCGTTGGGTAGTACCAGCAATTTATTTAGTGAGTGCAGCAGTTATTTTAACAGGTGCTTTATGGTATCAGTATAGTAATGCTCCTACTCCAACAAAACAAACTGGAACAGCAATTGACACAAATGAGCCAGATGCAGTACCGGTAACAAAAACTGAAGAAAAACTAACATATCCTGTTGCAAAGGATACGACAGTTCAAGTGAAGAGTCATTTCTATGATGATTCAGCTTCAAAGGATCAACAACAGCAATCTTTAATTCTAGTGGATGGTTCAACTTACGCAATCAACACAGGTATGGATTTAGCAGATAAAAATGGTAAGGAGTTTGGAGTAACAGCTGCATTAAGTGGTACAGTTACAAAAGCTCAAAAGGATGCTGAACTTGGTTATGTTGTGGAAGTAGATAATGGAAATGGTTTAGTTTCTTACTACCAAAGCTTGAAGTCAATCAGTGTTGAAGAAGGATCAAAAGTAACGCAAGGACAAGCTCTAGGTGTTGCTGGAACATCATTAATCGGTAAAGAAAATGGCGTACACGTTCATTTTGAATTACGTAAAGATGGCGTAGCAATTAATCCTGAGAAATATCAAGGTCAAGATGTATCTGCAATTATCAATGCTGAAAATTCAAAAAGTGAAGCAAAAGATTCAGATACAATGAACACATCTGGAAACGTTTCTGATACAGAATCAGGAGAAGAAAATTCTGATTCAACTGATGAGAATACTGACTCAAACTAAATTCAATCATCAATTTTAAGCAATTCACAAAGTGCCCAACACAGGGGATTCAGATCCCATATGTGTTGGGCGCTTGTTTTTTTCTGACAATTGTGCATAGTTATTAGGTTTTGCTAATACAATGTTATAAACCCATCAAAGAGGTGTTTGAGGTGAGGGATCGTGGATTTTCTACCTAGTCAAAATAAATGTACCTCAGCAGGTCAGTCAGAGCAGGAAAACGAGCAGCTTAGTCAGTCAAAACGAGTCTCATTTCACGCTTCTCACATCCAATTCGAGGAGGAGAGTAGTGTGCACGATTACATCAAAGAGAGAACAATCAAGATAGGGAAATATATCGTGGAGACGAAGAAAACAGTACGTGTAATTGCAAAAGAATTTGGTGTGTCAAAAAGTACAGTACACAAAGATTTAACAGAACGCCTTCCGGAAATTAATCCGGATTTGGCAAATGAGGTAAAAGAAATTCTAGATTATCACAAATCAATTCGTCATTTACGCGGTGGAGAAGCAACAAAGCAAAAGTATCAAAAAGAAGACGTTGAAAAGGTAATAAAGTAGAGATTGGCGAGCCTTGAAAACAAAATTAGAAATATTTAACCTCCTGTTCACAATAAATTAATTACTAAAAGCAGTCTTTTATGGTAAAATTATATTTTGGTATAACACGTATTCGGAACTGCTCATGAGTATAGTGAATAAGGAGGAGCCAAAAAGAATGTTTTCTAAGGATATCGGGATAGATCTTGGTACAGCCAATGTCTTAATACATGTAAAAGGTAAAGGAATCGTTTTAAACGAGCCTTCTGTAGTTGCAATTGAACGTAATAGCGGAAAAGTATTAGCAGTAGGTGAAGAAGCAAGCCGCATGGTAGGTCGTACACCTGGTAATATTGTTGCAATTCGTCCGTTAAAAGACGGCGTTATTGCTGACTTTGATATTACAGAAGCAATGCTACGTTATTTTATTAATAAATTAGATGTAAAAGGATTTATGTCAAAACCGCGTATTTTGATTTGTTGTCCAACAAACATTACGTCTGTTGAACAAAAAGCAATTCGTGAAGCTGCTGAAAAAAGCGGTGGTAAACAAGTTTATTTAGAGGAAGAACCAAAGGTTGCGGCTATTGGAGCTGGAATGGATATATTCCAACCAAGCGGTAACATGGTAATTGATATTGGCGGTGGGACAACCGATATTGCTGTATTGTCTATGGGAGATATCGTCACCGCCTCTTCAATTAAAATGGCAGGGGACAAGTTTGATATGGAGATTTTAAACTATATTAAACGCGAGTATAAACTGCTAATTGGTGAGCGTACTGCTGAACAAATTAAAATTGAAGTAGGAACAGTTTTCCCAGGTGCACGAAACGAATCAATCGATATTCGTGGACGTGATATGGTAACTGGACTACCTCGTACAATTACTGTATATTCTGACGAAATTCAACGTGCTTTAAGTGAACCAGTTTATTTAATTGTACAAGCTGCAAAAACTGTTTTAGAACGTACACCGCCAGAATTATCTGCTGATATTATTGATCGCGGGGTTATCTTAACAGGTGGTGGAGCACTTCTTCATGGTATTGATACATTACTAGCTGAAGAATTAAAAGTTCCTGTTTTTATTGCTGAAGATCCAATGCAATGTGTAGCGGTAGGTACTGGTATCATGCTTGAAAACATTGATAAAATTCCAAGTCGTTATTTAAAATAATCTATTTTAAAATCTCGAGCCTTATGCTCGAGATTTTTTTTGTGAAATGATCCATGACCACAAACTTTCCTTCATATAAAAAATCCTCATTTTAGTTGTTGATAAAAAGAATACCCATTAGAAAATTATTATTATTCAAAAGTAAAGATTATACTGGTTTATTTAAAAATAGTCCATTTAGCCTGTTTTTTATGCCCAGCTTCTGAATTTATTCAATTTCAAAATATATCACCGATATATTTTGAGTAATCGTTTATTATTATGCATTTCTTTATATTTCCTAATAATTGGTGCAAGAAATAAATGAAAGAAATTTTATCATCCTGGAGATGATTCTACAACATGCTGTTAGAAGCTAAGGAAGAATTATAAATGTTTTGTAGGTCTAAACACCTATGATTAATATACTATTTTAGTTTGAAAAAGCCTTTTCAGCTTTAATAGACTAATTCATTGAGGGGAAAAGAAATGAAAAAAATAAAAAAGTATGCCCTATCTAAAATTGGAAGAAATGCGATCTGTATGACTTTAGTTGTTTCAATGGTAAATGGCGCAATTGCAAATGCTGACCCTGTAGGAGATCCGTCATTTATCTTAAAAGGTGATGTAATAGTGGCTGATGACCTAAAGTGGGTATCATCTAGTTTACAAACAGACCACAATGTATTATCAATCGATTTAACCCAGCATTTTAATCAATTACTTGATGCAAATTCATTGAGTATAACTGGCACTTCAAGTGATACAAACATAGCTACTAGTTCTATATCAGGGAAGTTACTTCATCTTGTTTTACATTCAGCTGGAACGGCTACCATATCAATTACTGGTACAGATCAAAGTGGGAAAACTTTAACTGATCGTTTTAATGTTACGGTGACGAAAACTGGTGATACAGACGGCGATGGGATTATTACGCCCGCAGATTCATTATTTATCTATAAAGTAATCAGTAATAAAGTCCAGTTAAGCGATGACGAAAAGAAATTAGTAGATATCGATGGCGATGGTCAGATTACTGCTAAAGATGCAACAGCTGTCATGAATGCTTACAATGGCAAGGCAAGTATTATTCAAAATAACCAATATTATATTACATTGAAAGATGTAAATGACTCACCTGAGGCATTTAATATTCAAGTGTATGGCAGTATGAAGGTTGGCCAAACACTTACTGGTACATATGAGTACATGGATATTGAAAACGATACTGAAGCGGGGACTAGCTACCAATGGTATAGAAGTAATTATTCAGATGGACAAGGTAAAGTTGCTATTGCCGGAGCTACTGCTTCAACTTATAAACTTACAGAAGAGGACTCTGGAAAGTACTTGTCCTTTGAAGTAATACCAGGTTCATCAAATGGAATGGGTTCGGCATACATTAGCCAAACAACAGATAAAATTGTTAACTTAGCACCACTTCTTCAAGGTTTCACTTGGACACAAGGTAGTGTAGCGGGAGCAACAAAAGCTACTGCGATTCCAAATGGGGAATTAAAGTATCTCATTCAATATGATGATCAAATGGAACGTCCATTCGAAGGTGATGTAGCAGATGCTTATACGAATTCGTTAACAGTAGGCTCAGATATTCTGGCAACATTAGATGCGAGAATCTATATCGTTTCAGTAGATAGTAATAACAAGATAACTGGTTGGGCGAAAGAATCTGTAGATGCTCAAAATGTGAAGAAAAAAACGCCACCAACATTAGCTGCTGATAATAGCATCAATCATGTTGGAAAGGAAATAGCAGTTACTTTCAATGATGACCAAAATTGGGTATCAGGAATAAAAGAAATAACGATTGATCATAATCTTGTCAAACCAGAAGATTATTCAATTGCGAACGGTACAATCACATTTGATAAAGCACTCTTTACTTCTTTAGGAGACTATCAAATTAACATTTCTTCCACAAACTATGAGGATGCTAGTATCAAACAAACAATTGAAGCTAATGAAGCACCGAGTGTGAGTCAGGTTAAAATAACGGGAAGTTTGCAAGTTGGCAAAACCATTACTAGTTCATATCAATATAATGATATTGAAGATGATCTTGAAGGTAATTCAACTTACCAATGGTATCGCTCAGATCTTGCCGATGGTTCTGATAAGGTTGCAATCGTAGGTGCTAATTCAAAAGAATATTTATTACAAAACGAAGATGAAGATAAATTTATGACTGTTGAAGTTACGCCAGTTGCATCATCTGGATTCGCGACAGGTAGTTCAGTATTAAGTGAGACAACTGAAAAAATAACACTTCCTGTTAACGTTTCGCTAACTGCTACTACTGATCCAGCACCTTTAGATGAATCTAACTTAAATGCTGCATTCATTAACTTAACACTTACTGGAAATACAATAGACAGTACTACGGTGATGGATGACATAATCCTAAATAATGCACCTCAAGGTTTAATAGCTTATGTAGCTCCAATGGATGAAAATAATGTGATACTACAACTAGATTATGAAGATGGAACAGATTTCGATCAGGATATATCAAACTTTAGTGTAACGATAAAGGGTGGCTCTTTAAGTGGTGGTCAAGATGTTACAACAGACAATATGATGATTAAAGCAATTAATGAATCAAATACACCAACTGCATTTATTTCTGAATATCTATATGGAGGTAATGGAAATATCGCAATCGAACTATCAAATGTTGATGATGTTTTCGCAAGGAAAGGTAACAGCTACACACTTGAACTGCACCAGTGGAATAAAAGTTTAAATAAAAAGACGGTTACTACTGTTGATCTTTTTGAGAATCAGGATACAGGTTATCTATGGTCAAATCCTTATATCATAATTGATAGAATAGCATATAGCATCATGGATGATACAACGATTGCATATTACAATAATGAAGCTGATTTAAGTATCAATGTGACGAATCTTGCATTTGTACTAAAAAGAGATGGACAAGTTGTTGATGTACTTGGTGATATGAATGCGGCATCTAACACAAGCCCTGCAATTATATCCACTATCGGAAAAACAATGATTCGAAAACCTGGTTTTTATGGAGGTTCTACTACTTATTATCAATATCAATGGAAAACAATTAATACAGATATTTATAAATTTTTAGGAAACCATCAGGCGAAGTAGGTACGTTTATAGAAAAAGAAAAACTAGGGGGACGAATAGATTGATAGATAACATCAAACAAAGAAGAACTTTACATTCAATCCTAACAATTATTATTTTAATTGCTACAATTTCTTCAATACCATATAGTTCAAAAGCACTTTCACTTTTGAAAAAGGACGGAATGACGGTTACGGTTGGGTCGATTCAGGGGTATATTGGCCAAACTGTTGAAGTTCCAGTATCTGTGGAGAACCAAACAGAAGGAATTGCATCATACGGGATGAAGTTTGCATTTGATAAGGATGCAATAGAAATAGAAAGCATTACACCAGAGCATGGAAATGCAAATGAACTTGAATGTTCCACTGATGATTTAGGATGTTTCTTTACAAACATTGATAACAAAGAAGGTAAATTAAATATCGCTTGGGTAGATTCTTCTGGTGGAGATCATCCAATTTATGATGAAAAACCATTATTTATAATAAAGGTTAAAATTAAATCATCATCATCAAAAGACATATTACCATTAACGATTGATACAAAAAATCCTGAAAACTTAATCTTTACAAATATAGAGAATAAAATGATCGATACGACTTTCAATGAAGGTAAGTTGACAATCTTAAGCCCATCATCATCAACTGGTCCTAAAGTAGAAGAGATCTTAGTAGATGTTGAAGGTGGAAAAGATGATCAAGTAGAGTCAGTTGTGAAATTACCAGTAAAACGTTCAACTGAATCTAACGGTAAAGTGAAGGATGAAGTTAACTTCACTTCTGAACAAGCACAAGAATCTCTTAAAAAGATAGAACAACTTGGCGGAAATACCGCAAAGATAGTATTACCTGATCAGCAGGATCTTGTTTCTGAAGTAAAAGTAAATGTTCCTAAAAGTGCTGTACAAAGTTTATCAAATAAAGAAGTTAATCTAGAGCTATACACAGATTCGGCTAAGATTTTCATTCCGAATGCCTCTTTGGGAACATTTGAGGATGATTTATACTTCCGTATGATCCCTGTTAAAAAAGAAGAGGATAAACAAGAAATTAAACAACGTGCATTAGAAGAAGACATAGTGCAAGTAGCTTCAGGAGATAAAGAAGTTAAAATATTAGGAAGACCAATGGTCATTGAAACAAATATGGAAAATCGTCCTGTCACTTTAACGATGCCTCTACCTAATTTTCCATCAAGTGCAACTGAACAAACAGAGATGTTTAAACATTTAGTCGTTTATATTGAACATGATGATGGAACAAAGGAAATCGTAAAAGGAAAATTAACTGCATACAAAAATGGAGAAAAAGGTATATCATTCGGGGTAAATAAATTCAGTACATTTACTGTTTTATATATGGAAAATGTAAATGAAGGTAATACGAACGTTGTACCAACAGCTTCTAAAGTAAAAATCGTGGGTAGTCCAACAATCAACACTACATTAAAAGGACAATTTTCATACTTTGATAAGGACGATGACGTGCAAGGTATGTCTACATTTAAATGGTACCGTGCGGATAATGCAAAAGGAACAAATAAGAAAGTCATTTCTGGCGCAACAAAATCTACTTATAAATTAATGAATGTAGATAAAGGGAAATACATTGCATTTGAGATTACACCAATTGCAAAAACTGGTAACACGAAAGGGAAGGCAGTCATTAGTTCTTTCGTAGGACCGGTTAAAATACCAAATAATATCCCTGTGGCAAAATACTTAAAAATTGAAGGAAATACTTCAGTTAATAATGTATTAACTGCGAAATATGTTTATAAAGACATTGAAGGGGATAAACAAGGAAAATCGATTATTAAATGGTATCGATTAGACCAAAAAACGAAGAAAAAACAATATATTGCGGGAGCTACAAAGTCTACTTATAAATTAACGAAAGCGGATCAAAATCAATACATTGGTTTTGAAGTAACACCTGTTGCAAAAACAGGAAATAAAACTGGTAAGAAAGTAATGAAAACTACTTCTTCAATTGTAAAACCAGAGATGAAGGGCCATTTTAAACTTGGCGTTATTAGTAATAAAGCATATGTAGAGAAGTTAGCAAATACAATCAAAAAGACGTATAAAGGCGATAATATTAGGGTGAAAAAAGAAGGCTCAAACTATCGTTTATATGCAGATTTTATTGATAAGAAACGTGCGAATCAAGTCGGAAAAGATATGATTAAAAAGAAATTAATTGTTGACTATTATGTTTTCTAATCAATGATAATTTTTTAAAAAAACTCAAGCAATGATGCTTGAGTTTTTTATTTGAATTGTAATCCTTATGTTTGAGTTTTGTAAAAAATAGATGAACTTGAAGGTTGTTAAATAACAAATAAAGAAGGGATAGATGTAAAGTTTTTCAAAAGCCAGTGATTGTAAAGATTACTTAAGTGATCTGTAAATTAGTGATGTTGGTGGTAGCCTGTTCATAAATTTAAGTACCAAAACTTCTTGAGGATTGAACGATGGTCAAACATACTTTATTGGGGAGCGAACGTAAATGAAGGTAAGAAAAGCAATTATTCCAGCTGCTGGACTTGGTACACGATTTTTACCTGCAACTAAAGAGATACCAAAGGAAATGTTACCAATTGTGAATAAAGCAACCATTCAATATATTGTTGAAGAGGCAGTTAAATCAGGAATTGAACCTCAATTAAGTTTGCAATGGAAAGCGAAGAATTTAAACACGATTTGATTCAATATCTTGAAGAAGTAGTCAGTCAAAACGGAAATGAAAAAACAGTTCACGTTGATTAATGATATAGGATGGGGATGGGGAATGAAGCAAATTATTGTTGCTGGTACAGGTTATGTTGGTCTTGCCACAGGTGTTTCATTTGCGACGGTTGGTTTTAAAGTTACCTGCGTTGATGTAGACATAAATAAAATCAATTTACTTCAAAAAGGCATTTGTCCTATCTATGAACCAGGCTTACAAGAAGCTTTATTGGAGAACATCATGCAAGAGCGGATAGATTTTACCACAAATATTGATCAAGCATATAGTAGAGCGGATGTCATATTTATTGCAGTTGGTACCCCGGAATTGCCCGATGGTACAGCCAATTTAACATATTTAAAAAAAGTGGCGAAAGATATAGCAATTAGAGCTTCAAAAGATTTAGTTGTGATCATTAAAAGTACAGTACCCGTTGGAACGAATGAAGTAGTGAAACAAATTTTGAAAGATTTTGCTCTTCCTCAACTCAAAATAGATGTTGTTTCAAACCCTGAATTTTTAAGAGAAGGATCAGCTTTACACGATATTTTCCACGGAGAACGGATTGTCATCGGTGCCGATCATCCTCAGACTGCTTCATACGTAGAGGAATTATATAAATCATTTAACCTGCCAACTTTCATAACAAGTGTTCGAAGTGCTGAAATGATTAAATATGCTTCTAATGCATTTTTAGCAACGAAAATTAGTTTTATAAATGAAATTGCTTCAATTTGTGAAGTAGTCGGTGCAGATGTAGAACAAGTAGCTCAAGGCATGGGGCTTGATCGTCGGATAGGGTCTCAATTTTTAAATGCAGGTATTGGATTTGGAGGTTCTTGTTTTCCAAAAGATACATCTGCGTTGATACAAAGCTCGGCGTTGGAGGGTTTAGAACTAAAACTTCTTAAAGCAGTCATTGACATAAATGAATATCAGCAATTGAAATTATATGAATTAGCAAAAGTTTATTTTGGCACATTGAAAGATAGACAGATAGCCATTTTAGGGGCTAGCTTTAAACCAAATACAAATGATATACGCCATGCACCTTCAATTGCTCTGATAAAAGCGTTATTAAAAGACGGAGTAAATATAACTGTATATGATCCAATCGCTCTACCAGAAGTAAAAAGAGAATTTGGAGATTTAGTGAAGTACTCCAATGAATTATATGAAGCTATTTCAAACAAAGATGCCGCATTAATTGTAACTGAATGGAATGAAATTGTTCGAGCAGAGCTCAGTCAATTTGAAACAAGAATGAAGTATCCACTTATATTTGATGGCCGAAATTGTTTTGAAATAGAAAAAGTTGAAAATACAAATATACAATATTATTCAATCGGCCGAAAACCAGTTAATGTTAATTTGCAAGTAGCACAGAAGCTATAGCGTACGAGAAAATAATAAATCAACCCTTGTTACATCAACATGTAGCAAGGGTTATTTTTATGCTCAAAAGGCTGGTTGAAACTAGTTGTAAATTAGCTTGGTTAGAATTCAATACATGAAATGAAAGAATTTGGAAAAAGTATAGAAATATAAAGCCATAAAAATTATGGACGGTGGTAACTAATGTTTAACTATAAAGAAACGAATAGTGCAGCAACGAATAGGAAAATTCCTTTTCAAAATAATATCTCTCGTTCCTTAAGTAAGGATATTTTAGAAAATATAAAACGAATTAAGGATGATTTTGGTGACAGTTCTGATTTGATTATCAGACATGAATCTCTTGGTGAAGGAATGCAGTATTCCTTTGCAATTATTCACATTGACGGAATTTCAAATGAAAAAATAGTCAATGAAGGAATCATTGAAAAAATCGTAAAAATTAATACAGAAAAAGAAACATCATTGTCTTTATCAGATTTAGAAAATGGTTTAAAGAGTATCATCTCAGTTTCTAGTTTAAAATCTCAATCGAGTTATACGAATCTCTTATCAGCGCTACTTCTAGGTGACACAATCATTCTTTTAGATCATGATACAAATTTCTTAGTTGCATGTACGAAAATGGTTCAATCTAGAAGTATATCGGAACCCTCTACACAAACAGTTATTAGAGGTCCAAAAGATAGCTTTACAGAAAGCTTACGTACGAACACTTCACTCATCCGAAATAGAATCCAACATCCGGCTCTTCGAATTGAATCGATGAAAATTGGTGAAATCACTAGAACAGATGTTGAAATCATGTATATTAAAGGTGTTGTTGACGAGAATTTATTAAAGGAAGTTAATCATCGTTTAGAGGCGATTAATGTAGATGAAATTCTTGAGTCGAGTTATATCGAAAATTATATTCAAAATGACCAAAAAACAATTTTTCCAACAATGCTACATACGGAACGACCTGATGCAGTAGTTGGAAATTTACTTGAAGGTCGAGTAGCCATTTTTACTGCGGGTACACCGTTTGTATTAATTTTACCTGCAACCTTCACACAGTTTTTTCAATCTCCCGAAGACTACTATCAAAGCTCATATATTGGAACATTCTTAAGGATTTTACGATATATGTCATTCTGGGTTGCCTTATTTGCACCCGCAATATTTATCGCGATTACTTCCTTTCATCAAGCGGTTATTCCAACTGTATTATTAGTAAGTTTAGCCGCACAACGGGAAGGTGTTCCCTTACCGGCCATTGTTGAAGCAATCGGAATGGAAATGGTTTTTGAGGTATTACGTGAAGCTGGTATTCGAATGCCTAGAGCGGTTGGCCAGGCGCTTTCTATTGTAGGAGCCTTGATTTTAGGGCAAGCCGCAGTTCAAGCGGGATTCGTATCGGCATCGATGGTTATCATTGTGTCAATCACCGCCATTGCGAGCTTTACAATTCCTTACTACAATATGTCAATTGCAGCGAGGATTCTAAGATTTATTTTATTATTAGCAGCAGCTTATATCGGTTTGTTTGGCATATTAATTGGTGGATTAATTATTCTAATGCATATGTGTAGCTTACGTTCTTTTGGGGAGCCTTATTTTGCGCCATTCGCTCCGTTTCGCTTAAGTAGTCAGAAGGATACAATTTTAGTTGTTCCTTCCCAAGGTAATACAAAATCAATTAAAGAACAAAGTAATGGGGAATAAACCATGAAAAAGAAATTTTGTATGATCTTTCTTATTGTCATATTATTGTTAAACGGATGTTCAAATTATAGAGAATTAAATGGGTTATCAATCGTTGTCGCAATGGGTTTAGATTATCTACCTAAAACAAAAGAGTATGAAATGATTGTTCAAATCATTAACCCAAATGCAATTGCTACCCAAACAGGTGCGCAAGGGATTCCAATTATTTCACTAGTTGAAACGGGTAGAACAATTTCAGAAGCTGCTCGTAAAGTGACAAAAAGAGTTTCAAGGCCCAATATTTATTCGCATGTGGCGCTTGTAGCGATTGGAGAAACATTAGCAAAAGAGGAATCAATAAATTGGATTTTTGATGTATTTGAGAGGGATTCGAAAATCCGTGTAAATATCCCAGTCATTATTGCTAGGAAAGACAGTGTTTATCGAGTGATGAATAACTTACCACCTCTTGATAAACTTCCTGCAAGATCAATTGTTGGAAAAATTCAAAACACCTCTAATCTGTTAGGTGAAAATCATGAAACTCAAATGCGGGAAGTCATTTCAGCTATCTCAAGTCCAGGACGTGAGCCAACTATTAATGGCGTATCATTAGCGTATGAAACTCCTGAATCAGAATCATTGGCGAATACTGAAAAAGTAAAATCAACATATGCAGCCATAAATGGAATGGGTGTATTTAGCAAAGGAAAACTAGTTGGGTGGCTAGATGGTCCTCCAGCAAGAGCAGTCCAATATATCGATAATTTAATCAAAGAAACCAATCTTCAAGTTCAATGTAAAAAGGAGAAATATGATTCATTAGAGCTGACACGTGTAAAAACGAAAACAGATGTAAAAATGAAAAAAGGAATACCAAATATTCATGTAAAAGTAAAGGCGATTGGTCATATAGATGAAGTTTTATGTAATGATGATTTTGACAAAGCGAAAACGCTAAATAAATATGAAAAATTAAGTGAAAAAGTTGTAAGACAAACGATTTTAGATGGTTTAACACAAGCCCAGAAGCTTGGTGGAGATGTCTATGGATTTGGTGATAAACTCCATGTAGGCGATCCAAAGGCTTTTAAAAAACATGAAAAAGATTGGAATAAAGTATTCCAGAAAGCAAAATTCAAAGTAACTGTTGATGTACAAATTAACAATGTAGGTATGAGAAAGCGAACATACCCATATTAAAAAGAAGGTAATAAGATGAATCGCAAATTATCTATAAGTGGCTATCAGTTTTTTTGTATGATCGTTTTATTTGAAATTGGGAGTACTTCGTTAATTGGTTTGGCAACAGATGCCAAGCAGGACGCGTGGATTAGTTTAATTATTGCATTAACCATGGGCTGCGTACTGTTTTATATTTATATTAAATTATTTGAAATGTTCCCAGACTTACCGTTTACACACTATATACAAAAAATATTAGGAAAATATGCAGGAATACTCCTTGCATTAATCTATACTATTTACTTTATTTATATTGCTGGTCGAGTTCTGCGAGATTTTGAGGAGTTATTAGTGATATCACTATACAATGCAACTTCTCTCATATCAATTGGCATACTAATGAGTTTTTTAGTTATGTATGCTGTATATAAAGGATTTGAAACGTTTGGAAGGGTAAATGAATTTTCATTTTATTTAATCATGTTAATTATCGTAGTAGTCATTGGATTTGAGATTGTCGGAGATTTATTTAATATCAATAATTTAAGACCAGTTTTAGAAAGTGGCTGGAAACCAGTTTTACATGCTGCGTTTCCATTAACAGTAACATTTCCTTTTGGTGAAATTATTACCTTAACTATGCTGATGCCACATTTAAGAAAACCTGAGCTCGCATTAAAAGTTGGTATGCCTGCGATGATATTTGCTGGATTATTACTAACAACCTTGACACTAGTAAATATAATGATTTTAGGAGTGGATGTATTAGATCGGGCAACTTATCCGATTTTAACTGCTGTTAGTTATATAAACATTGCTAATTTCATTCAAAGACTTGATTCATTAATAGTAATTGTCATGGTGTTAGGTGGATTCATGAAAGTAGCAGTCTTCTTCTTTTGTGCTGTAATTGGTGCTTCTGATTTATTCAGAGTGAAAAAAAGAGATCAGTTAACCTACCCAATTGCAGTCATAATTGTTCTTAGCTCGGTTTGGATGGCACCTAATTATTTAGAACATTATAAAGAGGGATTAGATGTTGTTCCATATTACTTACATGTCCCTCTTCAAATAGTTGTTCCAATTGCTTTGCTTGCAATTGCAATCATACAGAAAAAAGTGAATGAAAAAAACAGCTTAGAAAATAACTAAGCTGTTTTTTAATGATTTAGTTAGCTGAATTTTGTGGGTTTTTTGTTCGGTTTTGTACTTTTTTCTTATTCAAGAATTTTAGGACCGTATTTCCGACCGCAAAAGGAACTGTAAATAAGAAAATCACCACATAATCCTCTCCAACCAGCTCCGTTTTACTAACTAGTATATAGCTCCACATTTCAGAGAAACTTGTGCCTTGTATTAAATCAATACCTGCCAATAAACTCATTGTTAATACAAATAAACATAAAAATATAAAAAACATTTTCAAAAAATCAGCTCCCTGTCAAAACGAAACAATTTTACGACATTATTATTTTGGTTGATTATGGAAAAGATTATGCGAAAAGTTAAAGAAAGTCCGACAAGAATCGCGCTTTTTATTCTGAAAATTTAGTATATAATGAATAAGGGTGTAAAAAGGGGGACTTAAATTGTTACAAATTTTTAAAAACCGTAATTTCTTATGGTTATTTTTAGCAAATTTCACTTCTCAGCTTGGATCCGTAGTGGGCATGACTGCATTTATGCTTTATTTGTTAAGGAAATTTTCTAGTCAACCGTCATATGCGACGATAACAGAATTAATGTATACTTTACCAATGCTTTTTTTGTTTTTTTTAGTTGGTGTATTTGCAGATCGGTTAAATCGTAAGAAAATTGCTATGTATTGCGATTATATTAGTGCGTGTTTATCAGTTGTATTACTAATCACAATCATGCAAGATTGGATATTTCTATCATTCTGTGTTCTTTTTTTAAGAAGTGGTGTATCGAAATTTTTTCAACCTGCACAGTCTTCACTATTACAAGGGATTTTAACCGAAGACCAATATGCAACCTCGGCAGGTTTAAATCAACTTGTTAGTAGTTTATTTATGCTATTTGGTGGAGCAATAGGAACAATTGTATTTTGGAAGTTGGGCGTAGAAGCTGCTATTATCATTGATACGATATCATTTATCCTATCTGGACTTCTGATCCAAGTAGCAAAACTCTCTAAAGAAATTACAAATCCTAATGGTCACCATACATTAAAAGATTTGAAATTTACATTAGTGCTAAAAGATTTTAAAGAAGGAATTGTTTACATTTTAAATCACTCATTACTAAGGTCTCTATTATCAGGATTTTTCCTATTTGGTGTCATTAATGGAGGATTTTCAGTTATGCCTTCATTTATCTTAAAATACAAACTAGCACCTGAAAATTATGAAGAACTTTTAATTTATATTGGAGTTGCATTTGGTACAGGTGTATTGCTTGGAAGTATTGTTGGTTCAATGCTAGCAAAGAAGATGCAACTTCAGAATATGATCATTATTGGACTGATTATATCCGGGTTATGTGTCATTGCTTCAGGGTTTTCAACTTCACCAATTGCTTACATACTATGGCAATTTATCATTGGACTAATATTACCAATCGTAAATATAGGGATAGGTGGTTGGTTCCCTAAAATTGTTGAAAAACGGATGATGGGAAGAGTTCAAGGTTGGATCCAACCAATTATACTTTTATCTCAAAGTATTACACTAGGCTTAATCGCGTTATTCTATCCAGCTATTTTAAAGATTGAATGGTTACATGCAATTGTCGGGTTAAGTTTATCAATAGTGGGTGTGTATTATTTCGTTGTTTTACCTAAGTACATGAAAACTGGATTGAGTAATGCTGCTGTAGAAACTGAAAGGTCAGTTTCACAATAATTGAGATAGCAATAGCCTGTAACTAAATGTTGGTTACAGGCTATTTTTTTTATGAATGATAGATTCACCTTAATCAGACTGACAAAGTAGATTCAAAAAAGTAAAAAACAGACTCATTTCGTAAGTCTTTTTTCATATTAATCACCAAATTTTGACTACCGGTCATTTTTGATACAATGCTACTATTTTACAAGAGAAAACATTTTTCGACATAAGCTATTTGGACCATACAAATAAATACAAGAAGGTATATAATAGAGTTGATGAAATTTATCAAATTTTGTGTATCTTATATACAATGACCTAATAAACAAAAATAATGCAATATTTAAAGTGAAAATAGATTCGTACGAATAGAAGATATATACGTTAACAAATTATTGTGGAATGTCATTTAGTTTCAATTATTGAAGCTAAATAGATAGAGAGGAGTAGCTTTATGCTAAGAGGTTTTTATGCAGCAGCATCAGGTATGATTACACAGCAAAGAGTAACAGAATACTTGACTAACAATATAGCAAACGCTAATACGCCTGGTTATAAAGGTGAACAAGCTTCATTGCGTTCTTTTCCAGAATTATTAATGAAAAGAATGAACACAGAAGATATTCCAGGTAAAAATATTAGCCAAAATGGCCCAACCTTAGGTGGATTAAATACTGGAGTATACATGCAAGAAACACTACCAAAGTTTACACAAGGTGATCTTCAACAAACAAATAAATCCACTGATATAGCGATTCAAGAGCGTGTTATTCCATTCAATACGGCTGCTAAAACAAAAGGTGCTCTATTTTTTGAGCTTCAGAATCCAGATGGAACTGTTCGTTATACTAGAAATGGGAATTTTACATTAGATCAACAAGGTTATTTAACAACAAATAATGGCTTCTATGTTTTAGGTGAGAATAATCAACGTATTCAAGTCCAATCTTCTGATTTCAAAATGCTTGAAGATGGAACAATTGTTGATAATGGACGAAATGCAGGTAAATTAAAAGTTGCATTTTCTGATAATCCAAACGTATTAGTGAAAGAAGGCGAAGGTCTGTTCAAAACGATAAGTGGACAAGGACTTCCGACAGCTTCTGGAAATAATCGAATTGCTTTTTCTGTTAACCAAGGATTTATTGAGCGTTCAAATGTTGATGTTACACAGACTTATACTGAACTTATGTCAGCGTACCGTAGCTTTGAAGCTAACCAAAAAGTTCTACAAGCTTATGATCGAAGCATGGAAAAAGCTGCAAATGAGATTGGAAGCATAAGATAAAAATGAAGAATGTTCAAAGAATGGTTTAGAGTCATCTGTTAAAAATTTAGATGGATAAAAAATTAGAATCATATAACAACAGTGAAAAAAATAAATGAGGAGGGTAATTATATGAATCGCATGCTAACAATCGCATCGAATACAATGGGACAATTACAAAATCAATTAGATGTAATTAGTAATAATATTTCTAATGTAAACACTGTAGGGTATAAACGTCGTGATACTAACTTTAGTGAAATGCTTACTCAGCAGTATGATAATCAAACTCGATACGATCAAGAGGTGGGACGTAACACACCTTATGGAATTCGTTATGGAGTGGGTGCAAAGCTTGCTCATACAGCACTACAATTGGATGCTGGTGCAATTCAACGAACGGAACGAAAGCTTGATGTAGCTTTAGTTCAAAAAAATCAATTTTTTCAAGTAAATGTAACTGAAAATGGCCGAACGGAAACTAGATATACAAGAGATGGATCGTTTCAATTATTACCAATAAACGGTGATGGTTCTAGATTGCAGCTTTCTACAAGTGAGGGACACCCAGTATTAGGGACGAATGGTCCAATTATTGTGGATGGTAATGCAAAGGACTTTTCTTTTAATGAAAAGGGTAGTCTGACAGTAACAAATCAAAATGGAACAAGAACGAACTATCAGCTAGCCGTAGTAAATGTTTTGAAACCACAAAACTTTGAAAGTGCGGGCAGTAATTTGTACCGTATTTCACCTGCAGCAACTGCTGGACAAACAGTTCGTCCAATTAATGCAAATCAAGTGAGTACAATGGGTGGCGCGCTAGAACAATCGAATGTCGATTTAGCTACTTCAATGACTGACTTAACAATTACTCAAAAAGCTTATCAATTCAGCTCACGTGCGATTACAATGGCTGACGAAATGAGCGGATTAATTAATGGATTGCGTTAAATAATAAAATAAGATAGTATATTACTTATAAAAAATAGAAGCTGGTCTTAAGACTTGCTTCTTTTTTGTACGAATCAGTTAAATTGATCTAGGAGGAATAAATAAAATGTTAGATATCCAAGCAATTAAAGAGATTATTCCACATCGTTATCCATTTTTATTAGTTGATCGAATTGTAGAACTTGAAGAAGGAAAACGTGCAATTGGATTAAAAAATGTAACAGCAAATGAAGAATTTTTTAATGGTCATTTTCCAGAATTTCCTGTAATGCCAGGCGTATTGATCGTCGAAGCTCTTGCACAAGTTGGAGCAGTTGCTGCATTAAGCTTAGAGCAGAATAAAGGCAGACTTGCACTTTTTGCGGGCATCGATAATTGCCGATTTAAAAAACAAGTAGTACCTGGTGATACACTAAGACTTGAAGTGGAACTTGTGAAAATGCGTGGACCAATTGGTAAAGGTAAAGGCGTAGCAACAGTTGATGGTCAAGTTGCATGTGAAGTTGAATTAACATTTGCATTAAAGTAAGAATAAATTTCTAGCCCTACCAATTATTTCAAAAAAACGATTCTTGATTTTGCCATACCACGTGTAAATTGTAGAATAATTTAAATTATTTTGTTGTAATTCGTCATTTTATGGTATTATAACAATGTTATCAAAAAATACACCTTAGAGAATTTACAAAAATTTTAAAACGGGGGTATGTACATCATGCTCAAAGATTTACCACGTGGTACGAAAGTTAGCATTACCAACTCTATCAAAACTGCTTTTGAATTATATATGAGGAACTTAGAGTGGGATTTAGAAGCGTATAGCTGGGATGATTTCTTAGCTGAGTGGAAAAGTTACAATGAGCAACACGCTTCATGGCAATCAACTGTTGAAGATTCAATCTTGAATAGTGAACAGTTTCACCAAGAATTAGCTACAAAAATGAACGCAGATATTACAAAAATATTGAATGATGATCCTACAGAAGATCAAATTCAACAAATCGAGCAGCTAGTAAAAGAGCTAAAAGTGGAAGACCCATCTTACTCTTGTAAATTAGAAGCTAAATATCATATCGAACGCCTTCAAGAAATGCAATCGGTATAATAAATAGAAAACAGACCTGTCTAGTGGTCTGTTTTTTATTTTGTTTATTATTTAAAGAGAAAGCTATTTGAGTATAAATTGATAAAACAATAAATAAACACAAGGTAAGGTAAATAATTTATTAAAGGGGTATATTTGCATACCAATTCGCATTGTTATAGCAGGCTTTTCATTATTGTTGTTTTGTTGTGTGTAGTTACTGAAAATTAGTTCTCTTTAAATGAATTTAAAATAATTAAGGAAGTGCCTAAAAAGGATTTTAATTTTAAAATTAGACTATTTAGAGTATCACATTTTTATTTTATTGTTTTAAGAAGTTATTTAAGAATGCACTGAAGATAAAGAATAAGATTGCAACGGAAGGCAGCTCGACTCCTGTGGGAATAGCGGGAAGGCTGAGACCCCGGAGGTGGGCCGAGGAGGCTCAGCTCTCGCCCCACGGAAAGCGAGCAGCCTGAAGTGGAAATCAACGCTTTCCTCTTTTAAAACAATAAAAAAGGGAGCCCCATGTCAAATAGACTTATGAGACAGCCCCTTTATAAGTACAACATTGATTATAACCTACTAAACACCCAATAGTTCAGCTAACTCGTCCATTGATAGTTCGGTAATCCATTGTTCACTAGTTATGATCGTATCATTTAATGATTGTTTGCGTTGTAGCATTTCATCAATTTTTTCTTCTAGTGTACCGATCGTTACGAACTTATGAACTTGAACGAACTTTGTTTGGCCAATTCGATAAGCTCGGTCTGTCGCTTGATTTTCTACTGCTGGATTCCACCAACGATCAAAGTGCATGACATGGTTTGCAGCTGTTAAATTTAACCCAGTTCCACCTGCTTTTAAAGAAAGGATGAATATTTTTACTTCACCATTTTGAAAACGAGTAATCATTTGATCACGAGCAGTTTTTGGTACACTTCCGTTTAAGAAAAGTACTTCTTCTCCAAATTTTGATTGAATGGCTTCTTTTAACATATCACCCATTCTGACATATTGAGTAAAGATGAGACAGCTTTCTTTTTGTTCCAAAATAGGATCAATTAATTCAAACAGCCTTTCAACCTTACTCGAACGGTCTTCAAATTCGACAAGTTGAGATTCTTTCAAGAACAATGAAGGATGATCACAAATTTGTTTCAGCTTATTTAACATCCACAATATTCGTCCACGTCTTTCAATGCCACTTAAAGTATCAATTTGCTTTAAACTATCCTGAACGACCTGTTCATATAATGCAGCTTGTTCAACCGACAATGGACATAGCATTTTTTGCTCTTGCTTCGGTGGTAAATTTAAGGCAACATCCTCGTCTTGTTTCGTTCGTCGAAGTAAGAAAGGTGCAATTAATCGATGAACTGCACTGATTTTTTCTTCATCCCGATCTTTTTCAATTGGATTGACATAATTTCCAACAAATCGATTTAACGTACCAAGATAACCTCTGTTAATAAAATCAAAAATTGTCCATAGCTCTGTTAAGCGATTTTCCATTGGCGTACCAGTTAATGCAATACGATGCTCGGCTTTTAGTCCACGGACTGCTCGAGATTGTTTCGTAGTCGGATTTTTGATATTTTGAGCCTCATCTAAAATGATACTTTTCCATGCATATTGTTTAAGGTCTTCATAATCTAGCACACTTAAAGCATAGGAAGTAATGACGATATCAACATCTCTAACAATTGAAAGAAGGTCAGATCCTTTTAGGCGATTTCCACCGTAATGAACATGAATCGTTAAACCTGGATAAAAAGTTTCGATTTCTCTTTTCCAGTTATTGATCACGGATGTTGGGCAAACAATTAAAGAAGCACCTCGTTGTTCCTCATGTTCTTTTCTATATGCTAAATATGCAATCGATTGAATGGTTTTCCCTAGTCCCATGTCATCTGCAAGTAATGCACCGAATCCCATGTTTTTTAAATGAATAAGCCATTCAAATCCTTTTTGTTGATATGCTCGTAAAGTTGCTTGAAGTCCAGGTGGCTTTTCTAACTCAGGGACATCATTAATAGAAGTAAGACGTTTCGTTAATTCGCGGAAAACATCATCAACTTCAATTTCAACTTCTGCAAACGGTGAATTGTCATCCTCGACTTTTTCAGAGCCTTGAAGCAATTCGTGCTGAAGTACTTCATGAAATCGTAACCCTTGCTTTTCTGCTTTTGCCATCATTTTCTTCATTCTTGCAATAAAGGCAGGATCGAGTGCAATCCATTGTCCATTAAATTGAATTAATCTGCGTTGGTTTTCAACAAATTGCTGGAACTGCTGTTCAGAAAGCTCCATTCCATTTGTAGAGATTCTCCAATTAAAATCAACCAGTGTTTCCATATTAAAAAATGAATTTCCTGTAGGTTTGCCTTTAACGCTTGCTTTTAGCGTCATTTTGTTTTGTTTTAAAGCCTGCCACCAACTTGGCAACAGTACTTGAATATTTGCAGAGAGTACCTTCTCACTATCTTCCGTTAAAAATGTCCAAGCATCTTGCTCTGAAAGAATGTTTCTTGGTAGATTGTCTTCAATTAAAGTAGGAACAAGTAATCCAACACCTTGAAACGTGCGATCCAAATATTCAGCATATGATGCATGCTTACTATGGAGTGATGGGTGTCCATTATATTCATATGGCTTGATCGTTTTTCGTTCATCTATTAAATATGTACGTAAATGCCAGTCATCATGCTCACTCATCGGTTCTTCAAGTACTAAACGAATTGAGAATGGAACATCATCATCTCTAAGTCCGATTTTCACATGCCAGTCATCCTCGTCAATACTATGAGTAAGCTGTTGTTTTAGATAAGTAGGATTATGATATAGGCCTCTTGCAATCTCCCACTTTTTTGAATGAATTGATCCAATCTCAAACTGTTGCTTAATTGCCGCAGATACTAATTCCTGTACAGTAGGCTCCAAAAGCTCGGTCCCATCAATTCTCCATAATTCATTTCCAGCTTGATAATGTGCAAAGCTTGGTGAAACCTGCCCTTCATGAAAAGAAGGATAAAGCTGTGAAATCGTTTGATGAAATTCTTTTGCTTCATCAAGATAAGTTATTTCTACTAATGAATTCTCATGATGCTCTTTGAAAAAAGTCAGTGCTTCAATAGGAGTTAAAAGAATACCCTCAATCTGTCCAACTCGACTAGATTGTAGTAAAGTCCCATAGTATGAAGGAACATGCCACTGAAACAATAGATGCTTCCATACGCTTACCGGTAAAATGCCACCGTGGCTTTGCATCCCATAAATGAGTAGTCCCTTATTCTCTACCCATTTTACTGCAACACTAAGATTAGCTAGTCGCTTCATTGACTAATTTTCCTTTCCTTAATTCCTCTTGAAGTGCACGTAAACGAATAAATTGAGATTCAATATATTGAATATAATCATTCCATTCATCAATGCGCTTTAATTTCTTATAATTAGTTTTCAGTTTCTTTAAATATCGAACTGCTAATTTATAATTAGAACGACCCTTTAGCTCAATATAATATAGAACCATGTGATGATAAATCGGAAGAACAGATTGTGGGTCATGCTTATGTGCTTCCTGTAAATCATGTTTATCTATTTGTTCAGGATGATAAGAATATAAATACATTTGTAATTCAGTCCAACGCTTATACTCCTGATTATGCATTAAATAATCTGTATACTGCATCTCACTATAAGGAAGAAGCGCTTGATAAACGACTTCTAATCCCGCCGTTTGATTTGTATAAAAGCTATTGTATTCATAATGTGATAGAAAATGTTTTGCAAAAGTGCTCTTTGCATATTCATCATCTCCATGTTGGAGATAGTATAGTAGCATTTCGTAATATAAAGGTAAAAAATTTGAAAGACGTTCAGTTTCATTATTTTTGCGTAAGCTTTCAATCCAATAAGTAAAGCTATACAAAGTACGCTCATTCTGACTATATTTTTTTAAAATGGTAAGCATATCGTCATCATTTTTTAATAAAAAATGCAACTGGGCCATGCCTAAGTCAACATAGTAATCTTCTGGGATCTTCGAAAAATCTTCCAAATCTTGACGTAATTTCTTCTCATTATTCAATAATTCCTTATATACATGACGGAAAGAATTATATCTCGGTATTAAACAAAGCTTTCGATCGAATAGTAAAGATTTTAGCTGCTGTCTTAACACATCCTCATATTGATGTGAAACGGAACCGCCTGTAATATTATGTAACTGTCTACTTACGGCCTCTATTTGATTTTCTAGCATTGTCATTTCTCTTGGTAATTGAGCATTGTCATAAACTGTACTTTGAATTTCAATTTGATTCACCATTTTATTCATCGTGAAAATGGCTGCCAGTAGCTGATACTGTAGTTTTTCCTTTTCTTGTCGAGGCTGTTGATTTAATAATCCATGATAAAACCGTTCATATAAGGGGTACACAAAATAAACATCTTGGTAAAATGATGTTCGTTGTTGTTCAATATACTCCTTATATTTCTTTTCAAATAATTCAACAGTTTCTTTTGGTTTATCTTCCTGAATGATATTCATCTGATCTAACAATTGTCGACCTGTCATAATATTTGGGATACTTTTCAAAGTCGACTGCTTAAATTTCCTCAAAATATCTCCGACCAAAGAAAATGATGCAGCTGCGTAGCATAGTAGTGCAATCTGATGTTGGCATGGAGGTGCTTCGTAACAATCACATCCATTTTGATCATGATTATTTATATGTAAAATTGGTAAGTGAATTTGTTCTGATTCTTCTACCACTCCGACAATTCTACCGTCTCTAACTGAAACATTATAAACCTGTCCTTGTCGATAAAGCTGTAAGCCACTTTCAACAAGCTCCGCATCTCTCATATTTTGTGGAGAAAGTTTAGAAAAAAGCGAGTATGAGAGTTCATAAATCACATCTTTACTTAAATCACGTTGAAGCATTCTCTGCCTCCTAACTCGTAACATTCTTATTGGTAATTATACCCTAAACAGATACGTTACACATAGTTGAAAAGGAAAAAGTATAAGTTCCTTCATTACATATGATGAAAAATGAAATAAATGAGATAAAAGTCATGAAAAAAGTAGGATTCAATAGAAAATTGACTAATGATGCTGCTTAATTTTGTAAATTACTGGTGTATTTAAATAAATGGTAAACAACTTGTAATATAGCTGTAACATAAGGGAGAAAAAAACATGATATTATCGAATTATCAGATAAATTGGTATATAAAGTAGAAACATACATGTCTAGGAGTGAAAAGAATGAAAAAAGGTTTTATACTACTTTCAGTAATTTTCCTATTCCTAGTTGGACAACCTCTTAGTAAAACATCAGCCGCAACTATGGATGGTAATGATATCGTAAATGAAGCAAAACAACATATAGGTGTAGATTATGTTTACGGAGGCACAACTCCAAATGGATTTGACTGCTCAGGATTTACTCGCTATGTATACAAAGAAGCAGCGGGAATTAGTTTGCCACGTTCTTCTTCTGATCAATATGGTGTTGGTAAAACAGTATCTAAAGATGACCTAGAGCCAGGCGATCTAGTGTTTTTCAGCAATACATACAAATCTGGTATATCACATGCTGGAATTTATGTTGGAAATAATAAATTCATTAGCGCTTCAAGTAGTAAAGGAATTAAAATTGACTCTCTAAGCGGAGGCTATTGGGGTCCTAAATATACTGGAGCAAAAAGAATCATAAAGTAATAGAATACTAGACATATAAATATAAGCTCCCTAAGCAGGGGGCTTTTCGTTTTTAATTGACAACTTTGTAATAACTAACTAGAGAGGTGAAAAGTTTTGAAAAAGTTTTTTATAAGTTTTATCGCGTTTTTATTAACATTTAGCATGGTTAAGGATGTATTTGCGGAAACTTCCACAGGACAAGTGGTACCAGAAAAATGGGTGATTACATTAGAAGTAGCTAATCTAACAGTACAAAATCCAGAAACTGGTGAAGTTACAACTGTACAAATACCGGCTAATCAATTATTGAAGGTTGAAAAAGAAGAGGCAGAAGTGTTTTTTGTACAGTATAACGAAACGCTAGGCTCTGTTTTAAAAAGTAAAGTTCGTGACGCTACATTGTGGGAGATTCATCCAACTGAAAAAATATTTAAGGTGATGACAAATACAGCTCTATTACTAAATGAAAATGGTAAATTAGTAAATAAAGGGATTGTAAAAAGTAATACTTTATTTGAAAAAATAGGAGAAAAAGATCAATACCTTATTATTCAATACTTAAATACAACAGCTTATATAGAAAAAAATAATACAGTTCCCGTACAAGGTGGAAAACTACCTGTACCAACAATTTCTGTAAAAGCAGTTTCAATAAAGGTAGGAATGACGAAACGAGTAACTAAAATTGTAAATGCAGTAAATAAATCATATATCATAGCAGAGATTCCGGCTCGTCAAAAAATAGACATTAAAGGTGAATATGGTTCTTTTTATGTAGTAAAAATTGGCGGGAATACGGGATTAATTACAAAAACGAATCTTTCACTTAAGACAAATAACTATGTGAATCCATCCGGTGACTATAGCTATAATGAGATGATTGCAGATTTACAGGAATTAAATGCATGGTATCCTTCATTTACTAAGGTAGAAATAATAGGCAAATCAGTTGATGGAAGAAATCTTTATGCAATTAAACTTGGAACAGGTAAAGAAGAGATTAGTTTAAATGCCTCTCACCATGCCCGTGAGCATATGACAACTAATGTATTAATGGAAATGCTTGATCAATATGCGAATGCTTATGAAAAAAATACAAAAATAAATGGCTATGATGTAAAGAAACTATTAACTAGAACATCTATTTACTTTGTACCAATGGTGAACCCTGATGGGGTTATGTTAGTACAAGAAGGTGCAAATAGTGCCAAAAATCCAAGTCAAGTGATCAAACTAAATAATGGAAGCAAAAACTTTAAGGCTTGGAAAGCGAATATTCGTGGTGTTGACTTAAATCGTCAATATCCAGCTAATTGGAGTAAAATTAGTGGAAATAAACCTAAACCAGGACCGGATAACCATAAAGGCAGTAAACCTTTAAGTGAACCAGAAGTAAAGGCTTTATATGATTTTACGAATAAACACAGCTTTAAAAATACCGTTGCATATCATTCTTCTGGCAATATTATTTTTTGGCACTATAATCAAAAAGGTAGTCAATTTACGAGAGATAAAGCGATTGCTACTAAACTTTCAAAGCAAACTGGATATAGTCTTGTTGCACCTGCTAAAGGTGGAGGCGGAGGTTATAAAGATTTGTACGTTGCGGTAAAAAAACGTCCAGGATTTACAATTGAAATTTCTCCATATGTAGGTAATAAACCTGTACCACATTCATACTTCAATAGTATTATGAAGAAAAACTTACCAATTGGATTAATACTGGCTGCAGAACCAGCAAAATAAAGGGTTTGATAAGGTCCTATATTAAAATATAGGACTTTATTTTTTTAAAATTTCAACACAATTTGTTTTTCAGTAAAATCTATGATACAATAACTACATACTTAATAAGAATTGGTTAATTCAATTCATGTGTTAAAAGGGACGAATTTTCATCCTGTTATAATGTGTGTATTTTTTCTTAACAATACTCATTAAGTGTAAAAAAAACAGGATATATGGAGGTTCGCATTATGAACACAGGTACAGTAAAATGGTTTAACGCAGAAAAAGGTTTCGGATTCATCGCAGTTGAAGGTGGAGACGATGTATTCGTACATTTCTCAGCTATCCAAGGCGAAGGTTTCAAATCTCTTGAAGAAGGCCAAAAAGTAAGCTTTGAGATCACTCAAGGTAACCGTGGCGCTCAAGCTGAAAACGTAGTTAAATTATAATTCTCACTTATGAGATAAAAGACTGTTAGCAATTATGCTAACAGTCTTTTTTTTGTCGCTAAACGAAAATAAGGACTTGTTATTAGATTGTTGAGATTCATATAGATGATAGGCATACCCAGGAGAGTAGAAGACAAGTAGGAGGGCTACTGTACAGTTTTAACGAACGTCCCAAGATAATTTAAAATACATAAAAAAAAGAGCCGGTTTCAGCTCTTTTCCTCATTTATTTTAATGCCTCATTAATTAATTCAGTCGCTTCAAGTTGAGAAATACCTTTAATTAAACTTAATTCTCCTACAAACATTCTTTTTGCAGTGTCGAGCATTTCTTTCTCACTTGGGTTTAAAGGTTTTTCTTTACTTTGTAATGTTAAATCACGTACAACTTGTGCGCCAGCTAGCAATTCACCCGATTTGAGTTTTTTCATATTCACATCATACTTTTGTTTCCATGATAATGAGTCATCTGGATGACCATTTGAAAAATCATCTAATACTGTTTCTAGGTGGTCGTGATCTTCTACTAATCGAATTTTCGTTCTTGAAACATTTCCTTTTGGAATCATTAACTTCATATTACTGGAAGGCATATGGATAATGTAATATTGCTGTGTTACACCCTGTATGACCTTTTCTTCAATGGAATCAATCACTGCAGCTCCTTGCATGGGATAAATTATTTGATCGCCAATTTTGAACAATGTATCCACCTCCGAAAAACCTATGATAAATCAAGTATAACATTGTTTAATGAAATAACAAAATTTTTATAATATCATTTAAAAAGTAAAATTGTCAATTAAAAACATGTATAATTTTAGTCTTTTTTGGGAAAAAGATGAACATGTCGAATGGTCGTGGACATAATATGGAGGGAGAGATTGTCGGAAAGGAGGTTGTTCATGAATTATCACTTTCGTGTTGTTTTATTTTGTGTAGCAGTATTAACTTTTTTTACATCAGCAGGATGTAGTGAACAAAGGGTTCTAGAAAAATTACCAGATAGTGTTTTAGATAAAATACCTGATGGAGTATTGTTAACAGCTGCAGAGCTATCTTACGAACCTTTTCTAAAAAATGAACTAGGAAAGCAATTGACTGAACACCAAGGTGTTGCTGAACCACTTTATACTGAAATGCATGATCGGTTAAGTGATTATGAGTTAGTTTCATTAACAGCTGGTCAAATCGGTTTTTCAGCAATTGCCCTAAAAAATACGAAAGACAATAGTCTTTTATTTGCATTTAGTGGTTTAAAGAAAATAAATTTACAAGATATATATCAGAGGTTAATTGGTTTTGATTCTCCAGAAAATGCATCACCCGTCGTGGTTGATGCACAAGCTCAGCAAGCATATAAATGGGTAAAGCAAATATTAAATAAAAAAGAAAATACTGGTGCGAGTGTTTATGTAACCGGGCACTCATTTGGTGGGTATTTGGCACAGTATATAGGCTATCAGTTGGTGCAGGATCAAAAAATGAAAGACCATCCACTTGTACAAGGAGTTACATTTAATTCACTTGGTGTTTTATTAGATAATGGAACGAAAAAACTTCATACGAAAACTGAAAATATTCAAACGCTATTCAAACCAATCTTTACAAATTATATTGTAAAAGGAGATCCTTTAGACTACGCTAGTAAGACATTTTTTGAAGAAATTACAGGTTATTCACTGCAACATCTAGGAAACGTTAATTATATTACAGTAGATGAAAACTATAAAAAGTCTTTACAGTCTTTGGAAAAAACAAAGGATTTATGGACAAAAGCGAAGCAGTTAAAACCTCTATATCCATACCATGATCTAGCTGGTTTCGAGACTCATTTTTGGTCGGTACAGTAGTTAATACGTAGAATGCAAAAACAGTAAAAAGTTATTATCTTTAACGATAATAGCTTTTTTATATGTCTTCCTTCCAATATAAAGAAGTAATGAACTAAATAACTATATTAGTATTTTAATTATTCAAAATAATAAAAAAATTAGTAGACTGCATTTTCTTTATCATATACAATCGACTTAGTTGGTATATTCTAGCAATTAATGAACATTTAGGAGTGATTGATTAGTATGAAAAGAAAATTTTCTAAACGTAATGTACTAATGACATCTTTGTCAGCAGCTTTAGTAGCATCTGCCTTAACACCTTCTGTAATTAGTGCTAAATCAGTGAAAGAACCAAAATTAACAGTTAAAAAAGTAACAGCGGTGAATACAAAAACAGTAGTTGTTGAATTTAACAGAGCTGTAGATAAAAAGTCTGCAGTGAAAGTGAACAGTTATTCATTTGCTAAAAACAGTGGGATTTCAGTAACAAATGTTACGTTATCTGGAAATAAAGCACTTTTAACAGTTAAAGGTGTTGAAAAAAGAACTGCATCATTTACTACAAGTCTAACAGTTTCAAAAGTTAAAGATAATAAAGGCAAAGTAATGGCTACAACGAAAGTAAATGTTAGCTTTAAAGTTGCTGCAAAAGCTGTAACACTTACTAAAGTACAAACACTTGATATGAATAAAAATGGTAAGCTAGATGCAGTTGCTGTACAATTCTCAGAGCTTGTATCTGGCGTGGATAAAGCTGACTTTACTGTAGACGGATACACGGTAACAAACGCTTCTTCAAAAGGATTAGTGACAACGCTTACACTTGAAGAGCAAGCATCAAGTGATTTAACTGCTAAACCAGCGGTAACATTTGTTGGTGAAGTGAAGGATGGCTCTGGTAAAACTGTTACATCAATTAAGTCAACTCAAACTACAGCTGGATTTATCGCTGTAAATTTAGGTGGTACAAGTTTAGCATTTAACACAGAGCAAGAGTTCATCGTAAATGCAAAGCTTCCTGAAACATTTACAAGACCAGCAGGTTCAGAGCTTAAATTTAAAGTATTGATCACAAAAGACGGTGCGCCAGTTAAGAATTTAACATTTGGCTACTTAGCAGGCTATGCACTTCAATCAACAACAAATAGCCAAGGTATTGCTTATGTACCACAAGATGGTGAAGTAAGTGATCTTTCTTTAACACTATTAAAAATGGCTGAAGGCTATCCAGTTCCATTTAAAATGAAACTTCCTTCAGTAGGAGTCTATGAAATTAAAGTAGAATTAGTAGACCACAAAGCAAATGACGCTGCTGTTGAGGGTGCTAGTTACAAATATGCTTTAAAATAAGATTTTGATATAAACTAAACTATTCAAGATTATCGATTTTTAATGAGTACGGTTTTGAGTCGATGATCTTAGAGTGCACTAATGATAAAGAATGTGATTGGAACGGAAGGCAGCTCGACTCCTGTGGGAATAGCGGGAAGGTTAGACCCCGGAGGCTTGCCGAGGAGGCTCAGCTCTCGCCCCACGGAAAGCGAGCAGCCTGAAGTGGAAATCAACACATCGTATTTAAAAGTAAAAAAATGAACAAATTAGATATATAAACGAAAAAGGGCTCCTCATGTCGAATTGACGTATGAGATAGCCCTTTTTTGTATTTATTTACATTAATCTCTGAACTAACCAAATCAGACCTAGGATAAAAATGAAAACTGAACCTATTTTTACATAACTTCTGTATTTTGAAAGAACTTGCAATTTCAATAAGATTGGCACGATCAATAGTGCAATACATAGTTGGATAAACTCGATTCCAAGATTGAAATTTAATAATGCTACAGCTAGATTTGATTTCGGAAGTTCCATTTCTTTTAAAATGCTAGCAAATCCCATCCCGTGAATTAATCCAAATATAAATGTAATTGCCCATCTATAGTTAATCTTTTCTTTCAATATATTTTCTATAGCAACATAACAAATACTTAGTGCGATCACTGATTCAACAAATTTAGATGGTAGGTCAACGATTCCTAATACTGCTAAAGTCAAGGTGATACTATGTGCAATTGTAAAAGCAGTGATTGTTCCGATAAATTGTTTTAAAGATTGTCTGCTTAGTAGTAATGCAAATAAAAATAATAAATGATCATATCCAGTTAGTATATGAAGCATCCCTAATTTGAAAAATGATAGCCAAGATGAAGTATCTTCTGCAGATTTAGTATCACTTACTTGTTTTGTATCTTGTGCTTGTCCATCGGTTGTTTGTTGATCTTGCTGAGCTTCTGTTAAAAGGATTGTCCATGTTCTGTTTGTCCCTTGTAAAGCAGCTTGGCTCGTTTCAGATCCATAAGTAGCTGTTAATAGATTTACATAATTTGTCGTTCCTGAGTCACCTGTGTAAAAGCCATCATTTAAACTGATTGTGTCCCCAGGAGCAAATGCAGGGAAGAGAACTTTAAACTCTATATATTCTACATCCTCTTTTTTAATCTTCTTCATTTTTTTAACTGTTGGTGTTTGTTCTTCGTTATTTTTATCAAGAGAAAGCTTTTCAGTAACAATTTCCTCTAAATGGTGTTCCTCTTTTTTTAATTCTGTTTTTTCTAGTTTAAAATTATTATTTGGATCAATACCATTGATTAATTCAATAAGAGATATTGAATCAATTGCGAATGTCATTTCAGTTTGTTCTTTTTCAAACTTAATATTCGTAAAACTAGCACTATAATTATGTGCTGATGCGTTTTGTGGTAGGGTTATAAATAAAAGTAAAAGTAGTGGTATTAAACGTAAAAATAGATTTCTCGATTTCTTTCTTTGTATAGCTTTTATAAGCTTGTCAAAATAATGAAGCACCGAAGTATCCCCCTGTATTCTATTAAAGTATTCAGTAAATGAATCTTTTCATTAGATTCATATATTAAAAAGGAAATCATAAACCCACTTAATATAATCATAGAATAATTGAGTTTGTATAGTATTAATTTAAAATTTACAGAAAATGTAAACTAATTTTAAAATAAACTTATTTCTTTACTTTTAAAAATTTCATATAATATTCTAGGCGATATATCTTTATAAAATTACTGATATATTACACGTTTATAGAGAAAGGGAAAATACTGTTTTTTAGCAATAATTATTTCACCAAATTTATTAAAGGATGTTGATGAAATGAAGTTAAAAACAAGAAGGATTAAGCGTTGGACGAGCATGGTCATATCAGCTTTACTATTAACAAGCACGTTCTTACCGAGCGGTTTAGTGAATAGAGCTGAAGCAGCAATCGCTGATCATGTAGTAATTAGTCAAGTATATGGTGGCGGAGGAAACACAGGAGCTACATATACAAATGATTTTATTGAACTTTATAATCCAACTGACAGTGATGTTGTATTAGATAATTGGTCGGTTCAATACGCTAGTTCAACAGGAAGTGGTTGGACATTAACTACTTTAACTGGAACGATCAAAGCTAATGGTTATTTTTTAGTACAAGAAGCAGCTGGAACTACAGTAAAGGATAAGCCTTTACCTACTCCTGATAATACTGGTTCTTTAACGATGGCAGGAGGAGCTGGAAAAGTAGCATTAGTAAACAATAATAGTGCACTTTCAGGTACAAATCCAACAGGAACAAATATTATTGATTTTGTAGGTTATGGAAGTGGAACAAATGCATTTGAAGGGACTGGTCCCACAAATCCGTCTCTTACAAGCACGACGAGTGCTCAGCGTAGACCATATGCAAACGTTTCCCCGGGTGGTGGAAAAGGAAATGCATGGGATACGGATGATAATGCTAAGGATTTTGTAGCAGCAACACCTGTACCAAAAAACACAGCAAGCCCAACTGAAGCTCCAATGGTTTCAAACACGAGCTTACAACCAATTGGAAACAATATTCAATTGACGAAACAAGGTACTGACTGGAAAGTAAGTGGTCTTACTAGTGCTGTTCCAAACGGTGCAACAGTAAATATATATGATAGTGTTACAAAAACTACTAAACTATCAACAATCGTTGCTTCTGCTGATGGCAGTTTTGAAGTGAACTTTTCTGCTGGGGACTTAACTTCAGTATTTGTAAGTGCTACTGAAACAGCTAAAGAAGAAAGTGATGTAATTGAAATACAAAAAGCAATTGAAAGCGCTTCAATAGATGGATCGAAATTAAGTTATATGGTAGATGGTAATGGGGTAGGTACATTAATTGGTAATAACGGTGCAGGAGTTGCATCTTCAATTATTAATATTTATCCAAATGATACTGCTACTATTTCTGAAAGATTATTAAATCAAGAAGTAAAAGTAAGTGCAACAGGTGCTTTTACAGCTACGATTAATAATGCACCAAATACAATTTATGTAACACAGCAATCAAGCAGTGCAAAAGGGATCAAACTTGAAAGTTCGACAGTATCAGTTACAAAAACAGTAACAGATCAAGTTACACCTGTAAAAGTTGTACGTGAATCGGATGCGACAACTGGGAAACCAGTTAATCTGAATAAGTATTATACAATCGAGGGTGTAGTAACTGTAGACAACGGTATTCTTGGAACACAGAAGCAAAACTTCTATCTTCAAGATGCAACAGGTGGGATTAATGTATTCAGTACTTCATATGACCCTGGGTTTAAGGTTGTTAAAGGTGACAAAATACGTGTGACTGGTAAAGTCATTTATTACAATGGATTAACAGAATTTGATACGTCTAGTATTGTGAAAATAGATGAAGGTAATGCTGTACCAGTTGCAAAAGATGTGACAATTTTAGATTTAACTACTTTTGCTGTTGCAGAACCTCTTGAAGGTAGCTTAGTAACACTAACTGGAAAAGTATCAGCAACTGCAAGTACACCACCAAATTACAATGTAACGATCGTTGATGAAAATAATAAAGCAACTACATTAAGAGTAATGAGTAATACAGGTATTACACCTGATACTGATTTAGTGGTCGGCAAAACATACACGATTACGGGAATTTTAGGACAATATACAACTAATGCAAATGCGACGAATGGTTACCAAGTGTATCCACGTGGTAAAAGTGATATTGCATCTGTTTTAAATATTACACATACGCCTATTACCGAAGACTATAAAGATACAAATATAGAATTCGAAGCAACTGTTGATGGTGCAGAATCTGTAAAAGTTTACTATAGAGCAACAGGTGGTACAACTTATACAGCATTACCAATGATAAAAGGTAGTGAAGGACGCTACACAGTTACGTTAGAAGCGAAGGACGTTCCTTCAAACGGATTTGAGTACTATATTGAGGCGATTGCAGGTGCAAGAACTGTCACATCTGGTTCAAGTACTACACCTCATAAAGTATCTTTAAAAGCTGATTTAGTAGGTCCATATTTTAATGGGGAAACACCTCAGGACCAATCAAAAGTTGAAACTCCACAACCGGAAATTTCTGTATTAATGAATGACCCAAGTGGTGTAGATGTTGATACTGTTCAATTATGGGTTGATGGGATTGAAATTAAATCTCCAGCGGCAACAATTAATAAAAGCCAAGTTAAATATGCTGTAACCCAAGATCTTTCAATTGGAAATCATACTGTAAAGGTATCGGCGAAAGATAGCAAAGGTAATAGTAATGAAAAACAATGGACGTTTGAAGTTGTTAAACGTTTTACTGGTGGTAAACATTATCGTGGAACAACACATAATCATACGAATATTTCACACGATGGTGCAGGGACACCAGAGGATGCTTTAAAAGCAGGTAAAGCACATAATTATGATTTCTTTGCATTCTCAGATCACTCGCATGATATTGATGCAAGTCTTGCTGGTACGGATAATGTTGACCGTAAAGGTATGACAGAACGAACTGGCGGAGAACAATGGCAGTTAACAAAGGATTTAGCAAAACAGTATACAAAAAACGGTGATTATGTAGTATTCCCGGCATTTGAAATGACTTCTACAACATGGGGACATTCAAATATTTTTGGGACTGAAAACTTTATTGACCGTAATATCAATGGAAAACAGTACCAAGACTTAAACAAGTATTACTCTTGGGTACTAACTTATGATGATATTGTTGGTCAGTTTAACCATCCAGATATGTCAGCAAATGCATTTAATAGTTTTAAACCTTATGACGCTAAAGTAGATAAATTGTTCACAATGCTTGAAGTAGGTAATGGTTCAGGTCACTACGGATATGCAAATGCTGATAAAAAGTTCTACTCAACATTAGATTTAGGATGGCATGTAGCACCAACATACGGTGAAGATAACCATGAAGGTTCATGGGGACAAACAAATGCGCGTACAGTTATCGTTGCAGATGATCTTTCACAAGATTCATTAATGCATTCTATGAGAAATATGCGTGTTTACATGGAAGAAGATCCTAACTTTACTTTAGATGTGTTAGCAAACGGCTACTACATGGGATCAACAGTTGATAGTAAAACACTTAATTTTAATATTTCTGGTAGTGATTTGGTAACGGAATCACGTACAGATAGCGATTATAGTTATCTTTCATCAAGCTACCAATCTGATGATCGTATTGCGAAAGTAGAATTAATCACAAATGGTGGTAAAGTAGTAGATTCAATTCAACCAATGACGAAGGATTTTACATGGAAACCAACATTTACTGTTCCAAGTGGACAACAATGGTTCGTTGTAAAAGTTACTCAAATGGATGGTGAAAGAATTTATTCTTCTCCTATTTGGTCAAAAGAACAATCAGTAGATGTAAAAGTGAGCGGAATTGATATTGTTGGGGATGTTATTGTTGGAGGTAATCCTGCGACTTTAAAAGCTACAGTTGCTAATAACGGAACGCAAACAATTAACAATTTAAAAGTAGATTTTTACTATGATGAAGTGAAACAAGACAACTTTATTGGAACAAATAATATTTCATCAATCCTATCAAAAGGTTCAGCAACAGCAACAGCGACATGGAATACGCCACTCGTCGGAGACCATCAAATAATTGCAGTTGTGACTTCACTAGATAGTCTTGATATTGGTGATGTTAAATTTAACTTACCAGTTAAAATAAAAGAACCATTAGGTATTAAAGTATTAATAGATGCATATCACGGTAATGAAAATACTTCTGGTGATAGTGGAACGTATAAAGATAATTTAAAAGCTTATACAGTTCAACTTCAAAAAGAAGGTTACACAGTTGCCGAAAATAAACAAGCTTTAACAGATGCTGTATTAAGTAATGTTCAAATCCTAATGATTACTTCAACTAGAACAGCTTTATCAGCAGACGAAAGAACAGCGGTTGCTAATTTTGTGAAGAATGGTGGTTCTTTATTACTGACAAGTAAGAGTAATAACAGTTCAGATCCAACAATTAGTAATCCGTTACTAGCTGATATTGGAACGAAAATTAGAATTAATAATGACGGAGTATTTGATGATAGTAAGTCAGGTAACTTCTGGAGTGACCCAAAAGTATCACCATATGCAGTAAGAATTCACCCTGGCTTAGTGTCAAATTATATTACAGACAGAGTCTCTTTCCTTGATTATTATAGTGGAGTAAGTCTTGCCGGAGAAAATAACGGTCCACTTGTCGAAGGTGGTAAAGTTGTCATCCTTGGTAAAGGAAACGAAACAACTTATGAAGGAAATATTAAAGGTGGATACACATATGATAATGTTTCAGATGAAAAAGGTGGATCAGCAATTCCATTAATCGCATCTGAGGAAATCGGTGAAAAAGGTCGTATCATCGTTTCAGGAATGAATATCTTTAATGATAAACAAATGGATGAGTCATACGAACCTAAAGGTAATAATGAATTCTCACTAAATGCCATCAATTGGTTAGCTCATCGTGAAACGAAGATTTCTAATATTGGTGATGTACGTAAGCTTGAAGAAGATAAAGAAGCAGTAATTGAAGGAACAGTAACGACTGCTGCAGGAGTATTCTTCGACGCGTTTTATGTACAAGATGAAACAGGTGGCATCATGGCATTTAAAGAGGCACCAGAAGGATCTTTAGAAGTCGGTGATAAAGTTAGAATTTACGGCCATATCAAAACGTTTGAGAATAATAAAGAATTTGAGTTTAATAGTTTCGCTACAGATGTCATAAAAGTTGGTAAGACGACGCCGATTGCACCTAAGGAAGTGACGACTGGTGCTGCTACATCGGAAGAAAACCAAGGACTTCTTGTAAAAGTGAAAGGTAAAGTAGTATCTAAGTATGATGCAAATTCTTATATCATTAATGATGGCTCAGGAGATACTCTTGTATTTACGGATGGATACATTACAAATCAAAGTGGACCTGTACCTGACCTAAAAGTAGGCGATACTTTAGAAGCAGTTGGTTTATCTGGTAAATTTACAGATGGTAACCGTATTCGTGTACGTGATACAAAGGAATTAGTAGGATCTGACACAACTAGTCCAATCTTACACGTTAATTCTTTAAATGATAAAGATGTAACAATTAGCGGAACAACTGAAGCAGGAGCTAAAGTGTCTGCAAAAGTAGAGGATTTAGAAATTGGAAATGCTACAGCAGACAGTACAGGTAAATTCGAAATGAATATTACAAAGCTTGCTGCAGATACAAAGGTTAAGGTAACAGCTGTTGACGAAAATGGTAATGTTAGTGACGTTGTAGAGGTAATCGTAATCGACGTAACTCCACCTTCAACACCTGTCGTAAATGATGTGAAAGATTTTGAAACAAATGTTTCAGGTAAGGCAGAAGCAGGCTCAACAATTATCGTTTCTGTTGGAGATCATATTCTTGGTCAAGGTGTAGCAAACCAAGATGGACAATTCAACATTTCAATTGGTGAGAAACAAAAAGCAGGATCAGTAATCAGTGTCGTTTCGGTTGATAAAGCAGGAAACAGAAGTACTCAAACTGATATAACTGTTATTGATGCTACTGCGCCAGCTGCGCCTGTTGTATCTGAGATAAAAGATTACAGTACAGTAATTGGAAAAGCAGAAGCGGGCTCAACAATCACTGTTTCAGTAGGAAGTACAATTCTTGGTAAGGGTATAGCGAATCAAGATGGAAGCTTTTCTATTTTATTAAGTTCTAAACAAAAAATAGGAACAATTTTATCAATTGTATCTGTCGACAATGCAGGTAACAAAAGTTCTGTGACTCATGTAACTGTAGTAGACACAACTCCACCAGATTCACCGATTGTAAAGGGAGTTGTAAAAGATAATGATAAAAAAATTATGGGAACAGCCGAAGTGAATTCTTTAGTAGTAGTAAAAATTGGTGATGAAATCATTAGTGCTGATACTGCGGATTCAAAAGGAAAGTTCACATTAGAGATTCCAAGACAAAAAATAGGAACGGTTCTTTTAATTATTGCAATTGATCTACAAGGGAATGAAAGTACACCTGTGAGAGTAGTTGTACAGAAGTAAATAGTCGTTTCATAAACCAGATGCCTTTATTGGCATCTGGTTTTTTTATTTGTCAAAAACATTAAGTAATCGTCTTACAATGAAAACCTAAACATTTTCAAAAAAGGATAGCAATCGCCTTGTTATCTTTGATAAGTAAAGTAGGTTTATAGAGAAATCTGTTGATTATTGAAGTCTATTAGGGAAGATTTGTCATATAAATAAAAATAGAAACAGTCCTAAGAAAGTGTAAATCGATATAAATATAAGGGGGGTGAAAAATAGCATTTAAAAAACGATTTATTTTTGTTTGTTAATAAGAATATTTTACGTTCTGAGTAATAGAATATATTAATTTTCAGTTCTTTATAGAGAAATGCTTGCTATGGGGAAAATATGGTACAAGCTACAACATTTTTGATGTTTTTAGGTTCTTTTTAAGAAGGAGAGGGGACAAATGAGTTATCAGAAACGGCGTTCTATGTTAGTAGTAATTGACTCTTTTATTATTCTATTTGCTTTCCTAGTTAGTCATTTATTTTTATATGTAAATGAAAGTTTAGTAGAACTACCTAAGCTACTCATTGGTGCCTCTTGTTTAATTTTATTACATCATGTATTTTCATTTAAATTTGGTATGTATAGGAAAGCTTGGGAACATGCCAGTTTAAGTGAGTTAGTTGATCTTCTGAAGACTGTTACATACTCGGTTTCTGGTTCTTTTATTATTCTATTTTTCTTACAAGGAATTGTGTTCTATCGAAGTTTTATTGTTACATGGATGATTTATTTTATATTTTTAAGTGGATCAAGACTGATTTGGAGATTAATCAATGAAACCAATCATCAGATTACACCAACTAAAAAGAATACGCTTATTGTTGGTGCAGGAGTTGGCGGGACAATACTTGCACGTCAATTATTGATTGAAAAAAACTGTGATTTAATTCCAGTAGCATTTATAGATGAAAGTGAGAAAAAAGAGAAATTAGAAATATTCAATATTCCTGTCGCTGGAAAAATGAAAGATATCGAACAAATTATTAAAGAGAAATATATTCAGCATATTGTCATTGCAATTCCATCCTTAACAGCTCGTGAATTAAGCAATATTTATCAAACCTGTTTGCAAACAGGTGTGAAAACACAAATTGTACCTAGCTTAGATGATATCGTTCATGGAAATGTAAGTATGACACAATTGCGAGATGTTTCTGTGGAGGAATTACTAGGAAGAGATCCCGTTCAATTGGATGAAAAAGGTATTTTTGAAAGTCTTTCAGAAAAAGTAATTCTTGTTACTGGAGCAGGTGGGTCAATTGGATCTGAACTATGTAGGCAGGTCATAAAGTATAAACCGCAAAAGCTCATTTTATTAGGTCATGGTGAAAATAGCATTTATACAATTGAAATGGAGCTTTTGGAACATAGGCTTGCAGGTGAAATAGATATCATTACTGAGATTGCAGATATTCAAGACCGTAAAAGAATATTTGAAGTAGTAGAGAAACATAAACCACAAGTCATTTATCATGCAGCAGCTCATAAGCATGTACCGTTAATGGAAAAGAATCCGAATGAAGCAGTTAAAAATAACGTAATTGGTACAAAAAATATGGCCGAAGCAGCGGATTGTTTTGGAGTAAATACGTTTGTATTAATTTCAAGTGATAAAGCCGTTAACCCAACAAGTGTGATGGGTGCCACGAAACGTATGGCTGAAATGGTCGTTCAATCCTTAGATAAGGCGAGTAAAACGAAATTTGTATCTGTCCGATTTGGAAATGTACTAGGAAGTAGAGGAAGTGTTTTACCACTATTTAAGAAGCAAATCGAAAAAGGTGGACCAATCACAATTACTCATCCAGACATGGAAAGATACTTTATGACAATTCCCGAAGCTTCAAGGCTCGTTATTCAAGCAAGTACGCTAGCAAATGGTGGAGAAATATTTGTACTTGATATGGGTGATCCAGTAAAGATTAAAGATTTAGCAGAAAACTTAATTCGTTTGTCTGGATACGATATAGAGGAAATTGGCATTAAATATTCAGGTATTCGTCCAGGTGAAAAGCTATTTGAAGAATTACTTGGTAGTGATGAAGTACATGATGAACAAATTTACCCTAAAATCTACCGTGGTAAAAGCGCTATTCAACCAAGTGAGTTTAATCTTTGGTATACAGAACTTATAAATAAGCTACAAGAGTGCTCAGACAATGAACTAAAACAATATTTAGTAAGCAGTGTAAACAGTAAACCAATTATTAAAATGACTAGTTAATTGGAATAAATTATTTGAATCCAAGGGGAGTTTAAAATGCAAATAAGATTAAAGTGTAAAAGAATCATAGATGTTACTGTATCTTTAGTTGGTTTAATCACACTTGCACCAGTCTTACTCATTGTATCAATCTTTATTTATTTTCAATTAGGTTCCCCAATTGTTTTTGAACAAGACCGAGTCGGAGAAAGAGGTAAAGTTTTTAAGCTGATCAAGTTTCGGACTATGTTAAATACGCAAGATGCTGATGGTAATTTGTTACCGGTAGAAGAACGTATGACCCCATTTGGAAACTTTATTCGTTCGACCTCGCTTGATGAAACGTTAGAACTATTTAATGTCTTAAAAGGAGACATGAGTTTAGTTGGCCCAAGACCATTACTAGTCGAATATGTGCCACTATACTCAGAGGAACAATTTCGTCGGCACGAAGTAAAGCCAGGTATAACTGGTTGGGCACAAGTTAATGGAAGAAACAATATTAGTTGGAATGAAAAGTTTAAATTAGATGTTTGGTATGTGGACCATTTTAGTTTAATGCTAGATACGAAAATTCTATTTATGACACTTTTTAAAGTGATTAAACGATCAGATATTAATCCAGAAGGAAGTGTTTCGATGAGTAAATTCGCAGGGAACGAAAGTACAGAGGTTGAACAAGTATGAAAAAAATCTACTTATCTTCACCACATATGAGCGGAAAAGAATTAGATTATGTGAATGAAGCTTTTCGGTCAAATTGGATTGCACCTTTAGGTGAAAACGTGGATTGCTTTGAAAAAGAAGCTGCAGAATTGGTCGGAACAAATTCTGCCGTTGCATTATCAAGTGGAACGGCTGCTATACATTTAGCATTAAAAGCATTAAATATTGCAAAAGGTGATATTGTTTTTTGCTCTTCATTAACATTCGCAGCTAGCTGTAATCCTATTATTTATGAAAATGCTACACCTGTTTTTATTGATTCGGAGCGTGAAACATGGAATATGTGTCCTATTGCGTTAGAAAATGCACTTCGGATCGCTAAAAAAATAAATCGACTTCCAAAGGCAGTCATTGTCGTCAATTTGTACGGTCAAAGTGCAGATTATGATAGATTACTAGAAGTTTGTCATAAATACCAAGTTCCTATTATTGAAGATGCAGCAGAATCATTAGGCGCAACTTATAAAGGAAAACAAACTGGCTCATTTGGACAGTTTGGTATTTTTTCCTTTAATGGAAACAAAATTATCACAACATCTGGTGGTGGAATGATTGTTTCAAATGACGAAGAATCACTCAGTAGAATAAAGTTTTGGGCGACTCAAGCACGAGAAAAAGAACGCCATTATGAGCATAAAGAACTCGGCTATAACTATCGCTTAAGTAATGTGTTAGCGGGAATCGGTCGTGGTCAATTAATGATTTTGTCTGAACGAATTCAACAAAAAAGGGAGATATATCAATTTTACCAACAACAATTTGCAGATATAGACGAGATACAAATGATGCCAATTGCTAAGTATGGTCAACCAAATTATTGGTTATCAGTGATTACACTTGATGAAAAAAGTAGATTAAAGCCAATACAGTTAATTGAAATGCTCGAAAAAGAAGGAATTGAGTCAAGGAATGTATGGAAACCAATGCATAGACAGCCCTTTTTTGAAAAGTACCCATTTTATACAGCTGAAACGAAAGAAAGTGTAAGTGATGATTTATTTAATAGAGGAATTTGTTTACCATCAGATACGAAAATGACCATCGCAGATTTAGAAAGAGTAGTAGGTATCGTTAAGTCTGCATTTCATTTTGTAAAATAAAGGAGACTATATGAAAGAATTTAATATACTTTTTCTAAGTGCAGGTAGAAGAGTTGAGCTTATTAAGCAATTTAAAGAAGCTGCTAATGAATTAAATATAAAAAGTAAGTTGATTTCAGTCGATAGTTCTCCAACTGCTCCTGCATTTTACTTCACAGACGCTTTTTATATTGTACCTTCGATTCATGACAACGAATATATTTCGACATTAATCAATATTTGTCATAAAGAAAAAATCCATTTAATCATCCCTACAATAGATTTGGATCTGCCTAGAATCGCTCAAAATAAAGAATTAATTGAAACTGAAACAAATGCCAAAGTGTTAGTATCAGATTTAGACGTTATATCGATTTGTTTAAATAAGATGACTACGCAGGCGTTTTTTGAAAATAATGGCTTTGATTCACCAAACATTATCACAAATAAAGCGTTAGAAATGAAAGATTACGAGTTTCCTTTATTTATTAAACCATTTGATGGAAGCTCAAGTATTCATTCTTTTAAGGTGAATTCTGAGATAGAACTAGCATTTTTTAAACAGTATGTGAAAAACCCAATGGTACAAGAGTTCATCGATGGTGAAGAGTTCACTATTGATGCTTTTCTAGATTTTAATAGTCAGATTCTTTCAATCGTCCCTCGAAAAAGAATTGCTGTTAGAAGTGGAGAAATATCTAAAGGGATGATTAGTAAGGATGCATTTATCATAAAAAAAGTAAAAGAGCTACTAGAAACTTTGAAGCCGATTGGTCAAGTAACCGTTCAGTGCTTTAAGACGAAAGATAGCATAAAGTTTATTGAAATTAATCCTCGCTTCGGTGGGGGTGCTCCGATGAGTTTTAAAGCGGGAGCAAATTCTGCTATTGCTATTTACAAGTTATTAATGGGATATGAACTGTCATATAGTGAGGATTATGAGGACGAGTTATTGTGTTTACGGTATGACCAAACAGTTTATATTCATCAAAAAAGTAGCGTGATATCTTGATACGGGCTATTGTATTAGATCTCGATGACACCTTAATTTTAGAAAAAGATTATGTATTTAGCGGATATCAAGTGGTTAGTGAAAAAATTGCTAATGATTTTAATGTTACTCAATCAATTGTCTTTGAAAAAATGTGTTTGGCGTTTACGAAGGGCAAGTCAAAGGTATTTAATCGTGTTTTAGATGATCTGAAATTATATTATAACCAGGCATATATTCTAGAATTGTTAAAGCTTTATAGAGACCACGATCCTGAAATTCATTTACTTGATGATGCGAAGGAGTTACTTTCATTGCTGAAGCAGAAAAATTACAAAATAGGGATTATTACAGATGGATACAAAGAATCTCAGCAAAGAAAAATAGAGACGTTACATCTAGGACAATATGTTGACGAAATTATTATAACAGATGAATTTGGCAGGAAATATTGGAAACCGCACAAGAAATCATTTCAGTTAATGAAAGATAGGCTCAATGTCGATTATTCAGAAATGGTCTATGTCGGTGACAATCTGAATAAAGACTTTATTATGCCAAAGGAACTCGGATTTACAACGATTTGTATAAGAAGAAGTGAAGGTATTTATTATCATATTGAAAAGGATTTAGAAATCTATCAACCGCACACGTATGTTGAAAATTTACTTGATGTACTAAAGGTGATCGAATGAAGAAAATACTCTATATTACAACTTTAAGTAGAACAATTAATGCGTTTCTAGTTCCACATATCCAACGATTACTGGAAATTGGTTTTGAAGTCGACTGTGCTTGTGCAGTTGATCGACCAGTAAACGAGAGTTTGTTATCAAATGGCGTAAAAGTGTTCGATATTCCTTTTTCAAGGAACCCACTAGATTTAAGGAATCGGAAGGCATTTCAGAGTTTGGTACAAATTCAAAGGGAACATCAGTATGACATCATTCATGTCCATACGCCAATTGCAGCTTTATATGGTCGTTTACTAAAAATGAAATTTCCAAAGTTGAAGACAATCTATACCGCACATGGATTTCATTTTTATAAAGGTGCACCGCTATTAAACTGGCTTCTATATTATCCAATCGAACGAATCATGGCGAGATTTACAGATGCTATTATCACAATGAATGATGAGGATTACGAAAGAGCCAAATCATTTCATGTATCGGAAACGTATAAAGTAAACGGTGTTGGATTAAATCTTAATCAATACAATGTATTAAGCTACAAAAAAGAATTATCTCGAGCAAAGCTTGGCATAGACCCATCAGACTTTGTCATTGTTATGATTGCAGAAACAAATTTAAATAAAAACCACCAGCAAATGATTCATGCTATTTCTTTAATATCCACTGAATATCCACAAGTGAAGGTATTATGTGCTGGCGAAGGACATTTATTAGAGACACTAAAACACGAGATTGTGAAAAAGCAGCTAGAGAACACAATCAAGATGTTGGGCTATCGAAGGGATATTGAAGAGCTAATTTCCGCAAGTGATATTGGAATGCTACTTTCATATAGAGAAGGTCTTCCTAGAAATATTATGGAATTGATGGCATTTGGGAAGCCGGTCATTGGGACAAACATCAGAGGAATTAAAGATTTAGTAATCGATCATGAAACAGGCTTGTTAGTGGAAATAGGAGACTATGCTGCGACAGCGGAAGCTATAAAAAGGTTTATTATGGAAAAGGATCTTTTACAGTCTTGTGGACAGAATGCTTTTGAAAGAGTACAAAAGTATGAGATTTCAAATGTTTTACATCAATTAGAAGAGATCACTCTGTCTAGAAGGATCAGAAAGGTGGAGTAAATGCCTAAAGTAAGTGTCCTCATGTCAGTATACAATGGTGAAAAATATTTAGCAGAAGCAGTAAAAAGCATCCTAAATCAAACATTTAAAGATTTTGAATTTGTTATCATTGACGATGGATCAACAGATCATTCACTACAAATTCTTCAACAATTTAGTGATAAAAGAATACGTTTATTGCAAAATGAACAGAACAGAGGCTTGGTCTACTCTTTAAACAGAGGACTTAATGAATGCTGTGGTGATTATATTGTTAGAATGGATGCAGACGATATTGCAAACCAGCACCGCCTTGACATACAAGTACGTAAAATGGATGAATCTCCTGATGTTGTGTTACTAGGTTCGTCATTCCATATGTTTTACTTTAAGTCATTCATTAGTAAACGAATTACACCACTGAAAGATACAGAACGAGTGAAGACTAGACTGTTATTTCAAAATGCTATTGCACATCCTACAACAATCATCCGAGCAAAAACACTAAAAGAACATCATTTGCTTTACGATGAAGACCATCGCTACGCTGAGGATTTTGGATTATGGAATAAATTAGCTTTATATGGTGAAATTGCAAATTTACAAGAACCGTTACTTCAGTATCGGTTAGTAAGCAATAGCCAAACAGCACGCGGTAAACGCGATGAGAAAGAACGCCGTGACATTTATAAAAAAATCATCTCTATTCCTTTATCAAGGTTAAATATAGAAGTTAAACAAAATGATATACATTTTGAATTAGCAGAAGCGCATAATCTGAAGCAGCTACAATACAAATTAAATGATTATGAGGCATACTTGTTGAAGCTTATTCAGGCAAATGAAGGAACAAACGCATTTAATCACGATCGGTTCCAAGAAGAGTGTGCATCCCAATTTTATCGTTGCTGTCTGGTATTTGGTGACTATAATGCATATAATCAACATTTCTATCAAATTACCCCAATTAGTTCGTTGCAGTTTAAAATGGATCAACTTCAATTTATGGCAAAGAAAAGAATTAAAAAATACGTTCGTTAATAGTAGATGAATGATAAAACAGATGGAAGGTGAAAAATGCTTGGTTATAATCTACTCGTACTAAGTACATTTTTATTTTCATCAATCGGCCAATCAAAAAAGCTAAGTAAATGGATTGTTGCGATCTTTAGTGGTTTTTGCTTTTTAGCACTATGGTTAACAGCGGGGTTTCGAGATCAAGTAGGGACAGATTTTATAAGCTATCGCGTATATTTTGACCATATAAAACTACTTTCATATGAAAATAGAGGAATTGAGTCTGGTTACTACTTTCTTAATAAAATTGTTTATTTCTTTAATACAAATAACGAAAGTATCTTTTTAACAACTTCATTTATTACGTTGATCCTCATTTTTCTGACAATCAATCGATATTCGAACCATATAGGTGTCAGTGTCTTCTTATTTTTAACAATGTATTTTTATTTTTCATCGTTCAATATTGTGAGGCAGTATATTGCTGTTGCAATTGTATTTTATGCACTAAAATATATCGTTTCGAACGAATCTAAAAAGTATATTTGTTTCATTCTCATTGCAATGTCATTCCATGTGACAGCCATCATTGCATTGTTGGTTTACCCTTTTATAAAAAGAAATCATTCAACAATTCTTTATTTGTCTATCTCAATTATTACGTTTTGTAGCATCCCATTTCTTCCACATATTATGGGACGAATCAGTGATTTACTAGATAAATATCATACATTAAATTATGGGGCTAGTCCTGTTGGAATGGCCATATCTGGTTCTTTATTTCTATTCGCTTTATTCCATAAACAAAAACTCATGAAACAAAGTCCACTCAATATCATTTATATGAATGCGATGTTTTTAGCTTTTATTTTTCATACACTTGGTAGTCAACAGGTAGTTCTCGCAAGATTTGCTACTTATTTTTACATCTTTTCAATCCTTCTCATTCCAAACTGTCTTTTAATCTTAAACAAATACGTTCGAATCAGTGTATATATTGTTTTATTTTCATTATTGCTAGTTTACTTTAATATCCAACTAACTCGTGGAGTGGCCGGAGTTTTTCCGTATCAAAGCATTTTCTCAAATTAAATCAAATGAATAGGTGATGATGAATGGAAGAAGTAAATGAGACAATCCCTAAAATAATCCATTATTGTTGGTTTGGAAGAGGAAATAAGCCTGCCATGTTTGTAAAATGCATAGATAGCTGGAAACAACATCTACAAGATTATGAGTTTATAGAATGGAATGAAGATCATTTTGATATTGAAACAAATCAGTTTGTATCGGAAGCATATAAAGCCAAGAAATTCGCTTTTGTTACTGATTATGTAAGAGTATATGCTTTGTATAAATATGGTGGAATTTATTTAGATACAGATACAGAGGTATGTAATTCCTTCGATCCCTTTTTAATGGATGAAGCATTCCTAGGCTTTGAAGAAAAGAATTTTATTGCAACAAGTACGATCGGAGCAAAGAGCGGAAATCCCTTAATCGGAAAAATGCTAGAAACATATGAAGATAAACCCTTCATAAATCCAGATGGTAGCTATAATATGATCACGAATGTATCGATTTTAAGCTCACTATTATCCCAGCTAGGTATAAAACTAGATGGAAAAAAACAAGAGTTACCAAACATCGTAACGATATATCCTCAAGAAGTATTTTCTCCATATGACTATATTAACTGTAGAAATAGGGCGACAAATCAAACTGTTACCATTCATCATTTTGATCAGAGCTGGTTACCTTGGCATAGTAAATTGAAAACTTCAGTTAAAATTTTCTTAGCAAAGATTCTTGGTGGCGAAAATATTGCACTCATCCGTCACTACATTCAAGAAGGAAAGAAGTGAGTCTAATGAAGAAGAATATTCTAATTGCTTCATTTGACTTGAATGTCGGTGGAGTGGAAAGAAGCTTAATTAGCATGTTAAATCAATTTAATTATGATGATTACAATGTAGATTTAATGCTATATCGTCATGATGGTGAATTTATGGATCTTTTACCGGTTGAACCAAATTTGTTAAAAGAACTTCCACATTATGCGACATTTCGAAAGTCTATTAAACAAGTAGTAAGGGAAAAGTATTATGCTTTAGGGGCAGTCAGGTTATTGTCTAAAAGTATTGCCGTGACAAAAGGAAAGATCAAAGCATTAGATGAGCTAGGATACTATCAAATGCAGCTTATGTGGAAATACTCGTTACCATTTTTACCAGAACTCCATAAAGAATACGACGTCGCTATTAGCTACTTGTGGCCACATTATTTTGTCGGTGAAAAAGTGAAGGCAAAGAAAAAAATTGCCTGGATTCATACCGATTATTCAACGGTTTATACGGATGTCGATTTAGATTGTTCCATGTGGGAAAAATTTGATCACATTATTTCAATTTCTTCTTCCTGCTCAGAAGCTTTTCTACATAAATACCCTTCATTATCTAATAAAATTGTTGAAGTAGAGAATATTACATCACCAGTCTTTGTAAAGGAACTAGCAAATGAATACATGGAAGATTTAGAGAAAAACGAACATGATTTCAATCTAGTATCAGTCGGTCGTTTATGCTTTCAGAAAGGCTTTGATTTAGCCATCCAATCAATGAAGCTCTTAGTAGATAAAGGGTACGAAAATGTGAAATGGTATGTAGTCGGAAGTGGAGAAGATGAAGAAAAGTTAAAAAGAATGATTAAAGATCTTGGATTAGAAAAGCAATTTATTTTAGTCGGTAAAAAGGTGAATCCATATCCGTATATTAAGCATTGCGATTTGTATGTTCAGCCTTCGCGGTATGAAGGGAAGGCGGTTGCGGTACTAGAGGCTCAAATATTAGAAAAACCTGTTTTAATTACGAATTATCCTACAGCCAATAGTCAAGTAACGGACGGAGTAGATGGAGTCATTACAGAGTTAAGTGTTGAAGGGATTGCGAGTGGGATTGAAAAGATGCTTAAAAATCTTTTGTTAAGGGAAGGTCTTTCAAAAAATAATAAAGAGACTGACTTTCGTAATTCCGCAGAATTAGAGAAATTATATCAATTATTCTAGTTCGAAGGAAGGAGCAAGCTGGATGAAGAAAAAGATTCTTTTTGTACTCGACTCTTTACAAAGTGGAGGAGCGGAAAAGAGTTTGGTTACATTACTTAATGCTTTTGACTATGACAATTATGAAGTCGATCTTTTATTGATTCGTAAGAAAGGATTATTTTTGCCATTAGTTCCAGAGAAGGTCAATTTGTTACATTCACCTGAATATTATGTGGCGATTAAAAAGTCACTGCCTATATTTTTAGTCAATATGTTAAAAAAGAAACAGTTTCGCTATATGTTCAGTCGAATCGCAACTTCAATTTCCTTGAGAAATCCTTTTAAGAAGAAACGATATCATACAGCGCAGATTAATTGGCAGTACGTTCGATACTCAATTCCAAAGCTAGAAAAAACCTATGACACAGCAATCGCATTTAGCCAAGGTGTACCAACATATTTTGTCGCAACTAAAGTGGATGCCAAAAATAAAATCACCTGGATTAATACAGACTATGAACTAGCAAGGTTTAATAAAGGCTTTGATGAACCGTATTATTCAAAATTTAATCGAATTGTAGCCATTTCTGATCAATGCAAGGAGTCCTTTACAAATGTGCTACCAATTGCAAATGAAAAAATCAATGTCATCTATGATCCAGTTTCTCCATCATTCCTACACGATTTAGCCGAAAGTGGAGACGGTTTTGATGATGATTATAAGGGCATTCGCATTCTATCAATTGGTAGACTAGTTGAATCAAAAGGTCATGAATTGGCAATTGAAGCCTGTTCAAAACTGATAGAAGCAGGGTATGACTTAAGATGGTATGTCATAGGTGAGGGTGAAGAAGAGGAGAATTTAAAAGAACGTATTCGCTCTTTAAAGCTAGATCAACACTTTCATTTATTGGGAGTAAAGCAAAATCCGTATCCATATTTATTGCAAAGTGATTTATATGTACATGCTTCAAGAATTGAAGGCTTTGGATTGGCGATTCAAGAAGCGCGAATCTTTAAAAAGCCAATCGTAACGACTAATTTTACTGTTGTAACAGATCAAATTACACATAATCAAAACGGTATTATTGTTGAAATGAATGCTGATGCAATTTTTAATGGTGTAAAACAAATATTAGACGATGAACGTCTACGTACACAAATCAAAAACTATTTAGAACTTGATGATGCAAGTACAGAGGATGAGATTCATAAATTGTACGCCATTATATAAGTTTTTTTGTCAGTGATAGGAGACAAAATAATGAGAAATCAAAAAGTACTTTATAATTTACTATCAAACTTGATACTTCAAGTACTATTAATCATTGTTGGTTTTATTATTCCAAAGATGATTATTCATGCATATGGTTCAAGTACAAATGGTCTAATTAGTTCCATTACACAGTTTCTAGCTTGCTTAACAATCGTTGAAGCTGGACTTTCCTCGGCGATCACACTTTCTTTATATAAGCCTGTTGCTAAGAATGATATCCAAAAAATTAATGAAATCATGAGTGCGGCAAGAGAATTTTTTATTAAATCTGGATATGTTTTTACCGGTCTTGTCATCTTATTAGCTTTCATTTATCCAATCATCATTGAGGAAAAGCGACATTTCTATACTAGCTTTATTGTGTTGGTAATGGGGCTAAGTGGGGTAGTGGAATTTTTCTTTATCGGAAAATACCGGACACTTCTGTATGCAGATCAAAAGGGATATGTTTTAACAAATGTACAGACATTTGCTTTAATCAGTAACACGCTAATCAAAATCCTCTTTATCTACTTAGGCTTCTCAATCTTAACGATACAAATTGGCTCAGCGATAGTTTATATTGTAAGCTTTTTCTTAATCTCAAACTATATTAAGAGAAAATATCCTTCATTAAACTTGCGAGTTCAGCCGGATAAAACAGCTGTAAACCAGCGCTGGGATATACTCATACATCAATTGATGTATATTATCTTAACGAATACACCTATCATTATTCTTTCTATTTTTTGTAGTCTAGAAGATATAAGCGTTTATTCAATTTATATGATGATTCTTACAGCAATTAGTGGCGTTGTTTTTATCTTCCAAAATGGAATGCACTCCTATTTCGGTAATGTACTAAATACAGATAAGCATGAAGTATTAATAAATCTTCATAGTTTATATGAAAATGCATTTTTTATGATTATTACATGCTTGTATTGTTGTACCTTTGTATTGATCATTCCGTTTATTAGAATCTATACACATGGTATAACAGATGCGAATTATATCCGTGAAGATTTAGCATTGGCAATGGTATTGTTTGGTTTATTAAAAGTAATCAGGGTACCGGATATGTCTATTTTAAGTGCAGCCGGTCATTATAAAGAAACAAAATGGCGAGCAATTACCGAAGGATTAATTCTTGTGTTAACAACGATTCTATTTGTTCACTTTTATGGAATGGTCGGCGTTGTGCTAGGTGGAATTATTTCACTAGCATTTCGGTCAATTGACATCATCATGTATACTCATAAAGAGATATTACGTGTCAGTGTGAAACATACAGTACGCAAAATTAGTGTGAATACTTGCTTAGGTTTACTTTCTATCCTACCTTTTATCACGATCGTTCATCTTCATCCAACGAATTACTTTGCATGGTTTCTGACAAGTCTTGTCGTGTTTGGATGGATTGCGATTGTGATATTATCTGGTAACTTTTTATCAGATCGTAATGGAATGAAACAGTTATTTAGGCAAATCTTTCCTTTACTTAAAGTTAAGCTATTGAAACAAAAGGTAGAAGGAATGTAATAGAAGATGAAAAGCCAACAAATGTTGTGAAATACAATGTTGGCTTTTATTTTTTAGCTTATTTTTTAGTGTTTTGGACGACAGTAGATGTAACTTTATCAATTGAACGTACCTTTAAAGTCGCATTGCTTAGTATATTATTTTGAAAATAAAATGGTTTATTGTAACCAGTGTAAGAAGTTGTATCTACTGCAATACTTGCACTTTTAGACGCAAACGTATTGTTTGAAAAAGTTGCTGCTTTTACTGAGTATGCATTATTCACCTTAAAGAAACGAACCATTCGATAATCTTTTGCAGGTGAGTAATTAAGATTGATTTTATTTGATTTAAATAGAAAATTTGATGCGCTTAAAACGGAAACGATTGGTTCACTATTTAAAGGATTTTCAGTAAACGTGAAAGTCGAGGACTCAATCGTTTTTTGTGTAGCGCCTGAAGTTGCTGAATTTTCGATATAAACACGAACGTTATTAAAAGTCGAACCACTAATCGTTGAATTCTCTTTTAATGAAACTTCCATATATGATTGTGCAGAAGTACTTGTAAAAGTAGAGTTTGTGATTTTAGATGCATAAATAGTTCGACCAATGTCTTTAAATTGGGAATTGATATAAGTGATATTTTTTGCATCTCCACCTGCAATGCTAGCTCCAGGGTCTCCAGTAAATTTACTGTTTGAGATTGTAAAATCAATTCCGGGTGTGTAAATATTCCATCCAGCACTTTGATCTGTATTATTAAACGTACAGCCGTTTACAAGGATATTTGCATCGTATAATTCTAGTCGAGCATTTTCAAACGTATTATTTTCGAAAGTAGAAGATTGATAACCATATATTTTCGATGAATAAATTGTATTACCTGTGAAAGCTGCGCCGTAGACATAAGCGCTTGTCCCATTAAAAACGTTGTTCGTAATCGTTTTATTTTTACTTAAGCTACTAGTAGATAGTCCAACTTTACCTTTTGACCCAAATACATTATTTGACGCTTTTAAGTTTTCGCCATCGTAAAAGATTAAGTCAAAGCTATCATTATTGTAAAACTGGTTGTTCTCTATTGTAATTGTATCGTTAGGATAGTCTCCACCCTCTACATCAATACCACTTTGAGGTGCAGTCCCTTTCATATCATGAAGGATACAATTTGAGATTGTAATATTTCTGCCGCCGACAACACTAATACCTTGACGACGATTGTCGTGAATTTTACAGTTATCTACTAATACATTTTCAGCAAAATAAAATGCCCATACGTCAACTCGTAAATCGGGTGCAATTTTTTTAGCGTCAAAAACTAGCTTATAATAATACGCACCTGTAGGAATCTTAACGCTATCTTGTAAAAACTGAACATTTTTCTGACTTGAAATGAAACGATTGTTTTGATCATAAAAATAGACTGAATAGGATTTATTCGTTAATGAATCAATGGAGGATGGGTAAAGTAGCAATTCCTTCGTACGTTGAAAATGCACAGAAGATAAATTCATATCGCTATTAGATAGGATGATTTTTGAAGTAGATGGTACAATTTCACCGGAAGAATTGATATCTCCAAATCGAAACGCAGATGATTCTCCAATATAGCTTGTAATATTTTGCCCCGATAGAAGAATCCCGTCACCTGTAAAATTTGATAATTCTACATTTTTAATCGTTACATTTTTAGATCCTCTAATTTGGATTCCGAATCCCCATTCATGTGTACCGCCACCGTCATAATGATGTGCATTTTTATCTCCAACTAGTTTTCCACCAATAATAGATACATTATTATTTGGGAATTCGACGTAAATAATATCGTAATACTCATTTCCATTTGTTTCTTTATATAGAACAGTTGCATCAGTCATGTAAAATGTAAAATCTCCAACTAAATTAACACTATTATTAGCCTCAATTAGATAATTTCCTGCTGGAAGCAGTGCGCCTGTATATCCATTTGATTTAGCGTATTGGATTGCACTATTAATCCCATTTGTCGTTTGAACTGGATTCCCTTTTTGGTTATTAATTTGAAATTTGTCTAAATCAATTTGATAGATTGATTCAATATTTTGAGCAATGATTTGTGTAGTTGACAGCCTGTCCTTCTTAGGTCCGACTAATTTACCGTTTTTTGCTACGTTAGAAGATTTTAAGCTAACGGTAGAATAAAGAGAAGACATAATTAGCATAAAGATTAGCCCTAGAGGAAGTAAGATTGTCATCAACTTTTTCATGATGATTATCACATCCTAGAAGTAATTTGCGTTTACAGTAGAAACACATACAGCATTCTATGAAAATAAAATAGTTTCGCAAGGTTCAAAATCCTATTTTATGAAAAATAATTTAAATAATTTAGCAGATTGTATTAATACTCTGTCTAGTAAATGAATACATTTAAGGTAGTATGATACGAAGTTGATTTGAATATGTAGCAAGTAAAAAATGGTTGGAAGAAAACTGAGAACTGTGAGGGATTCTATTGAACAAGAAAGTGAAAAAAGCGATTATACCAGCAGCAGGTTTAGGCACACGTTTTCTACCAGCTACAAAAGCAATGCCAAAAGAAATGTTACCAATTATTGATAAACCGACCATCCAATATATTGTAGAAGAAGCGATTGAATCGGGTATTGAAGATATCATTATTGTTACAGGTAAAGGGAAACGTGCAATAGAGGATCATTTTGATAATGCATTCGAGCTTGAATATAGCCTTTTACAAAAAGAGAAATTTGAGTTGTTGGAAAAAGTAGTCCAAGCCTCAAATATGATTGATATTCACTATATTCGCCAAAAGGACCCAAAGGGACTCGGACATGCAGTTTGGTGTGCTAGAAAGTTTATAGGAGACGAGCCCTTTGCAGTTTTGCTAGGCGATGATATAGTACAGGCCAATGTCCCTTGTACGAAGCAATTAATTCAACAATATGAACAAACTGGTGCATCTGTCATTGGTGTAAAACAAGTACCAAATCATGAGATTAATCGATATGGCATTATTGATCCTTTTAAAGAGAGTGACAGACTTTACAAAGTAAATAATTTAGTTGAAAAGCCAAGTTTAGAAATTGCTCCTTCTAATTTAGCAATAATGGGTCGATATATTTTGACACCAGAAATCTTTTCATTTTTAGAAATGCAAAAGGTAGGTGTCGGAGGAGAAGTCCAACTTACGGATGCAATTCAATTGTTAAGTGAATCTCAAGCGGTATATGCGTATGACTTTATTGGTAAACGATACGATGTTGGTGAAAAGCTAGGCTTTATTAAAACAACGGTTGATTTTGCGATGCAGGACAAACAGTTGAGAGAAGAATTAATTGGATTTTTTCATGGTTTATTAGAAGAAGAGAAGGTCCAAGAGGCAAATTAAAAATGGTTTATGATGATATTGAAAAGGTGAGGGGAAATATGAAGGTACTAATTGTTGGTGGCGCAGGATATATTGGATCTCATACGGTTTATGAATGTATACGTGATGGCCATAAAGTCATTGTGGTTGATAATTTATCTACTGGCGAAATTGGACATGTCCATCAAGATGCTAAGTTCTATCAAGCTGATATGAGAGATGAGAAAACATTAAATCATGTATTTCAAATAGAAAAAGAGATCGATTGCGTGATTGTTTTTGCTGCAAAACTAATTGTACCGGAAAGCTTAGAAAAACCACTTGAATATTATGATAACAATGTAAATGGAATCAGAGTTTTACTTGAGGTTATGAAACATAATCATATAAAAAACATCATATTTTCTTCAACGGCTGCAGTTTATGGAGAACCAAATAGAAGTGAAATTAGTGAAGAAGAACTCTGTTTACCAATTAATCCATATGGAGAAACAAAGCTTGCAGCTGAAAGATTGATTCAATGGGCAGCAAAAGCATATGGTTTTCATTATTGTATTTTTAGATACTTCAATGTTGCTGGGGCAGATTATACAGGCGAAATCGGTTTAGAAAAGGAACATTTAACACATTTAGTTCCACTGACCATTCAAACTGCACTTGGAAAAAAAGCGAAACTATCTATATACGGATCTGATTATGAAACTAGTGATGGAACCTGCATTAGAGATTATATACATGTATCGGATTTAGCACGGGCGCATATTCTCGGTGCAAAATACACGCTACAAAATAAGAGCGGCATTTTCAATTTAGGATCTAATAATGGGTATTCCGTAAAAGAAGTAATCGAAAAGGTAATTGAGGTTACTGGTGTAGCAGTACCATATGAATACACAAAGAGACGAGCTGGTGATCCAGCAGTATTAATTGCATCTAATACAAAAGCAAAAGAAATATTGGGCTGGGAGATCAAACATAATTTAGATGATATGATCAAATCTGATTGGCATTTTCGAGCGAAAATGATTGATAGAGAGTACGGTAAAGTGGCAACAAGCTAACCAATTGACACTAAAACCTTTCTGTATGAATTGATAAATAATTGCTTAGTAAAAAGAACCAATCACTTGTAGGAGGAGACTATGGAAGAAACGGTCGGCATAAGAGAATTCTACGAAATATTAAAGAAGCGGTTTTGGGTGATTATCTTGGCAATTATTTTAATGTCTACTTTATCAAGCTATTATAGCTATTATATTATGCAGCCAACGTACGAAGCTTCATCACAAATTCTAGTAAATGAGAAAAAAGCTGATGAAGTAAACTCACAATTCATTGATATTCAAACAAACTTACAATTAATTAATACTTATAATGTCATATTAACGAGCCCAGCCATTTTAACGAAGGTAATTGAGCGGTTAGATTTAGATGTTTCAATTGAAGAGTTGCAAAACATGATGACTGTTGGAAGTGAAAATGAGTCACAGGTAATGAATGTAGTTGTGAAGAATAAAGACCCAGAATTGGTCATAAAAATTGCAAATACAATTGCCGATGTTGCCAAAGAGCAAATTCCAAAAATCATGAGCATTAATAACGTTTCTATTTTAACAAAAACTGATCCAAACAAGGAATTAAGCCCAGTACAATTACAACCAATACTCATAATTGCAATTGCGAATGTAGTCGGCATTTTAATCAGTATTTGTATCGTTTTTCTACTTCATTATTTAGATAACACTATTAAAGACGAAAAACAGCTAGAAAGTATATTAGGTGTCCCAATCCTAGGTACGGTTTACGACAGTGGGAAGGAACGAAAAAACCGTTCGAATCGAGGTGTTCAAGTTGTCACGACTGAAGAAAAAAAACAAGCTTACTCATAGTTTGGTTATGATAGAAGATTCCTTTTCTGTCGTAGCGGAGCAATACCGATCTATTCGAACCAATATAGAATATTCTTCGGCAGATAAGATTCTCCAAACAATTATCGTGACTTCAGCAAATATGTCTGAAGGGAAATCTACAACAGTTTCAAATTTAGCAATTTCATTTGCGCAGCAAGGAAAAAAAGTATGTATCATTGATGCCGATTTAAGAAAACCAACTATGCACTATATATTCAATCAAAAAAACACAATTGGACTCTCATCCGTCCTAACCAGACATGCTCATCTAGACGAGAGTATCCAACAAACAAAAGTCTATGGATTAGACATCATTCCATCTGGTCCTATACCGCCCAATCCTTCAGAGCTATTGGGTTCTAATGCAATGAGGGATTTACTAGCCATCCTACGTTCATCCTATGATGTCATCATGATAGATACACCGCCACTACTACCAGTAACGGACGCAAAAGTACTTGGCAAAATTGTAGACGGCTTAATCTTTGTAGTGAAAAGTGGTGGCACTGAAATTGAAGATCTTAAAAAAGCGAAGCACCTACTTGAAGGTATTTCAACGAAAGTAATCGGTACGGTCTTAAATCGCAAAAAGGTAAAGAAAATTAAAGAATACTACTATTAAAAAGAATGAATCTTACTCAAATCTCTTAATTAAAAGACGAGTTCTTATTGTAATGGAGTCATTTAAGAGTGCGAACAAACTGCTTAGTTGAACAAGGAATGTGTTAAAAAAGCCAATCCCTTCGCACAAAAGGATTGGCTTTTTTCTAACTTCTGTTAAGATATTTATTTACAATATATATGTATAAGACTCATAAGAAAATACAGTGGAGCTTGTTCAAATTTTATAAAAAAAAATTATATTTTTTCTTGAACTTTTAATCTTAATCCCACAATTAAATAAAGTAATGATTGCAGAAAACCGATTCCAACTGTAAATAGACCTATTAAAATTGATCCAACAATCAATATAATTTTCGTTACTCTTATTTTCTTATTATTTTTCAAGTTATAGTAAGAAGCAACACCAATAATTAAAGACAACAAAGCAACTATAGATATGACTAGGCCAGCAATTCCTACAAACTCAATGATATTATTTGCATCTTCATTTGTAAGTGATATGTCGTTTTGAACAGCAATCTTTATTTCTTTTTGAAACAACTTATTATTTTCTAATGTTTGGGTGAAAATTCCACCTAAAAGTAGTAGGATAGATAATACAATTCCTATTAATAATAGAATACGATTACTTTTTTTATTCATAGAACTACCCCTCTGATCATCTTTATACTGCTAAAAATATTTCTTCCAAACTTGTTTCTTTTATATTTACCTCAAAAACCTTGAATTCATTTTTAATCAAAAACTCTATAAATTCCGGTATAACTCTTTCACTATTACTTTCTAATACAGAATATCCATTCTCGTTACCTTTAAAATTAAGAAAATTATTGCTACTAGTACTATTAAATTTTGAAATCAGTGAACCAGTAAAGGTAGGTTCTGTTCGAATAGAAACACTAAAATGTTCACTAGCATCTTTCTTTAATTCTTTAACAGTACCTAATTTTACAATCCTACCTTCATGCATAATAGCTATTCGATCACTCATTCTTTCAATTTCATTTAAGCTATGTGAAGTAAGGAAAATAGTTGTACCGGTTTCTTTGATTTCCATTATTAGCTTTTGAATTTCAATACTTGATTCTGGATCCAGACCAGAAGTAGGTTCGTCTAAAATAAGAATTTCAGGACTTCCAATTAAAGCCTGAGCTATACATATCTTTTTTTTCATTCCAAATGAAAAAGATTTTATCTTTTGCTTCTCTACTTCGTAAAGTCCTACCTTATTTAGTAAAGAGATTATATCCTTTTTGGATATTTTTACTTTCTTCAAACTACTCATATATTTCATGAAATTAAGAGCTGTCATATGTTGATAAAGATTAGTGACATCAGGCATGACACCAATTTTTTTCTTATATGAATTTATTTCTGATTGATCTAATCCTAATACTGTAGCAGTACCTGATGTTTTATACGAGATTCCTGTCAAAATATTTATAAAGGTAGATTTTCCAGCTCCATTTCTACCTAAAAAACCAAATATTTCACCCTTTTGAATTGATAAATTTACTCCCTTTAAAACTTCTTTATCAGAGAAAGATTTTTTTATATTTGAGACTTCAATAGCATTCATTATAAATCCCTCCTATTTAATACGTAATATCCAATATACAGGAGAATAATAGCAATTAGTAAAGGAATTAATAAAAACCAACCAGCCTTAATAATATAAAAGTAAGGAAGAAAATATTTAAAGGGGACTAAAAACCACTTATTTGTAAAAGTTGAAGCCAGTCCTAATATAGGAAGAACAAGTCCCAATAATATACCTAAGAACATTGTAATATTAGGCTTAGTTATGATTGTTGATAAAAAAACAACGAAAGAAACAACAAATACCATAAAAATAATTAGAATAAAATAGTCTTTCCAAAACCAATCCTTAGCATATAAAGAAACCAAACTAAATGAAAGTGTTATTGCAAATACCCAAAAAGCCAGAACACCTACAAATTTACCAAACAAAATATCGAACCTAGAAACCTTAGTAACTAAAAGACGTATGGTTTGTAAATCTGTTTCTCTATTAATCAGGTCATGAGAAATGGCAAAAACAAATAAAAAACCACAAAAAAAGATTAATAATTTAATACTTGATGTATATACTGAACCTGAATTTACATCTTCAATTAGAGTTGGATTATTACTAAAAAAACGAGCAGTTAAAGTAGAAGTAACTGTAAAAAATACAATAATTGCTATGGACTTAAATGTTTTAAACACATCCATAAATTCTCTATTACTAATATTGATCATGATGTCACCTTTTTCATTTTGTTTATGTATTCGAATTTTCGATATTTATTTCTGGGGAATATAATAGCAAAATTAATAGAAAAAATGGTATAATTAAGCATGGTTTAATTCATGGGTAATTGGTGCGAATGGCATTATATTTTTTTATATAAGTGTGTAAATCGTGAAAAAAATGACTAAGATTTTAAAATGGCAGTTTTAAAATCTTTTTTTCGTACAGTTTTTTAAATTACAGTCCAAGAAGGGCTGCGATTTTTTCAATTACCCATGATGATAAACCAGATAAGAAATTAACAGTTGCAGTATATCCTCTTGAAATTGCTTCCACGATAGCAGAACCCGCAAGCTGTTCAATCGACCATTTTGTGAATCCGTTTAACTCATCCCATAAAGATACTAATTTCTTTGCTATTAATTTAATAAGTGCTCCCACTATTATTCCTCCTGTGGCCATTCGCACCAACATATTCCATTTAAGCGTATATTTTCTAGTTTCCAATGAAAATTCTTAATTTAGAAAATTAGATAATATTTCCAATCGCTTACATCCAACATGTTACATGAAAGTTTTTATTTTTTGTATTGGGAAAATTTTTGCTATTTTTTTCCATTTTTCGCTACTTTTTAATTGATAAGATTACCAGAGTCCAGCAATAATGCGGTTTTGCTTATTTTTTTATTGGGAAAATTTTGATTTTTTGTTTTAGTAGTTGACAAATTTCTCATATTGAAGAAATTATAGATTATAGTAACATAAAAAAATTCCAATATTTAGGAGGGTTTTTCTAGTGAAAAGTTGTCCAGAATGCGATAGTAGTGATATTAGAGATGGATATTTTAGTAACGGGTACGTTAGTGGGGTAAAAATTGTAGGAGATAATCCTTTAAAACCTTCTAAACTCGTTGTAGAATATTGTAAGAATTGCGGGTTTATAGTAGGAATGAGAGCGAAAAACCCTGAAAATTTATAAGAGGTATTATTGAATGATGAATATGGTACATAGTGTTATGAATGGTACACTACATAATCTTTCTTTGATTCCAGGAGTAGGTTACTTAGGGGCAATAATACTATTTACTTTGTTGCTTAAGATCATATTCTTACCATTAAAGTATATTAGTATGGCAAATAAAATTAAAAAAGAATTAATCAGAGATAAACTAGAAGAAACTGAAAAAAAGTTAAAAAAGGCAAGGGGTACAGAGAAAAAGAAATATAAACTAATTTTACTTGAGTTATATAAAGAAAACAAAATCATCTTACTTCGGAAGCGTTTTATCTTTATATGCTTTCAAACATTTCTAATTATTCAATTTATTTATGCACTTTACAATATAACTGAATTAGAGGGTGTAACCACTCTATGGTTTAATTTAACAAAAATAGACAATACTTACATACTATCAATTTTACTTTTAATCATTAACTTAGTAGACGGATATCCTAAGGAATTAAATAAAGCTAATTTCATTACGTATATTGTCATTAATATTTTAGTGGTCACTTTATCCTTTTATGTGATATCTAGTATAGTAGTTTACTGGATTGTAGGAGCTATAGTTTCTTTAATGTTTAGACTTCTTTTTGAAAAGTATTATTATACAAATCAGAAGAAAATACTGCGTCAAACCTAAAAAGGGTTCTTCGAAAGAAGAGCCTTTTTTGCTATTTTAGTGGGATTTACTATTGGTGTTCTAATACATTTACTAATTTTACTTACTAAAATCTTGAAAAAATTAAATGAGAACAAAAAATATTTACTTTCTAGCAAAACTTCACCAACAATCTCACGGAAATCAAGCATTCTAAAGAGTATCTACAAACAATTTGTTAAATCTGAACAATTATTTCTAATTAGTCTTTTTAAAGAAAAATGTTAACAAAACAAATAATTAATTGCTCTTAAAAAATGCATGAATTCATATAAATAGTAAAAAGAGATAAAAAATATTGCCAAGTCATTTGGTCAAAGGGGTCAGGTTGGTGTGAATTTCAGAAAGATTTTGGTTCGGACTGGCATTGTATTATTAGCTGTCTTAATCATCGTAAGCGCATGCGGTTTTTATATTTATCGTGACGTTGTCAAAACAACAACAGTTATTTATCAACCAGTTAAGAAAACTGAAAAACGAATTGAACCAGTTCAAGTTGTTGAAAAGGATCCATTTTCTGTTTTGCTCTTAGGTGTAGATAAAAGAGAAGGAGATCGTGGGCGTTCAGATTCATTAATGGTGGTAACCGTCAACCCAACAAAGCATTCAACAAAAATAATTAGTATTCCGCGGGATACACGTACTGAAATTGTCGGTAAAAAGAAGATGGATAAAATCAACCACGCATATGCTTATGGTGGTGTACAAATGACCATTCATACAGTCGAAAAGTTTTTAAATATTCCAATTGACTACTATTTACAAGTAAATATGGAAGGGTTTAAAGACATCGTTGATGCAATAGGTGGTGTGAGAGTAAATAATACACTCGATTTTACATTTGAAGATGTTCACTTTGGTATTGGGTCACTATTTTTAGATGGTGATGATGCATTGAAGTTTTCACGGATGAGATACGAGGATCCTAATGGAGATTTTGGTCGACAAGCTAGACAGAGGAAAATTATTGAAGGTGTCATAAAAGAGGGTGCAAGAATTGATAATCTACTAAGCTATCATGACATTCTAAAATCTATAAGAAAAAACTTAGTAACGAATTTTAAGGTAGACGATATTTATGAAATTCAAAAAGATTATCGTTCAGCAAGTGAGATCATTGATCAAAAGCAAGTAGAGGGCAATGGAACAATGATTAATGGTGTTTACTATTATGATATTCCAGATAAGAATCGTCTATCGATCTCTAAAGAATTGAGAAGTCATTTAGGTTTATAACGTTACATAGTAAGTAAAAGGAGAATGTCAAATATGATTGATATACATTGTCATATTTTGCCTTACTTGGATGATGGGCCACAAATTATGGATGATGCACTTCAATTAGCAACAATTGCAGTAGACCAAGGAATCAAAAAAATTATTGCAACACCACATACACAAAATGGAGAGTATTCTATTTCGGTTGCGCATGTAAAAGAAACAGTAGATTTGTTTAATCAAGAACTAGCAAAGCATCAAATACCGTTAGTTGTAACTCCTGGCCATGAAATTCGTGTAACAAGTCAATTTGAAACTGACTTAATACAAGGCAAATACTTGTTTTTAGATGACAAGCAAAAATACATTTTAATCGAATTTTCTTCAAGCTTCGTTCCATCAAATGCTAGTCAGCTAATTCATAATTTAGTTTGTGATGGGATTGTACCAATTATTGCACACCCTGAAAGAAATGCGGTTTTTCATCGGAATTCCAATCTCCTCTATGAACTAGTAGAAAAAGGTGCGCTAACTCAAATTACTGCAAATAGTGTAGTCGGCAAATTTGGAAGCAAAATTCAAAAATACACTAATAAACTACTAAAACATAATTTAACGCACTGTATAGCCTCGGATGCACATAATACGAAAAATAGAGTCTTCTTTTTAAAAGAAGCCCACCAAGAAATAGAAAAAAGATTTGGCTCAAAAATGAATGCCTATTTATTAGAAAACAGCAAAAAAATCGCTGTAGGTGAAGATATACTAACACGTTCGCCATCATATATAAAAAGTATATTCTTTCCATTTCAATTTAAAAAATAGCGTTTGCGTCTGACATATATTTACGTTTGCCTAATACATTTAATAATGAAAACAAATATATTATGTGTGGTAGGGTGTGAATTGATGAAAAAGAAAAACAACAAACAATTCGGCTTCTTATTAATGACCTCAGGACTACTCATCATGCTGATTAGCACAATTGCTTACTACACCTTTTCTTCCACTGTAAGTACAAGCCCATACACAACTGTACAGCTAGATCTATCAAATAAAGAAATGACAAAAACAACAGATTTAATCTATGTGAAAGAAAAAGAAAAAAATGGTTCACTGTATGAAATCAAACACATACTAAGAAATACAGGCAAAAAAGATATCACAAGAATTACTTTGGAAGGGCTTTTATTGCAAAAAAAGAACCATAATGAAGCTCAATATATTAACATTCAAATGATAAAATTTGGTGAACAAATCTACACTCCTACATTCCTTATTAATCTTGGATTCGATCTCAACAAAGATCAAAAAATCTCACTGGATGAATTTTCAAAAGGTAATTTTCCTTTGGGAAGTCTTGTAAAAAATAGAGAAAGAGAATTTACGCTGCAAGGTAAGTATGAAAAAGGATTAGCGCCATTTAATAGTGATAACCCAGAAACTAGGATTATTATGGATATTTCGTATCATTTGGAATAAAAACCATATGCTAGATAGACATTTTGTACGAAAAAATGTCTATTTTTTTTATTTTATGAACATGATAGAGTTACCTGCATACGCTATTAGGACAGGAATTTATTATATAGAGTCAATTGCTCTATCAGAGGTAGAAGTGATATGAAAGTATTTACTAGGTTTATGAACATTTTCATGTTAGTTGTTCTGCTATTAATGTCATATAAAGTAATTGAAGGGAAAATGAAAGGTGAACCACCTACATTTTTTGGACACCAAGTATATTACGTAATTTCTGGATCAATGGAGCCAACATTAAAAACTGGTTCAATTATTGTTGTCAAAAAGTGGACAAACAATATGAAGCTAGTACCTGGAGATATTATCACATTTAGAATGCCATACAATGAAAAAATTCTTGTAACTCATCGTATTAAAGAAATAGTCCAAGGGCATGAACAAGAACTTTACCGAACAAAAGGAGATGCAAACCCGATACAAGATCCTTGGATCGTTACTAGTAAAAGTATTGTTTCTATATATAGTGGTGTAACAATTCCATTGGTGGGCTACTTTTATGAACAAATTCAAGCTAATATCATACTATATCTTTTACTGATGCTTTTAGGAATCGTCCTAGTATCATATGGATTCCATTTAATCCGTAAACCAGATAAAAATAGTAAGGAACTGTAAAAAAGACCAGCTGGTGCTGGTTTTTTTATTTGTATTTCACTTTTCTACAAATTATGAGAAAAAAGGTCGATATTTGATGTATCTTTTATATGAAAAAAGTATTGTTTTTTGAAAATTCGTTCTATATAATGAACATTGTAAGGTTGTTCTTTATACAGAACGAAATGAGAAATGAAAGGGGTAAAGAAATGATTACCCGTAAGAAGAAGCATAAAAAAAATTCTGAGAAAAATAAAATCATATTCAGTATTATTGCTGCCGGCGGTATTGTTATCACTTCAACAAGTTATGCCTTTGGTGAAGCTGATGTATCAACTTTAGTAACAAACTGGTACCAATCAAAGATTACTGAGGCAAAAGATTCAATTACACAAGCAGCATTAACAAAAACAGAAATTGAAAAAGCTAAATTAATTGAACAGATTCGAACCGATATTGAGAACTCAACGTCTGAAATCGTTCACTATTCAGAACAAAAAAGTGCAGAAGTACAACTTGCGATCGAGCAAAAAAGAAAAGAAGTTGAGGAAGAAATGAAAAAGAAGAATGATGAGGATAAAGATAAAGTAAAAGATCAAATTGATCAATCGACAGAGGATCAGATTGCAGACATTAACAAAGATAAAGATATAGATAAAGATAAAGATAAAGATAAAGATTCGGATCCAAAAGATGAGCCGAAGAAAGATGAGAATCAACAAAAAGATGATTCAAATAATAGTTCATCAAATGAAGATAAAAAAGATGAGGGTCAAAATGAACCTAAAAAAGATAAAGATGATAAAAAATCAGATTAACGGGAGAATTGTATGAGCCAGGTAAATACGAGTAGTGTTCATGTAAAAGAGAGAATTGAAAAGTCATCTAATAATTTAGTAGGTTGGATTAAATATATCGTCTTCTTACTGTTTGTATTTTTTATCTTTCATAATGTAATTGGTATATCGAAAGTTAGTGGTCTTTCAATGAGCCCTTCTTTAGAAGATGGAGGGTTAATAATAGTAAATAAAGCTGCTAAATATTATAAAAAACCTCATTTAGGTGATGTTGCTATTTTAACTCAACCAACAGAGGGTATTGATATAGTAAAAAGGATAATTGGTGTAGCTGGTGATAAAGTAAAAATTCAAGAGGGCATTGTTTTTGTCAATAATGAAGCAATACCCGAAGTCGCTACATTAGGTAAATCAGTGGACATGGAGGAAGTAACAGTACCTGATGGAACATTATTTGTAATGGGGGATAATCGAACACCAGGGGAAAGTTTAGATAGTAGAGATAATAGTGTAGGACCTATATCAATTAATAATTTAAAAGGATATGTATTATACTCTTTATCTCCTTTTCATAGTATTCCAAAACCATTGGTATTAGAATAATACAAATTTGAGGTGGGGATATGAAGGGTATACAAAATTATAAAAGAATCTTGCCTATCGTAATAATAGGTTTGCTATTGGTCATTAGTGTAGGAAGTGTTTATGCTAATACAGATATAAAGAAACAATTAGATCTTTGGTCCTTTTCAAAGACTGATCAAGCAAAAACTACAATAAGTAAGAAGCTCAGCATCACATTAAGATCTAACGAAGACAATATTGATGAAGAAACAAAGAAATTATTAGGGAATACAACTAAAGAAATTGAAGATTCAGCTAAGAATATTCAAGATAAAGTTGAAAATGTGATCCTAAGTGAATTAGAAAAGAATGAAAAAAATATGAATACAGCTTTCCAAAGCAATCAAAGTAATTTAGATCAGGATTTTGATTTGATCAATTATGAAGTAAAAGGGAAGGCGACTACAATATTAGATGAACTTTATGAAGATTCTAATATTCTACCAAACATCAATTCTGAAAGTGGGTCAAATATAAACTTAGAAACTGCCAAAGAACAAGTTGAAATCGAAATAAATAAAACGAAAGAAACAATTTCAAAACTTAAAGTATTGGCACAAAATGAAAAAGATTCATTCGTAAAACAGTATATTCTAGAAAAGATAATATTTTTAGAAATGCTGATTGAAAAGGTAGAAAAATAACTATGTTATAACGTCTTGTTCTCAATGAAGAACAGGTATTATATAAAAAATAAAACTACATATTAAGGGAGAGATTTAAATGAAAAACGTATTATCATTAAAAGGTAAAATTGCAGCGGGGATTGCAGCAGCAACTATTTTAGGATCAACTGGTGTAGCATTCGCTAATACAAACGCTGGAGAACAATTCACAGCTTGGGGTAATGCTCAAATCTTAGCAGCAAAAAATGCTGTTACAGCAGCGCTAGCAGGTAAGCTTCCAAGTGCTCAAGCTAGTATTGATACAAAAGCAAATGCAGATCGAGATGCTGCTAAAGGTAGAATTGATGCTGCTGGAGCAGCTGAAAAATCAGATACAAAATCTAAAATTGAGGCAAAGTTAGCATTGCACATTGCTTCTTTACAAAATGCATTAGCTGCTTTCATGTCTAGTATTGGTGGGGATTTTGATTCATTAGTCAATGCAGAGAATGGTAAAACAACCTCGACTTTAAATGCTCAATATTCTGGATTAGAGACAAATATTACTTCTGTACTTAATAACGCAAAAGCTGCAAATGTAAAAGATGTAACAGACTCATCTTTATTAGTTAAAGGGCAAGCGACTTCAGATTTAATTAAAGAAATCAATCGAGTGAAGAGTGCTTTAGCTGCTGAAGTTGAAAGTCAAAAAAATACAGCTACTAGTGAGGTACTTGCGCATCTTACTTCTGAAGTAACTCGTATTAATGGTCAGTTGGATGCATTAATTGCTGGTCTAGAAGCTAGCGCTAAAACTGCAATTGAAACAGCTGGTCAAACAGTAGAAGACAGTGCAATTGCAAACTTTGATCGAGTGATTAACCTAATTCAAACAGAGACTCCAATTAAAGTAGACGAACAAAAGTTATCATGGGAAGCTGGTAGATACAATGATAACAAAATTAAATTTAAAGTAAAAAATTCAAATGAATTCGACGTAGTATTTAGATATCATTTTGAAACTCCAAATCATAATACTGGTGGCGTTTCTGAAACACCTTTCGCACAAAGTGTTGCAACTCCTGGTGTAAAAGAATTTACTTTTGACGTAAGCAAATTTGTTGGGGTGGATTTAGGTGGACTATTAGTTGTTGAATACTTAGATGAAAATGGCAACTATAAGCATGCTTATTCAGTAAAATTATTAGATTTACCAAATCTATAATTAAAACGGTAAAGGCAGAGGATTTAAATATCTTCTGCCTTTACCATTTTAGTCATTTCCATTTTAATTTTTGAAGAACCTTCGTTAATTCCTGAAGACTACTTTCTTACATTTACATAAAAAATCCTTTAGAACAAGTGATCAACTTAATCTAAAGGATTATTTACCTTGCTTATACTTATTAAACTCAATAAACTTCATTAATTCTTCTTTTGGAATACCCGAATTAATTGCCTCTTGAAGGATGTTCATCCATTCAGAATCAATCGTTTTTGTTAGCGTAATATCATCTTCTTTTAAAAGGTTTTCGGCTGTCGTGTTAAAGACACTAGCTATTTTCTCTAGCACTTGAATTGACGGGTTACTTTGAAGACCCCGTTCAATTGAACTTATGTAAGATTTTGCGATGCCTGCGCGTTCTGCGAGCTCTGTTAAAGACATTCCATGTTGTAAGCGTAGTTTTTTAATACGTTCTCCAATCATACATTGCTACCTCGTATCTTTTTGACTATTGCAAAAAGTATATCATAAAAGATAAAGGTTCTCCTAGCTCTGACTTGAATCTTTAATGCAATTGTAAAGAAAGGCACGAACTTCTTCTGGTGATATACCTTCGTCAATACATTCTAAAAGTAAATCTGTCCAGCTAGGTTCAATCTGGTATTCCTGTAAACTTGCTTGCATGAATAAAGCCCTCCCAAAAAATTAGGTATATGACACCCAGGTAGCACTGCCATCTTTGTTAGTAGATATCATTTTACCTAAATTTAAACATACATTTTATATATATGTTTAACCTTGCAAGTCATGCAGGAAAGTAAAATTTTTCTAGAACGGAAGATCAGTTGCTTTGCGTCCCAATCTTTCAATTGGTTTGCCCTTTTCTGGAGGATTTTCTTAACAATTTACTTAGAATAAATGCGAATTAGTACTTTAGAAATGAAAATCAATTAGAACTAGTTCAAATTATATAATGGATATGATTCATAAATTGTAAGAATTTGTAACAGCAAATGAAAATTTTTTCTTTTACGTTTTTGAATAAAATAGCTAATTTTTCATTGTTGTTAAAAGGTTTTACATATTGGATGAAAATCATAAAGTTTAATATGAACTAAAATTCTTTTCGACATCTAGTAAAAAGATGCTCGAATAAAGGAAATCTATCAATATATAGTGAATTTAATAGTATTAGGTACTAGGTATGAAGAATGATATTAATTTTTTAAATTTTTAAAATTCCCGACAAAGCTGCCGATATAATACATAGAAAATATATAGGGTTAAAAATAGGATAAAAGTTTTATATTAAAGGAGACAATTATGAGCGATTCAATGATCATTACTAAATTGTTAAATAGTGCAGTTCAGTCAATTAAAACTGTTATCCCATTAACATTTACAATAGGCGAACCGAGAAGGCTTAATGGAAATGTTGTAGAAGCGCACTTAGGTGTACTTGTTGGAATGACTGGAGATTGTAAGGGACAAACGATTTTAAAAGGTCCATCGAATACATTTAGTCAGCTTGCACTTGCAATGTTCGGAATGCCAGTCGAAAATGAAATTTTGATCTCGTTTACGGGTGAATTAGGCAATATGATTGCTGGTAATTTAAGTACGTTTGCATCAGAGCAAGGGGTTGAGATGGATATAACGCCACCAACTGTTTGGGAAGGAAATACAACACTGCATAATATTAAAACACCAATCGAATTAACGATGAATTTCGAAGGTGCCGGAGAAATGTCTTTAATCATTTCTGTTGCATAAGGAAAAGAGTAATCAATATGATTACTCTTTTTTTGCTGTCTCAATTTTGTGTTATTTGTTTCCTTAATCTTTTTAAGGCATAAAGATAACTTGATCGAACGCTAGCTTCTGGCATATTGCATCTAATTGCAATTTCGTTAAATGATTTATTCAAATAGAAACGCTCTACTAATATTTGTTTTTGTAATAAAGAAACGCCATCTAGATGACTTATAAAGTGGTCAAATAGAAATGCTTCGTCATGATAATGTACTTCTTCTTTGTGCGAATCAACTACAACAAAACGTTGCTCATACTTGTTTTCTTTTGTCATTTCGTTTAATAAATGGCCACGAACAGTTGTATAAGCATGATTAGAAAAACTGCCTTTTTCCTCCTTAAAATGTTCATAAGCATGCCACAAAGCAACTAAGCCAACTTGGTAATAATCCTCGAAGTTTTTATAAATCCTAAGTGTTTTGATGAGTGATTTAACCATAGGTGAGTATTGGAGCAAGCAGTCTTCAAATGTTTTAGGCTTGATTCTTCCTGAATTCATTTGTTTTTGAGATACATTCATAGTTTTCATTTTTTCGCCCTTTTGTAGGCGCGCCAATTGATATTCCGCGGTGATGTAACTATATAAAATAAAATTGGATACCTCATCTGTGAAAACATTAGAAATGAAAAAAGAAATAATATATAAGATTATGTTTTGAGGATGAAACTTAATGTTTGAATGGTATATTTCATTGAAAATTGATAAATGAAGTGAAATTTATATAAGAATTGTTTCTTTTCCAAGTAGGCTTTTCTTTGGTCAAAGAACTGTCATAAATTAATTGAAATGATTTTGATATAATTTTAGATATGGAAACAATTTGAAAGGGAGGTAAAAATGTCGAAGTTAGATTACGTTATATCTTATGAAACGATGTTACTTGAACCTGCAGACCACCCAGAATATTTAACGAAAATTACGGATAAAAACAAAGGAATTATTTACTCAAAACGAACGGCGAAATCGCTAATTAAGGAATCCGCACTTACGTATCATTACTCAATAAAAGGTCATTTAGAGATAGTGAAAAGCAAATATCCAACAATGAAAAAAATTCCTCTAATGGTTAATCCCACATTATCTATTTTAATGATTCCTACAACATCACCAAATCAGTCCTTATGTAAATGGTTAAATTTTATTCAAATTGATCAATACAGACCTTCAAAAAAGCACACGAAAATAAGATTCCGAAATGGAGAGGATGTTATTCTTCCAATTTCTTATTACACATTTGATCGGCAGATGAGTAAAGCGGCAAAATTAATTGGGATTTATATTCATCAAAAAGTGGACTACGAATTGAAGTCAGAGAAAGAAAAATTACTATTAATAAAAGAATTAGTAGAGGATTATTATGAGACGAAAAAAAGCTAGAGAACAAATTAATTGTTCTCTAGCTTCACTTTAAATCATTTGTTGGTTTGGAATTCTTACACTCCATTTAGTAAATTCTTGCTTTTCAACTAAGCTAGCAGGGAAGATAAACGTCCACGGCTTACTTGTATTCGGCAAAATAGTTAATGGTGCAAGTGTAAATGAACCACGAGCGATGATCTCAAAGTTTTCATCAAATAACTCTAAAGGTAATACTTCAAGATTAACAGCTTGTTTTGATCCATTTCGAATCAATAACGTAGCTGCTAAATTTCCATCCTCTTTTAAACTAGCAGAAATTGAGTGCAAGCTAAGTTCGTTTTCGCCAAGCTTAGGTAATGAAGCAACCAGTTTAGCTAATTCTTCTTTTTGCACATCTGACAGTTGTGCTTCCCAAGTTGGTTCTAGGTCTAACTTATGCTCATTTTTTGTTAAATCAAATGCTAATTGGAATCCAGATTTAGGAAGCTCTTCTTTTAATAGTGTTTCACGTTCAAAGTAGAAACGCCAAGGTCGACTACTAGAAGCAGGTAATTCTCCAAGCTCTTCTAAGCTAAATTCCTTTCTAGCTAATAGCTCTCTTTCTTCACTTAAAAGTAATAAGTTAACGTCTTGTAATAGAAGAGATTTTGCTAAGCTATTTCGAACGAATGCCGTTACCAATGCACCTTCTTCGTCAACTTCAATATCAATTGCTGACAATGATAATTGGTTTGGTTGTAATGGTGGCAATTCATTATTTAAAAATTGATAAACATAGCGAGTTTCATCCTCGATATACATTAATGGATGAAATGAGATTTTAGGAAAAATTTCTTCCACTGCTTCTTGTTCAGTTTGTTCAGGCAGAGCATTTGAAGAATCGTGTAATAAATCATTCGAAGAAACAGTTGAGTCTTTACCTTTTTGTAATAAACGCTTAATCGATGAAAACATGTTCTTCTTCCTCCTCAAGTGCTGGGTTACTTAAATCTTGAAATGTTGAAGCAAGATTTATAGAAATTTCTCGTTGGATATGATAAAAAGTTGTTTCAAATAACTTGAAGCCATCGAACTCATATAGACGAATTGGATCTTCTTGTTGATATTGTCTTAAATGAATTCCTTCTATTAGATTTTGTAAGTGATCTAAATGCTCAGTCCAATATTGATCAACAATCTCTAATGCAGTGTATTTCATTAAACTCACAACAGATTCCTTTACTTCTTCATCAAGATTATTTAAAAGATCTTTATAAACAGAAAGTGCCTCATTAACAACCTGCCAAGCATCTTGGTCATCTTCTAAATGCTCCGTATCTATACGAAGTGGTGGTATTAGTTGTTCAAGAGCAGTTTTACCTTCTAATTGGTCCCATTCTTCCACAACACTATTTTCTGGATAGTAGATCTTCAGTGATTTTTCAATTGTTTGGTCTACCTGCTTTGTTAACCAGTCTAAATCGATATCGTTAATTAATAGATTGTTACGGAACTCGTACATAACACGACGATGTTCATTTGCAACGCCATCTAATTTAAGCTGCCATTCACGAATTGAGTATTGATTTCCTTCACATAAACGTTGTGTTGTAGAAACAAACTCTTGAATTGTAGAATTTAGTACTTTTCCATTTTCATCTACTTTTACTTGTTTCACATATTTTTCTAGTTTTTCATGATTGTAACGGACAAATAATTCATCTTCTAATGATAAGTAAAATTGTGATGAACCAGGATCGCCTTGACGACCAGCACGTCCTTTTAATTGAAGATCAATACGTTCACTTTCATGACGCTCTGTACCAATAACATGTAATCCGCCTAGCTCTGGTACACCTGCACCAAGTGAAATATCTGTACCGCGACCCGCCATATTTGTAGAAATGGTAATCATTCCTTTTTGGCCAGCAAGTGCGATCATCTCTGCTTCTTTTTCAACATGCTTAGCATTTAGTAATTGGAAAGAGATGTTTTCCTTTTCTAATAACTCAGCAACAATTTCAGATTGGCGAATTGATGTTGTCCCAATTAATATTGGTTGTCCTTTTGCATGACGCGTTTTCACATCTGTAATAACAGCTTTCAACTTTTGCTCAGTCTTAGCGAAAATCGCATCTTCATGGTCAATACGAATAACAGGACGGTTTGTAGGAATTTGAATAACTTCCATATTATAAACTTGTAAAAATTCTTTCGCTTCTGTTTTACCAGTTCCAGTCATACCAGAAAGGATAGGATACATACGGAAATAATTTTGAATTGTAACAGAAGCAACTGTATGGTTTTCTTCTGTTGATTCTAATCCTTCTTTTGCTTCAATCGCTTGATGTAATCCATTGCTAAGTGAACGACCTTCCATGATACGACCTGTGAATAAATCGATTAATTGAATTTCTCCATCACGAACAATATAGTCTACATCACGTTCAAACAAAACTTCAGCGCGTAAAGCGTTATGAACATAATGGAAGAGAGTCATGTGTTCTAAGTCATATAAGTTATCAATTGAGAAAGCTCTTTCTACTTTTGAAATGCCATCCTCTGTTAAAGCAATCGCTTTTGACTCTTCATCATATAAATAATCCGTATCTCTTTTAAAAGTACGAATAAATCTTGCACATAGTAAATATAAATGTGATTGTGCTGATTTTTTACCAGCAATGATTAATGGTGTTTTCGCTTCATCAATTAATACAGAATCAATTTCATCAATGATTGCATAATTGAACGGACGTTGAACTTGTTCCTCAGGAGAACTCACCATATTGTCACGTAAATAGTCAAATCCAAATTCGGTACCGATACCATATGTAATATCAGCGTTATATGCAGATTTTTTTTCTTCTATAGAAAGGTCAGGAATATTTAATCCAACAGTTAGTCCTAAAAATTGATGAATTTGGCCAATTTGCTCAGAATCACGACGTGCTAAATATTCATTTACAGTAATAATGTGAACGCCTTTTCCTTCAAGTGCACGAGTATACGCTGGTAATGAAGAAACTAATGTTTTTCCTTCACCAGTCGGCATTTCAGAAATGTTTCCATCTAATAATGAAAGACCACCTATTAACTGCACATCATAGTGACGCATGCCAAGTACTCGTTTCGAAGCTTCACGTACTAAAGCAAATGCTTCAACTTTTAAATCATGAATCGTTGCTTCATTATTATTAATTTTTTGTTTCCATGTATAAGTAAACTCACGTAAAGCTTCATCAGTTTGATCTTCGAAGAAAGATTCAAGTGCATTTATATCAGAAACTAGTTTTTCATATTCTTTTAATTTTCGATTGCCAATTATTTTTTGCAATGATTGGATCAAGGATGTTCCCTCCTAAGATGGTAATCTATCGTTTCTATTCTATTAATGTATCATAAGTTCTGCTCTTCTCGAACTAGAAAAAATTTGAATTCGGTGAAAATAGTGAAAAAGGGAACTGATTTCACAAAAATTTTTCGACAAAAGTAGGAGAATTGTCTTATCTTTTAGAATTTAATAAAAAAGTTTAAAAAAAGACTACAAATATGACTATTAATGACGATGTATTAAGTGTACAGCAAGACGTTTGTAACAAAACTGAAAAGTTTGTAATATAAAATTATTACTAATATTTAAAATTTTTTGTACAAATTTCGATTTAATTGTTGTATACTAGCGTTGTTAACCATTTAGTAAATTATGTCAAATTCTTACAAAATTTGTAAAATTGGCAGTAGGGGATAGAGATATTTACCTACAATTGAGTTAATACCTAGAGTAGGAGAATGCATCTTTTATTCTAGTAAAATACTACATAAGATCACAGGGAGGAACACTAGAATGGCATTTAACAAAAACAAAAAAATCGTTACTACAGCTTTAACAGCTGCAATGGTAGCATCTGCTGTAGCTCCTGTAGCTGCTGCAAAATTAACTCCGGCTCAAGACGCGACTAAAGCGGTAGACGGATACTACAAATTATCAGTAAAAACAAGAGCGGACGTTTCTAACTCTGCTAAAGTTAAAAAAGCAGCTTTAGCTAAAGTTGCTAAATTAACAAGCAAAAAAGATGCTAAATTAAAAGCTTCTTTAACTGCTAAAGTAGCTAAGAAATCAGCTGCTATTAACAAATACTACAACACAGTTATCGTTCCTGCTGAAGTTGAAGCTAAAAACATTGCTACTGCAAAAGCTGCATTAGAAGCTGCAAAAGCATATGTTGTTACAGCTGATACTAAAGTTGAAGACGTAGAAAAAATGTTTGCTGAAGGTATCGCTTTAATTAACAAAATTAAAACTGCTTCAGTTAAAGCTGACTTAACTAAACAAGCTAATGATCTTAAAACAGTTGTTTTAGCTAAAATTGACGAATTAGCAGCTCCTAAAGTTGCTTCTGTTACTGCAGTAAACGGTAAAGAGCTTGAAATCAAATTCAACAAAGCAGTTAAGAAAGACACTGTTGTTGATGCTTCAGGAAACTTAATTAATGCTTCTGTTACTGCTATCGGTTCAGCTTCAGTTGTAACAGCACCAAAAGCTTCATTAAGTGAAGATGGAAAAACTTTAGTTGTAACAGCTACTACAAACTTCAATGGTGAGTATGCGGTGACTGTATCTACTGCAGTTAAAACTACTACAGATGTAGCACTTACAGCTTACTCTGGAATTGTAAAAGCTTCTGATACTGCACGTCCAACAGTAGCAGGTGTAACTTACTCTGATTATCAAACAGCTGTAATTACTTTCTCTGAGCCATTATCTAGCTTAGGTACAATTGCTGCTAACAATGCTGATATCACATTCGGTGCACTTTCAGCTGATGGTAAGAGTGTAACTGTTAACTTAGCTTCTGTTAACGTTAAAGCTGATACAGATTATAAAGTAACTATTATTGGAGCAAAAGATTTTAACCAAAACTTAATTACTCCAAACCCAGTTGAAGTGACTGTTAAAAAATCAACTTCTGACACTGTAAAACCAACAGTATCAACTTTATCAGTTGTAAATGATAAATCATTTAACGTAACTTTCAGCGAAAAACTTATTGGTAACCCAACTATTAAGGTAAATGGAAACACAGTAGTAACTGGTGTTCCTGCAGCTGGTCAAGTTCAAGGAACAATTACTAAAGATTCTACTGGATTAGTATATAATGTAACTTTAACTAATTCTCTTGTTGTAGCACCTGCTACATCTGCTCTTGCAACAATTGAAGCTTCTTTCTCAGATTTAAGTGGTAATGTTGCAGATGCATTCAGCAGAATTGTTGAGTTTAAAAAGGATACAACTGCACCTGCATTACTTAGCTCTTCAGTTGAAAAAATCAACGGTAAAGAGTATTTAGTGTTAAACTACGATGAAAATGTTACTGCTACTAACGGGAAGTCAGTTACTGGTAAAGTAGTTAAAGATTTTGTTGAATCTGCTGCTACTACAATCACTACTGATTCTGAAACAGTTGCAACAGCTGCTGTAAACTTTGAGTTACACAATGCGGTTAATGGTAAATCTAAATCAGTACGTCTTGATTTAGCAACATTATCATCTGGTGCTTACACGTTAAACTTACCAGTTGGTTTAGTGGCAGATGAGTCATCTGTTGACAGTGCTGCAACTACTGTAACATTTAACCGTAACACTAATGTTGATACTGGTAAACCAGCTTTAACAACTGCTGGCGTTAACGGTATTACAAAAGTTAACAACAATACTTATACAGTATCGTTCGATCGTCAATTAGATCCAGCATCAGCACTTACTCTTGCTAACTATTCAATTGAAGGTGCAACTGTTAAGAGTGCAATTTTCACTCAAAATGATTCTACAGGTGCTGTTGTAAGAATTACTCTTAATGAAAACTCTGTAACATTAAATGGTGAAAGAACAGTTACTATTCAAAATGTTAAGAGTGCTGCTGGAGTAGCAATGGATACTAAAGTAACTACAGAATTCTTAACTGAAAACGTAAATCCACTAGTTGCTTCAACTCAATTAGTTGGTCTAAATAAAATTAAAGTAGTATTCAGCGAAAACATTGATGCTACAACTGTTGGAAATACTGATTTTGATGTATTAATCGGTGACGTAGCTGAAACTGGTGCTGTAATTGCTGAAGATGCAACAGATACATCTGGTAAAACGTTTATCATTACTCTTGCAGATGATATTACTGCAACTGAATATGCAAAAACAATTACTTTAAAAGCAGGCTCTGCTTTAAGTGTAACTGATGAAAATGCTAACGCTCTTGTTTTCACAACTGCAGCTGTTACAAAATAATTATTAAACTTTAAAGCTCTGAGGAGAATATTCTCCTCAGAGCTTTTTTATATGATAATTTCATACAATTATAGAAGAATGATTAATTTTGTTAGTAAGTTGTTAATATTTACCTCGCACTTTTATGGTAAAATCTTCCTACACTGAGTTAATTCAACCTTAACTTATATAACCAAATTCTTTTATCCTAAGAATCTCTGTTTATATCACAAGGTTACTGCACTCTTACATAGGAGGAAAGAAATGAAAAAACTGTTAATGATTTGTGTTTGTGCATTATTGTTTGGTTTTTCTGTTTTTTCACCACAGGCTTCTGCAGCTGGTATTAAATTAGCGATGAAACAAACGAAGTATAGTTTGGAAGTTGGTAAGAGCGTTAAGGTTGGTCTTTCTGTTTCGGGGACAAAGTTTTCTAAAGTAAAGTGGAAGTCTAGTTCGAGTGCAATTGTTACGGTAAATCAATCTGGGACTGTTAAGGGGATTAAAGAAGGATCGGCAAAGGTTACTGCATATCTTCCTAATACAAAATATAGTGCAGTGACTACTGTTACTGTTTCTAAGAAAGCTTTAACTACGCAAGAGGTGTTTCAAAAGGTAAATCCTTCTATTGTGTATATTGAGTTATACGATGCGAAGGATAAGCTATTAAAAACCGGTAGTGGAGTCATTACAAAATCTGATGGTGTTGTTGTAACCAATCACCATGTTATTACTAATATTGTTGAGCCAAGTTACGTTGTAATTGTTTTAAGTGATGGAAGAAAATTTAAAACGAATCAAGTAATTGGATTTGATGTTGATCGAGATTTAGCTGTATTAAAGATTAATGGTGTTTCTAATCTAAAAGCAGTTACATTAGGTGATTCAAGTACACTAAAGACTGGTGAAAAGAGTTTTGCTTTAGGTAGTCCTTTAGGAATTAGTAATACAATTACTGAAGGAATCATTAGTAATAAATCAGTGAAATTAGATGGTGATTCAACACCATATATTCAAAGTACTGCACCAATTAGTAGTGGAAATAGCGGTGGTGCGCTTGTGAATAAGTTTGGTGAGGTCATTGGTATTAATGTAGCTACTTTAGTTGAGGGTCAAAATATGAACCTTGCGATACCGATCAATTACTATAAAAAGATCAAATTAACAACTCCGAATACTTTGTTAAATGTAAATCGTTTATATTATGTGCCATTAAGCGGTGAAGGGACTATAGAAGAGGAAGAACCAAATGATTTACCGAAGGATTCTGATATCCTAGAGTATAAGAAAAATCATATTAATGCTACGATTAGTAATAATGATGATTTAGATTTTTACGCGTTCTTGTTAAATGAAGAATCTACAGTAAAAATAGAATCATATGCATTAGACGCTAATTTACAGGGAGAATATTCTTTTGAAATATATGATATAAATGGTGAAATAGTTGATTGGGGATTAGAAGATAGAGACGCATCGGGGAAAATCGTTTCAAAATCTGTGACTAAATTGCCTCCTGGAATTTATATCATAGAATTTGCAACCTATTTAGATACTACACAAGTATTCGCAAATTCAGCCTATCATACAACTGTTGAAGTAATCACTCAATAAATATAATTTAATATATATAATAGCCTGTTCTTAAAACTTAGAACAGGCTATTTTTATTTTTGGCCGTTCGTTTTAATATAATCAAATTTTATTTGTTTGCTAAGTTTTTTTAGGAATATGGATCTAGAAATCATTTTTAAAATTTCCATTAATGCTTTCATGTACGAGTACTATACAATTAAAAGTTAATGAACATATTAGGTATAATTTAATCTATTAAAATATCTTAATTTAACTTAAAATAAAACGGTATGAAAAATTTCAGAATAACAACAAAAGGAGAATACAACGTGAAGAAAATTTTATCTTATGTAACTGCTTTTGCACTTGCTTTGTCTACTTTTGGTGGGTTTGCTACAATCGGATCTGCTGAAACAACAGAAGTAGAACAAAATGGTACAAAGGAAACTGCTACAAATATGAGCTTTGCACCAACTGGAGATGTTGAATTGCCGTACGAAGCTTATGGTAATGGAACATTTGAAACAGCTGAAGATGTTGATTTTTACATGTTTACATTAAGTAAAGATGGCGGAATTAAAGTTCAAACATCTCTACTAAGAACTGCAGTTACTTCAATAGAACTTTATAACGAGAAAGAAGAAGATCCATTACAAAGTTGGTCTTTACCTGAAGGCGAAGAATCAATTGATGCATTTTATGAAGGTTTACCTGCGGGAAAATACTATATTAAATTGAAAGTTGAAAGTGGAACGGTTGATAATAATTCAAATATGTATAGTATGAGAGTTTTATACTCGAACGAAGATTATTTAGAGAAAGAAACAAATAATTCTCCAGAAACAGCAACACCAATGACTCTTAATAAATATTATACTGGTTTCACTGATATTTACTCAGATGATTATTACAAAATTACAACTCCATCTACAGGTAAGTTAACAATTCGCGGAAGCTATTCTCCAAATGTTGCTTTAAGTTATTTCTTACTTAATTCAAAACATGAAGTGATAGAAGATTGGGAAGTTGATCCAGACGAATCTGAAGATGTTGATGATATTTTTACAGTTGGTGTAGCTGCCGGTACGTACTATGTACTAGTTACGCATAACTATGAAGAAGATGAATATGCAAACGAATATTACATGACACAAGTAAAATTCGTTGCTGATAACTATACTGAAAAAGAGAAGAATGAAACAACAACTACTGCAACACCAGTCGCATTAAAGCGTGCTTATAATGGTATTTTATCTTGGAAATCTGATATTGATACGTACAAGTTAAATATGCCTGCTACAGCAAATGTAACATTAAACATGTCGCAAGCTCCATATACAGCATTTAAAGCAGTTTTAGTAAATAGTAAAAACCAAGTGGTAAAAACATTCTATACAAAAACAGGTAAGTCTAATAATGTTTCACTTGGAAATATCAATTTACCAAAAGGAACTTACTTCTTAAAAGTTTCACACTACAAAGGTGATTATGTACAAGTACCATATAAATTAAATCTTCAACCAAAAGTAATGTGGGGTAAAATTGAATACAAAACAGGTATGACAGGTAAAACTGTTGCGGTGGCAACAACGAAAATCTATAAATTAAAATCTGGTAAATTAGTTTACTATAAAACAATTTATAAAGGTGCAGAAAATGGTGTTTACGGTACTGACAAATATGGTTACAGATTAGGTAATAGTTTGTATATCAAGAAAAGTACTACTGTTAAATACTATACAGTACCTTCTTCAATTAAAACTAGTTACACATTGGTAAATAAATAAGAGAAAGACGAAACCTTAAAAAGAGGTTTCGTCTTTTTTTATGCTTTTTCGACAATGAATTGTTTGAATTGTCGAAACTTATCTGTTAAATCTGAAAATTTGAATACCTATTCACCGATCTATCCTATATAATTAAAAAGTCACGTTAATGATATATCATTAATCCAAAAGACCAAAGGGGAATCGTGGGAATGAATAGTAAAGTAAGTAAAAAGTACCTAAAAACAACAATTAGTTCAGTATTAATAGCTTCTTCAATTGCGACTAGTTTGCCGTTAAATACGCTAAGTGCAAAGGCAGCTAGTAATTTAATACATGTTTCTGGAAACAGCGAGCAATTAGTGGCTCAAAGTTCTTCAAAAGTTAAGGTTTATACGTCTAAAGTCGAAACAGTTGGAAAAATATCAAAGGGAACTGTAATTATAGGTAATAGATCCTATAAATTTGATCCATCATTAAAAGGCTTTTTCTCGAATACGACTGCATTAAAAAGTGCGAAAATTCAGTTTAAGTATGATCAAAATAGAGTAATCAAACAGTTATTATTTTTAGAAATAAACAATTCGGGTAAAGCTTCAAAGAGTGGAGATAAAACATATAAAAATAATAATCTATTAGATGCTAAAGGTATTGTTATTAATGGAAAGATTAGAATAAATGCAGATTACATAACACTAAAAAATATTACTGCTTCTAAAGATTTAGAGCTAACAAATAAAGTGAAGCATGTTTTCTACACAAGTAAGGTTACGGTTAAAGGTAAAACAATTACTACAAATTCTAGTACTGTAAAACCGGCTGCATCATCAAGTAGTTCTCAAACAGGAAAGAAATCTTTGGGACAATCATTCTATAAATCACTTTCATATGCTTTACCTAGTGCAGCTAATGTAACACAAACTCAAGTATCTGCTCCTTCAGTACAATTGATTCTTGTTTTTGAAAATTCAAAGCTAAGTAAATTAGAAATTAAAACTAGCTCTACTGTACAAACAACAGGTCAATCTACAATAGGACAAATAACACTAGGGGCAAATGCAAACATTCAAAACGCTCCTGGGTCTACAATTTCAGGTTTATTTATACAAATAGGAATAAATCAAGTATCTGTTAATGGTAGTGTGAATTCAATTTCTGTTAACGCACATGTTGGGCAGCTAGTATTAAATAGTAACGCGACAGTAACATTAGGTAATGAAGCCCAAATTGATACATTAACAACGTCTAGTACTCTATTATTAAACGGTGATAGTGATTCAAATGTTGGCGTATTGAATATGAATGGAGATGTATCAAATGTACAAATAAATGTTCCAACTGGACTGTTTAATATCAATACAACGAATTCAAACCTTCAAGTGTCAGGTACGTCTACTATTTTATCTATTTTCTTGAATTCTAATTCAAATACGAATATTTTCTTAAACATACCAAACATAGTAGATATTACAGCTTCAAACAATAATAACGGAATAATTGTTCTTGGAAATAATACTTCAGTTGATAATATTCAGAACAAGGATTTATTAAAAGATAAAGAGCAATTAGATCAAGTAAAGAAGGAAAATGGCGTATTAATACAAACTCCATCTCCAGGTCCTTCATCTCCTCCAACAAGCTCAGGCGGTGGCACAGTAATTGTACCTAACCCTGAAAGCTTTGTTCAAACAGAGGATTTTGGTTATTGGGCAGATACAGGTGCAGGAAGAGCTGCCTATAATGTAGGATTTAAGTTAGATTTAGCAAAGCTAACATATGCTAACTTAAAAGAAATAAAGATATCACTTCAAGACGAAAATGGAAATACGATTGCGACACGCACAGCGACAGGTGCACAAATTACAAAACTACAAGCCGATGATGTAACATATGGCGGAGAAGACGGTCAATTAAGTGCTGCATTTGTTCAACGTGATAGTGGAGCAACTAACGAGTGGTGGACAAGCACATCGTATAATTTTGCAACACCAAAAAAGGCTGTTATTCAAATAATTGATAAAGATAATAAAGTTTATAAAGTTGAAAAAAGTAATCCAACAGATGTTCCAGCAAATCCAAATTTAGTTGCGAATCCTGAAAGTTTTGTGCAAACACAGGACTTTGGATATTGGGCAGATGCAGGTGAAGGAAGACCAGCTTATAATGTTGGATTTAAACTGGATTTAACAAAACTACCATATGACAAGTTAAAAGAAATAAAAGTATCACTTAAAGATAAGAACGGACAGACAATTGCGACACGCACAGCAACAGGCCCACAAATCACAAAACTACAGGAAGATGATTTAGTGTATGGCGGAGAAGACGGTCAATTAAGTGTAGCATTTATTCAACGTGATAGTGGAGCAACTAACGAGTGGTGGACAAGTACAGCGTATGATTTTAAAAATCCAGCAAGTGCGGTTTTAGAAATTACAGATAAGGATAATAAAGTATATAAAGTTGAAAATGGCAATCCAACGGGCATTCCAGCAACACCAAATTTTGTTGCAAACCCTGAAGGATTTGTACAAACACAAGACTTTGGATATTGGGCAGATGCTGGTGCAGGAAGACCAGCGTATAATGTAGGATTTAAGTTAGATTTAGCAAAATTACCATATGACTTGTTAAAAGAAATTAAAGTATCACTTCAAGATGTAAATGGACAAACAATTGCGTCGCGCACAGCAACAGGTCCACAAATTACAAAACTAAAGGAAGATGATTTAGCATATGGTGGACAAGATGGACAATTAAGTGCAGCGTTTGTTCAACGTGATCATGAAGGGTCTAATGAGTGGTGGACAAGTACGGCATATGATTTTTCAAATCCAGCAAATGTCGTAATTGAAATAACAGATAAAGATAATAAAGTATATAAAGTAGAAAATAATAACCCAACAGGTATCCCTGTCAGTCCAAATTTAGTAGCAAATCCTGAGAGTTTTGTACAAACACAGGACTTTGGATATTGGGCAGATGCTGGCGCAGGAAGCCCAGCATATAATGTAGGATTTAAGTTAGATTTAGCAAAATTACCATATGACATGTTAAAAGAAATAAAGGTGTCACTTGTAGATGAAAATGGAAATAAGATTGCGTCGCGCACAGCAACAGGTGCACAAATTACAAAATTACAATCAGATGATCTAGTATATGGCGGAGAAGACGGTCAATTGAGTGCGGCATTTATTAAGCGTGACGTTGAAGCGACTAATGAGTGGTGGACGAGTACAGTATATGATTTTTCAATTCCGACAGCTACTGTAATAGAGATAACGGATAAAGATAATAAAGTATACAAGGTTGAGAATAACCAACCAACTGGTATTCCAGTAGTTCCCGTTGCAGATCCTGAGAATTTTGTACAAACACAGGACTTTGGATATTGGGCAGATGCTGGCGCAGGAAGCCCAGCATATAATGTAGGATTTAAATTAGACATAACAAAACTACCTTATAACAAGCTAAAAGAAATAAAAATCTCACTTTTAGATGAAAATGACAACACGATTGCGTCACGAACAGCAACAGGAGCACAGATCACAAAACTACAATTAGATGATGTTGATTATGGTGGAGAAGACGGTCAACTAAGTGTTGCATTTATTCAAAGAGATAATGCAGCAACAAATGAATGGTGGACAAGCACAGCATATAATTTTGCAACTCCGAAAAAAGCAGTCATTCAAATTCTTGATAAAGATTATCATGTTTATACTGTTGTAAATGGTAATCTTACTGGTGTTAATTAATAAGTAAAATGAAAAGCAAAACTCTAGAAATGAGTTTTGCTTTTTATTTTGCATTATTTACTTTGGTTTCTTATGCTTATATCTAATCCAGACAGTTCCAATAATCGATATTAATAGCCAAAGAATAGCAAAAATAACTAATGTATTAAAAGTAGTGGGATTATAGGATAGTAAAACTTCATGATATCTATAGAGCATAAAAGATTGAATGAAAAAGCCTATATAACAAATGATAATTGAGATAATCCGAGACCTTCTAATGTTTTTGTTCATGTCTTTCACCCTTTTAGATTTTGTATTTATATAAAACTTTAACAGAGTAATATAAATACATAGTTCATAAATGTGAATTGTTTTTGAATATATAAAAAAGTTTGATCCCATAAAAACAAGATCAAACTTTACACTTTTATCTCATATCACTAATCTTCTCAACAAATTCCTCAGAATAAAACTTACTAATCGAAGTAGTTAAAACACCCATAGCCGCAAACAAAAGAAACACAGTAAGTGCAGTTCCAGCAACTTTTCTGCCGATATTCTTTTCTTTAAATAGTGGTAATTTATTTCGGATGTCTTTAATGTTTGTAATTAGAATAAACGGAGTGATAATCATACATAAAACGACAACGAAATTGTTAATGCCTAAAAGAATGCCATCGCGAGTGGATGCTACATGATTCATTTGGTAACTCATGTAAACGTAAGTCAGTACGAAAAGAATTGGGTATCCAATTAAAGCGGCAAGTTGTTTCCAAGGTGTTCTAGTTCGAAATCCAGGCATTTGAGTTGCTAGCTTGGATGAAGCTAAGAAAAACTGAATTTGTTTTAACATATGTTCTCCTCCGTATACTTGTATAGATTACTAGATAAGTATAGTATACAACCTTACGTATGCGCTTACAATCCACCACGGAAAACATTTCATTATTAAACTTGATTCACAATCTAAAAGTAGAGAAAAAATAAATATTACAAATTGTAATATTTGTATTTATTTTGTAACAATTATGTAATATAATTCATATTGTGGTTTATTTGGAATATTTTAGAAGAAATTCAATTTGTTGAAAGAGGGGGATGGTCAGAAGAATAAATCAAAGGTTCTTTTACAATGTATCTATTTCCGAGTTTATTAATGCGACTTATTTTCAAATGTACCCAGGTTTTATGAAACCCTTACTTTAAAATACTTTAATAATACAAATATATATAACTACTAAATGTTCTTGTACTTTTCCACAAAAAAATTACTTCAAAATAAAGGAGACCAATATAAAATGAAGAAAATCTTATTTGCTTTTTTAGCAACAGCCCTGACTTTTGCCTTAGTTAAGCCATTACCGATGAGTGCAAAAGAGAAAATGAGTAGCAATACACAAGCAGTGGTAAAACCTGTAACGGTAACGAAAGTAAAAATTAAAAACAAACCAGTTACATATCCACAAATTAGTCATGTGAAAGATCAAAATGCTCGTAAGAAAATCAATGAGTTTTTAAAAACAAAAGGTGAAAATGCAGGGAAAGCTTATACTAAATTTAAGGCGAAAGAAGCAAAAGATAAAGCTGAGTGGGATGAGAGCCTTGGTGAGTGGTGGGGTTATGAATACGATTATTCATATAAAGTTAAATACAACGAGAAAAATCAATTAAGTATTATTTTTTATACTTACACTTACTTAGGTGGAGCGCACGGAATGACAACAGCTCAAGCGTATAATTTTGATGTAAAGACAGGGAAATTATATAAATTATCATCAACTATCAATGGTAAGATGGCTTCAGTAAAAGATGCTGCTTTTAATACTTTATCTGAACAATACGGAGATGGTTTATTTATTTCAAAACCAAGTGAGATTGTACTAAATGATCGTAGCACACTATGGGCTTTTGATAAAAAAGGAATCAAACTTATTTTTAGTCAATATGAAGTTTTACCTTATGCAGCGGGGATGCCGGAAGTGGTTATTCCATCGAGCGTATATTTAAATTAAAGACTTGTAAATGTTAGAGTATGAAAAGAGAATAGTTGGTTCGAGAGTAATTGGAATGGAAGGTGCGAAGACTCCTATGGGAGATGCGTAAAGCTTGAGACCCCGGAGGCTTGCCGAGGAGGCTCAAGTGACGCCCCATGGAAAGCGAAGTACCTGAAATGGAAATTATCATTCTTTTTTTTATAGATCCAAAATAAAAAGGAAAAAGTAGAGTCAAAATGACTCTACTTTTTTATCATGTTACATCATTCAACACTAAGTTTTAATTCCGGTCCATCTATCACATTCTTCAATGAATCACTCATGTAAACCTTGATTGAAACATCACCAGCTTGCTCAAAATAGTTCTTTGTTATAAAGAATTGAATTTTTGTTGGTGTACGTGAAGACAAACCGATTGTTTGGCCATTGACTTTTACTTTCGTTAAGTTTGAAAAGCCCGTCCCTGTGATAGTAACTAATTGCTTATTGTCTTTAGCTTTCAGTATGTTAGGTGATACATCTTTTACCGTAAAATTCGGGTTTCCTAAAAAATAGGATAGACTCTTTAACTTGTTTTCATTTTGGTACATGTACTGCTTACCCTTTAGAATGTCGTATTGTAAAATCTCATAATTTGTTAAAAACTTCTTTGATTCCTTCGATTTCTTTTGGAACTTTGAAGGGAGAATCATTGTTTGTCCATGATGAATAGAATCAGCTAAATAAGAGAAATTCGTATCCATTTTGATATTTGCTAAGTCAAAAACGTATGGTGTTAAGAAATTACTACTAATCTCAATAGATGACTGTTTTGGTATCGTATTACTCCATATAAGTAATGGAACTGTATGCATTTTGATATAATCAGCTTTTGTTTCTGCATTTTTAATATAATTAGCATCCAAATACACACTCATCTCATCACCAAGCATTGGTAGATGATCTCCATAAAACACTACAATGGTTGGTTCATCTATTTGTTCAAGAGATTCAATTAATAACTTCAGTGCATGATCGATGTTAACTAAATTATGGGCATACGTATTTAAAATCTTCTTATTTCCTTCTTTTAATGGTAAATTCGTAGCGTAATCATTAAACTGCTTTTTCGGTTGATCATAAGGGCCATGGTTTTCCATTGTAACTGAGTAAATATAGTCTGGTGTTGGTGTGTCTTTTATTGTTTGAACGATGCGTTTACTAATTTCAGCGTCAGATATGAATTTTGTTGTATCCGAAAGCTGAGCTTTAGTAAATGTTTCTCTTGTCTGAAACGAATTGAAGCCTAGCTTTTGATAAAGTTCATCACGATGATAAAACCATGAATGATAAGTGTGAATACTCGTTGCTGTATAACCTTGATCACGTACTATTCTTGCGGCAGAGTTTACCGGTTTATCAATATAATTTTGAAATCCTAATGAGACTGAAGGAATAAAGTTTGTTGAAAGTCCTGTTAAAATTTCTAATTCGGTATTAATTGTCCCCCCACCATATACTGGTGTTATCATCTGTCCAGTTGTGTGTTCCTTTTGTAGAGAATGAAAATAGGCTAGAGGATCATTCTGAAACACATCTTTACCTAAAACAGTTGGGTCAAAAAATGCTTCACTTTGGATAAATAAAATATTTGGTTTTTGTGTGTTATTATCACTAGTTTTTGTGCTTGTAGTAGATTCTAAAATCGAATCAATCGTCTTCTTTGTATAACTTGATGGTTCCTTAATCGTTGAATTGACACTATTTAAAACAAAACCAAGCACACTACCGTTTGTCAGTGAATTTACTTTTTGACTCCAGCCAATCGACTCGATTTTTAAATGAGAGTACAGATTGAACGGAATACCACCAACTAAAAAGCAGGCCAAAAGTACAGATATAATAGAAGTAATGAAATTTACTTTCTTACTTTCCTTATCCTTTTTTAGTAAAAAACTGACAATGAATCCGATGAAAGTGACGATCAAAAGTATTCCAATCGTGAAGTATAACCCTTCAATAGAAATGTACTGCGAAATATTCAAAGCTTCATTACGTAATAAGAAATCGCTAGGAACAATTGGTTCTCCACGTTTTTGTGTTTTCACTAAACTAGCAAGCGCAAAAAAACTAAATATCAAAAACAATATAGATTGCATGAAGAGATAAGCTCTCTTTTTCAAAAAGTAAAAGCTATTCATACATACAAATAAAATCAAATATTCAAAAGTAAAGTTTAGTGGAAATTCGTTTATCCAAATCCATACTTTTAGTAGTTGTTCTCTATATATACTCTCAATAAATATTAGAGTCAGTAGTGGTACTAAAATAGCTAGAATTATTTTACTATTAAATGCAAAGTTTTTTCTCGTTCTATTCATTAAATCCCCCATCGATTCAATCGAAATCATAATCATTCATTTATTAATATAATTTACACATACTTAACAATCCTATTATACCAAATAAAAACGCTTTAATTGACTGTGCAATTGTTTTAAAAATGTATTGTTAAGGTGTACTATCCACCAAGATGAAGCGGAAACTAAAGAGTACCTTTTTTAAATAGTAACTATTTTTACAAAAGCTTCTTTCAAATTAACGAAATTGTATTGTCATCTTGCATATCTTTCTAAACTTTAATAATTACCTAAAAAATTCCAATATAATGAATAATGATTGTATAGCAGATTTAATGCATGATAGAATGAAGATGGTAAAATTTTCTTCATTTTGGAAAGGTTTTTGATATGAATGTTAGACTTTCGTAAAATGTTTAAAGGTATTAAAATAGTTGGTATTAGTTGCATGGCACTTACATCTGTTTTTTACGTAGCAGAAAAAGTATCAGGTTCTAGTAGCTTCAGCTTTCTATCTTCGCAAGTACCTCAAAGTCAAATCAAACAAAGAGGCGGAGTCATCCGTTTTGATCCTGATGGGATCTATCTTCACGCAAATGAAACTCATCATAGTGTCGGCATCATTAACGCATACATAAATCATAAGGGTGATTTAGAAATTGTCACTGAATCAGTCGCTCCAATTATTACAGCTAGTGCAAATCCAGATGAAACATTAGCTGCAAGAGGAATTTATGCAGGCTTAAGTGTAGGAAACCAGAAAACGATTGTGTCGTTTTCACAAAATGGAAGAAGATTAAATTTAAATAGCCCAAATGATTATGAAAAGATATCTGGTACTAGTTCAAATGTTTGGGTTAGTTGGACTAGTAAACAATAATATACTAGATTCATAGAAAGAAAGGATATGAGAAATTTCTCATATCCTTTTTACTTTTTTAGTAGTTTCAATATTTCTGTTGCATCATTATCTTTGGCAACATCCTTTAGTGATTCACCTGCTGAGTTTACAATCATTAAGTTGGCACCTTTGTCCACTAAGTACTGGAATGTATTATCATCATAATTATAGATGGTACTAAATATAGGTGATTCTCCATTTATGTCTTTTTGATTTATTTCTGCTTTGTATTCTAATAATAAATCAATTGCAGCTTGATCCCCTCTGTACACAGCATCGTGCAATATCGTCCAACCTTCTGAATCACTAACTGTAGGGTCTGCACCGTTTTTAAGTAGTAATTCAATCATTTCTAAGTTTAGATCTTCTTCGGTATACGTTGTTGTAAATAGTGCAGTTTGACCAAAGTCATTCATCTCATTTACATCGGCACCATCTGCAATTACTTGTTTAACTTGCTCTAAGTCATTTTCCATAACTGCAGCCGTTAAAGCAGTTTCTTCTGTACCCTCAATCTCTTCTAATTCATAAGGAAAATCATTAAATGCATTTACTGCATAATTAACAATCTTATCTGTAGAAAATAAAAGTAGAGTAACAACACCGATACCAAATCCAATCATAAAAATGCCTACTGCCATCACTCGTTTAGGTGTTTTAAAAACGACGTTATTTTCTATATTATTAAAACGGTATAATGCTGAAATTCGTTTCGGTAATGTCGGGTGTGACATTAGCCTTTCGCTGAACCAAATCATAAATCCTTTTTCTCTGCTGCTTTGGTGCATATATTCTTGAACATCAATTGTATTGTAATACTTTCTACCAACTGCAAGCATTGATAGAGCACGAGTTGATGCTTCAAAATCATTTATGTAATGATTTGCCATACGGTCACATGTATATTCACAAGCACGAGAATAAGCGGAGCCTAAAAATGGAATCCAATTCCCTGGTAAAATGAAAGTGTTTTTAATAATGTGATTTCGCTTAATATGCGCAAGTTCGTGTGCGATAACAAAATCAACTACTTTTGGATCTGTTTCCTTCATTTCAAATAAGTCTGCATATAATACAATCATATTTCGTCCGAAGAATCGTGTAGCAAAAGCATTTAGGAACCCGCCAGACTCCATTACATAAATATCAGGTAGTAAATAGAAGCCCATTTCTTTTGCAATTTCCTTCGTACGTTCAAAGATCTCAGGAAACTGCTTTTCTGTAATTCTTACACCATTTGTTCGGATATGGGCCGTGTAAATTAAGTGTGCAATGATAGGGATCAGAACTAAAAATGCTAAAACAAAAATACCTACAATGCTCACGAATAGCATTATATACATTGGTATACTTGCTAGTAATAATAAAATAAAATAGATGGTTTCTTTACGATTAACTAATGACTTCAAGCCACTTCCTCCTTTGTTCACATTCTCTAAGTTTACCAAGCAACATGAAACCTGTCATTGAATTATTAAATTTTGATTAGACCAATTACTACCAAAGGATAAAATTACATAAAAATGATAAAGATTTCTTTTTACCATGCTAATAAAATCTAGTATGATAGTTAATAGCTTTTTAAAAATATGAACTATTTCTACGGTTCTTAAAATATAACTCTAGTAAAACGAAATTTAATTTGCGAATTAAGGGGAAAATATAATAAATGAATAATCAACTAAGAGAGCAGGAAAAGAATTCGATTTCTCGAACGAGTATTCGGAATCATAAAAGTAAAAAATGGGTGCCTGAAAATAAGAAAAAATGGATGATTTCAATTGCGGCGTTCTTTTTTATTTTCATTAGTGGGCATTTGATTGTAAAAGCAATGTATACACCGGAACGAATGGTGAAATCATTTGAAAAAGCTGTATCTGAACATAACTATAAAGAAGTTTCACACATCTTAGAGGAGGGTGGTACACGTGCCACTCTTAATGAAGATTCAGTAAAAGCATTTATGGAGTATATGAACAGTTCAGAATTAATTCATCAAGTAGATGATTTAATAAATGATGGTACGATTCAAAACGCTCAGTTAGTCGACAAGCACGGTAACCATGTGCTGACAGTTTTAAAAGGAAATAAAATTTTAGGAATCTATCAAACATATGGTATTAGGGCAGAACCATTTGAGTTAACAGTAACGTCTCCAATTGATGAGTTAGAGCTTCAGTTAAATAATGAAACGACTCGTTTAAATAAAGATGAATATGAAAAATCATATCAGAAAATCTTACCTGGTAAATATACATTATCTGCAATTTATCAAGGTGAGTATAGTGAGGTTGAAGAAACAGTAGACTTAGATTTTTCTAAAGCTACTAAAAATAAGTTAGAGCAAGAATTAACATTTAATGTTAGTTATGTACAAGTTTATTCTAATGAACCAGATGCAAAGTTATTCGTAAACGGAAAAGATATCGGCAAAAAAATAAGTGAAGTTGAGAAGTTCGGTCCATTTTTATTAAATGGCCAAACGATTGTACATGCAGAAATCGAAATAAATGGCGAATTAATCAAGACAGATGAGGTGCCGATTAATGGTAAATACATCGACTTGATATTTAATACACCTACACAAGATGAAGAAAAGGCTGAAGAGGATGGTGGATTTTTCGCAGGTATTAAAGACTTTTTTGATCGATACTTGCCTGAAACAAAACCATCAACCAATAATTTAGAAGAAAAACAATTCATTGACGGATTATTTAACCAAAATGGTCAGGCCTTTTTAGAATCAGAAGAATATCAGAAAAAAATTAAAAAGAAAAATACTACACAAAAGCTTGTAAGCTTTGCGATGAAAAACTCAAAGCAAGACGATTCAGGTATGGTCATCGTGACAAATGAAACATATGAGATAACTGATAAAAAAGGAAAAACAAAAACGAAGTCATTTGAAATTACGTATCATTTTTCAAGAGTGAATGATGAATTAAAAATGGATCGTATTGAAGAAGTGAAGGAAATTAAATCATAAAATGAAATAATTGATTCTCTTGGAGAAAACTTGAAAAGGCAACTAATTAATAGTTAATTAGTTGCCATTTTTTATTGATCCAACTTATTCAGTAAGCTTAACGAATCGTTTTTGTATTCCAAAAGGATAAATATGCAATTTTAATTAATGTATATTTGTAAAAATAGAGTGATTGGAGCGGAAGGTGTGAGCGTGGAAAATACGTGTCATGGTGTGGAAATAAAAGAGTTCCCTAAGAATTTCCTTTGAAAAAGGAAGCTATTTTTTGTATAGTGTACATGATGAATAAATATCAATATACAGATAGTACATTTTACTGATATATTACTAATATACAATGTATCTTTCTTCTCAATTCGATTTCATTTATATGTAGTTTTCTTACATTGCTTTTTAATATGAAAATATACGTTATAATGAATAAAAAGACAGTAATAGGAGGTATTGAATTAGAGTTATAATGTTGAAATTTCTTAAGAATCTTTTGTTATTAACACTTCTATTTACGGTCGTTGGATCGTTTGCTATATATCGTTATTACTTCCATGATGTTTTGAAATATGAAACACAAATCTATACAGAGTTACAGTCAGTTGGTTTGGAGGAATATACGCCCTTATTACTTGGTCTTATGATGCAGGAAACGAAAGGGAAAGGAACTGATCCTATGCAAGCGTCTGAATCACTTGGGCTAGCAAAGGACAGTATAAAAAGCTCCTCAAAAAGTATTCAGCAAGGTGTAATTCATTTTGCAGACGTTTATCAATACGGGAAAAAGCAAGGTGTAGATTTAGAGACTATTATACAAAGCTATAATATGGGGATTGCTTATATTGATTTTGTAAAAGAGCACGGAGGAAAGCATTCGGTACCACTTGCAAAGTCGTACTCGCTTTCAATGGTCGACACAAATCCAGAGTTGTACACATGTAATAATGATAAAGAAAATTTTAGATATCCATATTGTTATGGAGATTTTACCTACAGTGATAAGGTACTGAAGAAAACAAAGTACTTCGAATTATATGAAGCGTTAAAGCATAGAGAAGCATAGCTCTAATGGTAAGAGATTAGAATCTTACTGTTAGAGCTATTTATTTTGTAAACAGTATTTCAAATTGATTACAATTTGTGATAAGCCAAAACATTTTTCGATTTTTTCCGATATAATTGGTAAATATACATAATTTATCCAATTTTTTTGTAAAAGTCAACTTTGTAGATTTAACTGTTATTCTATGAAACTACTAACATGAATCTCAACTATACTTAAAGTTCTTTTAAGTAAAAGGCTTTTATTTCTTAATGACGGTTGGAGAAAGGGAGAGTGATTACATGAAAAATATTAGTAAAGCACTAATGGTGTCAGCGGGTATACTAGTGGGCACTTCTAGCATTCCTTTTCCTACAATGGGAATCGAAACAACAGAGGCAAGTAGTACGATTGAAAAAATGAATGGAAAGTTCCAAAATACTTCCAACCTAGTATTAAGAGAAAAACCAGGTACGAATTATAAAAAGCTTATTACGATACCAAAGGGTGCAATTTTAACAGTTACGTTAAAACAAGATAAATGGTATAAAGTTTCTTATACGTACAAATATAAAGGGAAAAATATAACTAAAACTGGTTGGGTAGATGGTACATATTTAAAGGAATATAATAAGTATACAATTCAGCCTACGAAGTATTATTTTACGAATAAAACAGCCAAGCTTTACTCGACTCCCGACACAAAGAAAAAAGAAGTTTACTCGGTCGCTAGTAATAATGGATTTAGTAGCACACAAGTGGTACTAAATAGTAGCGGTCAAACTTGGTACCGTGTTTATTATAAAGGGAAATACTTGTACATAAGAAATACTGATGTTGTTAATAACACGTTTACAACATTTACGAATACAAAGTATAAAGCAACGAAAGACACATATGTATATCAATATTACGGTACAATTTTCTCGAAACTTGTAAGTATACCAAAAAACACAATTATCTCAACAAGTAAAAAAATCGGACATTTTTATTACGTATCTTATGGTGGCAAAAAAGGGTATATCAATATTGCTGATTTTACAAACAACATCAATGAAGTGAAATATGAAACGACACCTACGACTTACTACTTCACAAAAAACCTTACAAAATACTATACAGCTCCTGGAGACACTCAGGAAGTAGCCTCTATTGAAGGAAATAACGGATTTGCTTCTACACAAAAAGCAACTGATCAATTAGGGAAAGTATGGTACCGCATTTTTTATAATGGACAAGATTACTATATTAATAGTGTAGATGTAACCGCAAATACATTCTCAACTTTTACAAATACAAATTATAAAGCTACAAAAGAAACATATGTATACGAATCGTTCGGAAGCGAGTTTAAAAAGCTAGTTACAGTTCCTATAAATACTGTAGTGGCTTCTAGTAAAAAAATCGGTAATTGGTATAGCGTTACTTACAATGGCCAAACTGGTTATATCAATATAAGTGATTTTATTAAAAATGATGGTGTTACAGTAACAGATATTCCAGATAAGAATTTTACAACAACAGCTGAATTAAATTTAAGAGCTTCATATGATGCATCATCTGATATTCTTACAGTTATTCCAAAATCAGCGACAGTGGTTGCGACACATAAGGCTTCAAATAACTGGTACAAAGTTACTTATAATGGTCAAACTGGATTTGTATCTGGTGCGTATTTAAAAGAAGTAACAACTGACCCAGGAATCAATCGAGATACTTATCAGTTTGTTGATTTACGAACTCAATCATCTGTAACGGCAAAGCAGATTAATGATTATATTGCTGCTTACGTAAACTTAAAAGGTAAGAAAAGTGTGTTAACAGGACAAGGGCAATTATTTATTGATGCTGGTAAACAATACGGTGTAAATGCACTTTACTTAGCTGCTCACGCAATCCATGAAAGTGGATATGGAACATCAGCGATCTCTTTAGGGAAATCAAATTTATTTGGATTTGGATCTTATGATGCCACTGCGTATATTGCTTCATACAAATTTAGTTCAGTTAAAGAGAATATTGCCTATATTGCTCGTGAAATGAAAACGACATATTTGAATCCAAATAACTGGAAGTATAATGGTGCGTATCTTGGATATACGACAAAAGATGCAAATGGGAAAAGAATTGACGCTAAAAGTGAAGGTATGAATTTTTATTATGCTAGTGACTCAAACTGGGGAAAAGCAATCTCACAGCATATGGAGAAAATTCTTCCTTATGATAAGAACTACTATAAATCAGCTCAAATTAACACAACGATTCCTACAGCTCCAGTAAAACCTGAGGGCAGTGATGTATTCCCAGTCGGTATACAAGCAGTAGCAGATAGTAGTCTAAACTTATTTGCCAATAAAGGGGATATAACAAAAGTAAAAGCAATCACAACAGGAACAAGCTTCATCCTATTAGAAAAAACGAACGACTACTGGGTTAAATTAATGGTTGACGATACTGTCTATTGGACAAACTCGATAAAATTTGATGTGTATGGTAGATATGTATCTGTTAAAAATCTTGGCAGAATCCTAATTGATGGACTAAATGTTCGATCATCTCCAACAACTTCAGGCAATAATATTATTGCTCAGTTTAATCTAAATGACTATGTAAACATTGTGACGTTACCAAATGGAAGTCTAGAAATGGACTACACAAAAAGCTGGTACAAAGTCCAAATTGGTAACGGAATGATGGGTTGGATCTCAACTAGTTATGTGGCGCAAGAATTGAAATAAAGATATAGGGTGTTAACAATCTACTAAGTAGATCTAATACCTAGAGAAATTAAAAAAATAAAAGTCGAGTATGAAATCACATAGATTTTGTACTCGATTTTTATTTGATTTCAGCATTATTTAAGTAGAACTTCTGACTAAAAGATTACTCGTAATTTCATTGAACTTTAAATAAAGAGAGATTGGAACGGAAGGATGTTCGACTCCTGTAGGATATATGGGACAGATGAGACACAACAGACTTGAATACGATGAGGAGGCTTAGTAGCTGTTCCACGCAAAGTGGTATTCAGAGGTGGAAATCAACGTATCACACAATAAATCGAGTATAAAACTAAAAAGATTTAGCATTTAATCATTATTTAATATCACTCGATAGCTCTATAAAAGTATAAATGTTTCAATATTTTTAATAAAACGATAAAAAAGAAAAAGATTGGAACGGAAGGATGCTCGACTCCTGTGGGAGATGTGGGACAGCTGAGACCCCACAGAAGCGAATGCGCCGAGGAGGCTCAGCGCCCGCCCCACGGAAAGCGAGCATCCTGAAGTGGAAATCGCCCCAATATCAGATAGATTTCATTAGAACTATTTAGAATCTTTATCCCTCTATTTTTAGTGAAGAAATAAAAATTACATGATACTATTAAAATTGGAAACTTAAAAACTAAAAAATATGGTAAAATTTTCATATTGTTTACTATTTTAATAGATTGGAGAAAGTGTCATGAAATCATTCTTACTAAAAGTAGGTATATTATCAGCTTTAACCGTTAGTCTATTTAATGGAACAGCCTCTGCTGAAACAGCATCTGTTGATACATCATGGTCTACAAAATGTTCTAAGTTAGGAGAAATAAAACAAAATGTAAATCCTTCATTTCAGCATATTAATTGCTTATTAACGAATGCTGCAATCAATGCAGATATTCCACCGGAAGTAGTAAAAGCAGTTGCTTGGAAAGAATCAGGTTGGAAACAATTTGTAGATGGCAAACCACTTATTTCTGACGATAATGGAATCGGAATCATGCAAGTGACAGATGGTGGCTATGACACAGAAAAATTAAAAAACGATATTGCTTATAATATTCAAATTGGTGTTAACATACTAAACAGCAAATACAGTTTAAAAACACTACCAAAAATAAAAGGTGCAAATCGTCATATCATTGAAAACTGGTACTTCTCAGTAATGGCTTATAATGGAATGAAACCGGTGAATAGTCCACTTTTTCAAGACTCAGGGCTAAGCAATAGTGGTGCTTATCAAGAGCGAGTGTTTAGAATCATCGAAGAGCAAAGCTTCATAAATGAGACGACATTAGCACGTTATCCATTTAAGACAACTGACTTTGATTATGTTCCAACGAGCGATGAAAATATTAAATTTTTAAAGTTAGAATACACTTTAACAAATAAACTTCATCAATCAGCTTATTTTTATAAAATGAATCAGAAGGTATTGGTAACTGGAAATAAAGTAAACTTAAGACCAACCCCAACTAGCACACCATCTAGCCTTAAGCAATTTACGAATCATACACCAGTCATCGTGAATGGTGAAATGAAGTATGATTTAACAAGTGTTAAAAATCAATTTGTTTGGATTCCAGTTAGAACAGTTGATGGCAAATTAAAAGGATATGTAGCTTCTCCCTATATTTATAAAGAAAATCCAGTTGTAAGTGGTGTGACATCTGGAAAATATTATCGTAATACCGTTACAATTCGTTTTAACGAAGGTACAGCAACTTTAAATGGCAAGGCTTTTTCAAATGGAGGTAGTGTCACAAAATCAGGTAACTACACTTTAATCGTAAAAGATTCAGCAAATAATACAACAACGATTAAGTTTGCTGTAGATAAGACGATACCAGCTTTAGCAACTGTTAATAAAGTAACGAGTAAAACAACAAAGGTTACTGGAAAAGCAGAAAAATATGCAACAGTTGAAATTTATAGAAGTACTACACGTATCGGAACAGCAAAAGTTAACTCAAGTGGAACGTTTTCTGTAAATATAAAAGCACAGAAAAAATCGACTGTATTAAAGGTTTACGTAAAGGATAAAGCAGGTAATAAAAGTAAAGCAAAAGCAGTAAAAGTCTTATAAAATGAGAATGCGATGTAAAAGTGATTGATCACTTTACATCGCGTTTTTTTGTTATGAAGCATAACTAATGGAGATAACAAAAAAAGAGAAGGAATTTTACCTTCTCTTTTTCTATATTACTGCTTTTTAATTAATAATTGATACTGATCGAAGTCAGCAACACCGTTTGCTTCTTCTACTTTAAAGTAATAATTACCTTTTTTCAGAGAAATTTGTCCAACTTCAGCATCATTAAATGTGTAGCGGTCAAAGGTTGCAAGACGTTTTCCTTTGCTATCATAAATCGATAGTTTTCCATTCATGCCAGGAGCTGGCATGTCTAATGTGAATGAAACCGTACGTGCTTTATCGTTCACAAATCTAAAGAAATCTTTATCACCATTTGCTACATTTGCATTTAAATAGCCGTAACCTGCATATGTGCTAGATCCTGCATATTTTAGCGGAAGCATAACAGATGGTAAACCATTGCGATATTTTGCTTTAGCATCTTCATCAACTCTTGTCATTGAGTAGAAGCGGAATCCGTATTCATGGATGTTTGGAATATCGCTGTATGCATTTGCTACTTCTATAAAGTAACCGCGGTTTGGTTTTGCTTGGAATGAACCTTTTGTAAAGTCACCATAGTTTTGATAGAAATTACCTTTTTCTTGTTCCGTTCCGTCTAATTTTTTGTTGCCATTTGAATCTTCATAGACAGTGATATTAATTGGTAAATCTTCCGTTAATACTTTTGGTATTGTCCCCGATTCGTCTTCAGAAAGAGGGAATGCCATGAATTCGAAGCCTTTTAATAATGTACTTGTACTCGTATTTTTAAAGTAGTAATAATCTACATCATTAGATGATGAGAAGTTTCCAGTTAGTTCATTATAGCTCTTAATTGAACGTGCAGTTTCAAAGCTATTGTTTGGTTCGAAATCATCATCTGCAACTTCACCATGTGGTTTTAATGATAATTTATAAGATAAATCAGTTACACCATTAAATGATGAAACGCGAACATAATACGTTACACCATTATCAAGTCCAGTAAAAATGTCTTGATTATTCTCATTATAATTAGAATCTGAGAAATAGTTATTTGATGATGAGATATACTCAAATACTTTCTTTTCTGCGTTATATGCATATAAAGAAGCAGTTAATTGCTGTTCTTTTTTCGCATTTAAATTTAATTGTACAAATTGATTTTTCGTAGTTGTGAATTTATACCAATCAGCATCGTTATCTGATTGAATATATGCAGTCTGAGATGCATTTTGACTAATCGTACGAGCATTTTCTACTATTTGTCCTATATCACTAGAGTCGACGAAACCAACATTTTGAGTTAAGAAGTTTGAATCATCAACATTTACACTATTTGTTAATCCATCTTCATCAGTAGGAAGTGATAAATTAGACATTGTGAAATGAACATTTTCTAATGAACCTGTATATGGAACAGCCGAATCAGGTTGCTCATCATACTTTGGTAATGTAAATACAGTACTTGGTGCACTTGATAATTCAATTACATAAGCTGTATCTTTTGAAAATGAATAGGCTGCTTTTTCTCCATCGCTTTTTCCATTATTATCGATTGAATATAAAGGTAATGGTTGTACTGTAGCTGACGATGCAACATAATCATCCCAAGCTGATTTTTCATATACATTAATCGAGCTGTTTACACCAGGAATTGCACCTAGACCCATTAAGACTGATTGATCTTCAGTTGGTTGGAATGCAAGATATTTAGTGCCCGTTACACCTTTATTAAATAATTGAAGTGATAAGTTATCTGTATTGAAAGGTAACTGTGTAACAGGTAATGGATTCGTTTTTGTAGCAGTATCTTCATTCGCATTCGTTTTTTGCTTAATGCCTAACGTAAAAGTAGATTTACCTTGAAGACTATATCTAGCGTTTTTATCACTTACTTCAATAACTAGCGTACCGTCTTTGGCAGCTTCATAAACTGTTCCTTCATTTTTTCCAGCAAGTACTTCATCAATTACGATTGGTTTTGACGATTTTGTACTTGTGCCTTCATAAAAACGTAGTGAAAGCTGATCATCATAATCATTTGCCATTTTTAAAGTTAGTCCAATCGCATCGCCACTCTTAACATTTACTTTATAGCGATTAGTTTGATGTGGTTTTGTAATTGAACCGTTAAATGTAGCTACATCACTTCCTGTTAAAGTAACAGTTGATGCACTTGATAAAATTCCAGCATCAGACGTTTTTTTATAAGAAACTAAATTCTTCATATTATAAGATAATGCTTTTACAGGATCGACTAAGCCATATCCGTACTTAATATCATAACCAGTTGTGCCACGGTCAGTAGCAGTTTCTTCTAATATTTGCTCTACATCATAAGATGATAGATTTGGATATTTTGTTTTTAATAGAGATGCAATTCCACTAACAATTGGAGTTGCCATTGAAGTCCCACTTAAATAGTAATATGTGCTACCAAGTGTTGGATCATAAATCGTACTATAAATAAACTCCCCAGGAGCAACAACGTCTACACCAGGTCCAAAAGTAGAAAATGAAGCTAGCTTGCGTTGATCTGTAGAAGCACCGACTGAAATAACACCATCATATGATGCAGGATAGCTATATTCATTAATTCCGCTATTTCCAGCGGCAGCAACGACAATTACACCTTTGCTAACTGCATATTGGATTGTATCATCAAGTAATTGGCTGTACATTGATCCACCAAGACTCATGTTAATGACTTTAGCGCCTTTAGATACTGCGTATAGTATTCCCTCTGAAATTGTATAATCTGATACAAACTCATTTCCATCAAATACATTTACAGCTAGAATTTTGGCATTCGGATTTACACCATATGCACCTAATTTATTATCCTTTGTAGCAGCAATAATACCAGCGACATGTGTACCATGATATTCTCTAGCGCCAACATTAGCGGGATTCACTACATTGTAAGAGCCTTGAATTCTACCTGCTAAGTCAGGATGCTTCGTATCCACACCTTGGTCAATAACTGCTACAGTAATAGGCTTCTTCGCTACTAGCTTTTGAGCAGAAGAAATTTTAAGCTGAGCTAAATGATAAGCTTCACTTTCTTTTGGATTAGCAGTAGTTGACATAGCTTTGTATTGCACACTTGGTGAAACAGACGTAACATTTTCGTATTTATTATAGACTGATAGAGCAGTAGATAGTTTTTTGCCATTTTGAATCTTCACGATATCATACCCAAGTGATGGGAATGACTTAACAATATTCATTCCTGCACTTTTATGTACAGATGAAGAAACAGTACTTTTATATTTAACGACGTATGTTGTTTCACTAGTTTCGTTTTTGTTACTTAAAAAAGGTAGTGGAGCACTTTTTTTAACGAAGTTTGCTTTAAATGGTTCCTTTTTTGTAGATGCATAGATTGAGTTTGTTGAAAGTAAACTAGCTGCAAGTGTAAAAGCAGTAGTGTACTTTAGGATTTTTCTCAAACATACCCCTCATTTCAATTTTTTTCTAATATTAAGAATTAGTAGACTTAATTATACTAAATTATTTGATAGAGCCGTTATACTTTTATGAAATAATTTTTTTTAATGATTGTCATAATAGAGTTTGAGTTTTATGCCAATGTGGGGATAGAAACAATGAAAAGGAAACTGTAAATCTAATGATGATGGATATGTGGATAAAAATGTGGATAATTAAAGTGGATAAGTAATGATAACAGTGGATAGGTCTAATGTAGTTTATTTGCTTAAAACGTAAGAAAATTCGTCAAAATAATCTGAAGTAAACATGACGTTAGAACTATCATTGGATTTGTATAACCAGGACTGAACTAGTTCTCTTAATAAGAGAATGATCAACTTGTTAACACTTTACATACTTATAAACAATTTGTCTGTGGATAAACAGTTCTTTTTATCCACAGAATGTGTATAACTGTGGAAAAATGAATGAGAATTGTGGAAAACATATTTTGGACAAAATAAAAAGAGAGCATGTATGCTCTCTTTTTGTCTAATCATGTCAATTTTAAAAATTATACTCTTTTAACTATCTCGCACCTTCGCCAGTTAAAACGACTTTAATTGTTTTAAACATAATTCTAATGTCTAACAATATTGATTGGTGTTCGATATAGTATAAATCTAAATCTAATTTTTCTTTTGGTGTTAATTCATATCCACCATTCACTTGTGCCCAACCTGTTAGACCAGGTTTAACAGCTAAACGATTAGTGAATCCAGGTACTTCGTGATTAAATTTCACTAAAAAGAAAGCTCGTTCCGGTCTAGGTCCAACAAGACTCATATCACCACGGATAACGTTCACAAATTGAGGTAGTTCATCAATACGTGTTTTTCTTAGAAAGTGACCTAGTTTAGTGATGCGAGGATCATCTGTACTTGCCCATTGTGGACCATTTACTTCTGCATCTAATCGCATCGTTCTTAATTTGTAAATTTTAAATATTTTCCCATTTAATCCTACTCGCTCTTGAATAAAAAGAGCAGGTCCTGGTGAATCAATTTTAATTAACGCGATAAAGAACAAAACGAATGGAGCAGTAATGATAAATGCCATTAATGCAAGGATTAGATCCATTGATCTTTTTATAAATGAATAAACAATACTTTTTCTTTTAATGGATTCAAATACTTGAAATGAATAACCTGTTTCAAGTTTTTGCTGAGTATTCTGTAAGGCCATATAAACACCCCAGTTAATAATTTAGGCCATCTTTTGCAAGTTTGTGCAACCTGTCCTAATGTATAACGTCACATTTATTTAACATCATACCAATTATATAGGTTAACAGAAAAAAATCAATTGTTTTTCTGTTACAACTTTATTACTATGCCTCAAAAAAGCTAACACAAGGGTACCTTACAGCCATAGTGTGCCCATTAACTGTAGTACTCGGCATGTCATTTTATAGAAATTGTTGCATGTCGACTTTTTGGATAGTATTACTATCTTTACATACAATAATGTAAATCATACATAAATGATGAAATTTCTAGTAAAGTCTATAGCTTGACACATCGCTACCTTTTGATTCGAAAAAGTCTAAAATGCCCATGTAAATCGCTTCAGCAGCAATTTGTCTCCAATATGGAGAGCTTAATTTACTAGCATCATTTTTATTGGTAATGAACCCTAATTCTGTTAAAACTGCAGGTAAATTGTTTGAACGAATAACTTGGAAATTACCGTGCTTAGCACCGCGATCTGGTAATTGATATGATGCTACCATTCGCTTTTGGATAAAAATTGCTAATGTTTTACTATCTGTAATATATGGGTTTGTTTTAGAAGCTGTTGGTTCAAGTACTGATGTGATTGAGCTTTCTTTTGAAAAGAAAGTAGGATAATTTGTCATTGGTCCACTCTGAGTTTTTTGGTTGATAGACGATGACTTTATACCGTAATAGTATGTTTCAAGACCACTTGCAGAAGCGCTACCAGCGTTAGCATGAATGCTCACAAATGCATGAGCTTTTTTGGAAATCGCAAGAGATGGACGCTGATCCAAAGGGATAAAAATGTCCTTTGTTCTAGTTAAATAAAGATTGTAAGGGGTCAAATCATTAAATAAAGTCTCTACGCGCTTACTAACATCTAATACAACATCCTTTTCCTTTAATCCACCTATTCCAATCGCACCAGTATCCTTACCTCCATGACCAGGATCAATTACAATCGTTTTGATTTGTGTATCTGGACTTTCAAGAGATGGTTTTAAAGATACAAATAAGTCTTGTGGGTTTTTTCGATTATAAGTACGAACGGTAATTTGATGTACATCCTTTGAATTTGAATAAAGCGTATGATCACTCACATTAAATGAGAGCTTTCTTAATGGTTTCCTGCCATCTTTCCATTCATATACAATTTGTTTACCATCCAGCCAAACGCCAACCCCTTCACCTGATTTATATTCAAGATGATAAGTTCCTGCCGGCAATCTTTTATATGTAATATATCTAGCACTATAATAATTTTTGGCAACAACACCTGGAATTGTACTACTGCTCTCATTATTAGCCTTTAATAGTATATTTGGACTTTGACTTGTAATGATTTGTTTACTTACCGGTAATCCTGTAGAGCTTGTATTGTTAAAATAATAAGCTACCCAATTAGAAAATGGTGTTATTGCAGTGTGGATAGCGGCTTCACCACCGTTTGAGTCAGCATAGTCCGTTTTAACAATATGTTCTCCAACAGATACATTTTCAATAACTGCATTATTAAGCATATTAGTACTTGTTGGATTTGATTCTAAAATTTTTTGTTCATCGAAAAATATACTTGCAGAATCATCTGTATAAAGAGATGCAAAATAATCACCTTGTTTGTACATACTTGAATGAATGAAATTTAGTTTGAAAAAGTCGAACGAATGACCAATTGGAGAGTAGTATCCCCAATTATAAGAAATATCCTTTTCGTTTAAATTAACAGGTTGTTGTATCGGTTTTAGTGTGAAGTTTAAGGTAGGAATGCTTTGAACATTTGAATGAACTAATTGAACTGTGTGGGTATCACGTGATGTGGATTTGTTTAAAAGCTCTGTAATCAATATTGATTTCTTCATTTTCTTTGAAGCTAATAAGGCTTCATCTTGAAGGATTAGTTTGTTATTGATATAAATTTCTAATTTTCCTTGAAACTCTCCCGATACATAATATTTTCCACTATGGATCTTTGCAGTTGTTGTAGATCGAATGGATTTCAAATTGTTTAATTGTGACTGATCAAATTTAGGATAAGTAAATTTGATTGGAGATGCAGCAGTCGTTATAGTCGAAGATTTTATTGTGTTCCCATTATTGGTAAATAAAATATCCCAATTAGCTAAAGGAACTTCTTGTATTTGCTTACTAGCTATTGACGTTTCATTTTCTAAAGGACTTGCTTTGGATGGAAGTGGATAATCAATAAAACATAAACAAAATAGGATCGTTATAAAACAATACTTACGCAACTGTGTAAAAACCATTTTTTTAAATCTAGATTTCATCATTTTACTTTTTTTATATATCTCCCTTCAAATATTTTTTAGAATCTTCTTACTATTATGTTACTGTATCAAACCTTGTCAGTAAATACTAAGATTTGTCGATTATTAGTGTTTTTTAAGGAAGGGAATCAATAATTGTAGTAATATAATGAAGTATGCTTATGATTTGGAAATATCTATCTCTTTTACGAGGATAATTTGAAAGGTTTGGTGTTATATGCTACCGAATTATTTTACTGTCAGTGGCTTTGGTAGTCATGAAATTGAAATCGAAAAATCTAGATTTATTTGTTATATAAATGAAGCAAAGAGTGAACAAGATGCTCAACAATTTATTTTAGAAATTAAGAAAAAACATTCGGATGCAAATCATAATTGTTCTGCCTACTTAATTGGTGAGAAAGATGAAATCCAAAAGGCAAGTGATGATGGTGAACCTAGTGGAACAGCTGGAGTACCAATGCTAGAGGTCTTAAAGAAACGTGGATTAAAGGATACAGTTGTAGTTGTAACGAGATATTTTGGTGGTAAAAAACTGGGTGCTGGTGGATTAATTAGAGCTTATGGTCAGTCGGTTAGTGAAGGCTTAAACGAAGTTGGAATTGTAGAACGTACTTTAGTAAAGGTTATTAATATAAAAGTAAGCTATAAACTATTAGGAAAAGTTGAACATGCCCTGCGCAACTCAAATTATCATTTAGAAAAAGTAAATCACCTTGAAGAAGTTGAGTTTGAGCTTTGGATTAAGATAAATGAAGTGAATACTTTTAACGAGTGGATGGTTGAAATCACGAATGGGAGTTGCGATATATCAGAAAGTATTGTTAAATACATGTAGAAGTTTTCACATTTTGATCAATTATGACATTATATGACTTTTATCCATATCATTTATTTATATTATCGTTAAAGGAGGTCTATTCGTAAGATGAATCAGTCTCGAAAAATGGCCAAAAAAAGAAGAAAACGTAAAAAAAGCTTTATAGGTAGATTATTTTTATTAATTTTAATTGCTGCATTAGCGTTTATTGGATATCAAGGAGTTAAAACATATCTTGAATTAAATAAAGCTACAAAAGGTGAACAAATCCTTTCAAAATTACGTGATGGTGAAGTGAAAATTTCAAAGGATCCAATCTCAATAATATTTTTAGGTATAGAAAATTATTCTACTGGAGGTAAAGGTGGACGTACAGACTCAATGATTCTTGCTACCTTTAATCCGAAAGAAGAAACGATTAAAACGATGAGTATTCCACGTGATACATATGTGAGTATTCCTGGTTATAGTGAAAAAACGAAGATCAATCACGCTTATTCATATGGTGGATTACAACTAACTGTTGAGACAGTTGAGGATTTCTTAAATGTTCCAATCGACTATTATGTAACGGTTGATTTTAAAGGGTTTAAAAACATCGTTGATGCTGTTGGTGGTATTGATGTTGAAGTTCCATTTGATTTCTGGGAATACACAGATACGAATCCACGTCAGAAGCTTTATTTTGAAAAAGGAACGATGCATTTAAATGGACAAGAAGCTTTAGCGTACTCTCGTATGCGTAAGCGTGATCCACGCGGAGACTTTGGCCGTGAGGAGCGTCAGCAACAAGTAATTAAATCGATTTTAAGTGAAATAAAATCACCTGAAACAATCGTTAAAATGGATGATTATGCGAAGGTGTTTAGTGATAACATTAGTACGAATATGAAAATTTCTGGTGGGATTTCATTAGCGAAACACTTACCAAACATTAATGACCAAGACTTCGAAACGTTAAAAATTGAAGGGTACGATGATACAATCAATGGGATCTATTACTATGTTCCTTACGAAGATAATATCAATGAAGTATCAAGTAAATTCCGAGTTCACCTAGATTTGGATAAACCTTCTCCAAATAATTCAGTTGATGACAGTAGTTCATCAGAGAATACAAATGAATAAGTGATATTAGGACCAGGTTCTTTTTGAGAATCTGGTCCTTTTTGCACTTGTCATTGTAATGCTATTGTAACCTTTGTTAATCTTTTGTTAAAAATGACACGCTAAACCTTGTATTTTTTAAAACTTATTATAAAATAACAATGTTAGGTAACTGAGAATAAAGTATAATCAAAATATATTTAAATTTTTGTTTAGTTTAAATTTTTGTACAATTATATTAAAAATTGAATTATAATGAATACATATACATAAATTAGCAGGGCTCAATGTTTTGGCTAATGGGGGATTTGTAAATGACAACAAGAAAAATGGACAAGCAAACACTAGATGAAGTTATGAATAATATGATAACAACTGTTATTGATAGTAAGTCACAAGTGTTTGATATTGTTGAAGACACTCGGTCAGAATACGAGAGATTGAGAATTGAACTTGAAGAAGTAAAAGTACAAGTAGTAGAAAAAATTGAGAACACTGCACGATTAGATTCACTTGTAAGAGCTGCAAGGCAAAAGCTAATGGAAGTAGATGGAGATTTTAAGAGATATACAGAGTCACAAGTAAAAGACGCTTATGAAATGGCTCAAAATATTCAAGAGCAACACATTCTTTCGTTAAAAGAAGAAAAAGTGTTGATCCATCGCCGAAACGAGTTGGAGCGCAGATTACAAACTTTACTTGAACAGTTAAGAAGAGCGGAGTTATTAGTAGCACGTATTTCAATTATCTTAAACTATTTAAAAACAGACTTCCAACAAGTTAGTCAAATGCTTGAAGATGCAAAACAAAAGCAAGCGTTTGGTTTTCAGTTGATCCAAGCGCAGGAAGAAGAGCGCTTAAAGCTTTCTCGTGAGATTCATGATGGTCCTGCTCAAATGTTAGCCAATATATTAATGAGATCTGACTTTTTAATTAAAACCTATCGCCAAAGACCGGAAGAAGATGCGATTAAAGAATTAAAGGATATGAAGGAGCAAGTACGTAGTGCTCTAGGTGAAGTAAGACGAATTATCTATGATCTCCGTCCAATGGCTTTAGATGATTTAGGATTAATACCAACTTTAAGTAAATATTTGAAGTCTCTTGAAGACTATAACCATATTTCAATTCAGTTCGATTATAGCGGTAATAATGCTGAAAGAAGACTGGATACCAAATTAGAAGTGGCTATTTTCAGATTAATCCAAGAAGCGGTTCAAAATGCTTGTAAACATGCGAACCCATCAACCATCATTGTAAAAGTAGAATTTTTAAGAAATAAAATTAATGTGTTAGTAAGAGATGATGGAGTTGGTTTTAATATTGAAAATGGTGAAAAAGAGAATTCATTTGGTTTAGTCGGCATGAAAGAACGAGTGGAACTGCTAAATGGTGATTTTAAAATCGACTCAAAATTAAATTTTGGTACAACGATTCGTATTACTTTAGAAATTGAAATAGATGCCGAACAAAAGATAGAAGTATAAGAAGAAACGTCTGAAAATTTCTAAAAGTAAATTATCAGATTAGACATTTGCAGATTTAAGTCGAAAAATTTGTAAATATATGTTAAAATATACTATATTTTAGAAATAATTACCAAATTACCATATAAGCAAACTAGAATAATTAGCAGAGGAGTAATAAAATGAAAACTAGAATCGCCATAGTGGATGATCATAAACTATTTCGTGAAGGAATTAAAAGAATTCTAGATTTTGAAGAAAGTTTTGACGTTGTTGCAGAAGGTTCAGATGGTACTGAGGTTGTCGCAATTATGGACGATCATCAAGTAGATGTATTTATTATCGACATCAACATGCCAAATATGAATGGTGTAACAGCAACAAAAGCTTTATTAGAAAAATACCCTGATGCTAAAGTAATCATTCTTTCAATTCATGATGATGAATCATACGTAACTCATGTTCTTAAAGTAGGGGCTAGAGGTTATTTATTAAAAGAGATGGATTCAGATACGCTTATTGAAGCAATTAAAGTTGTGACAAAAGGTGGATGCTACTTACACCCGAAAATTACACATAACTTAGTTGAAGAATTCCGTCGTCTATCTTTAAAAGAGCAATTATTCAAATCACGTGAGGTAGAGGTTCGTCGACCATTACATTTACTTACAAGAAGAGAATGCGAAGTTCTTCAAATGTTAGCTGATGGAAAAAGTAATCGAGCAATTGGAGAAGCATTATTTATTAGTGAAAAAACTGTAAAAAACCACGTAAGTAACATTTTACAGAAGTTAGAAGTAAATGATCGTACACATGCTGTAGTAACAGCAATCCGCAACTCATGGGTTGAAGTGAAATAGTCGTATAAGAAAATAGTAAAGCAGAGTATCGTAAAGGTACTCTGTTTTTGTTTTCAACATTTATCGTGTTAAAGTATAATAGGTACTTCGGATAAAGTGAGTTGTCGAAATGACTCATAGTAAAGAGAATAAATTACAATGATTTTACATATTAAATTGTGTAAAATGAAACTATTAAATACATAGTTGCTAGATTACTATTCGCAAGAAAGGACATAACAATGAGAACTGCAATCGTTACTGATAGTACGGCGTATATACCTCGGGACGTGAGGGATTCTTTATATATTCATATGCTTCCTCTAAACGTTATTTTTGGTGATGCATCTTATCAAGAAGAAGTTGAGATTACAGCAGAACAATTTTTCTTAAAAGTTCGAGAACAAGAAGAGTTACCAAAAACTTCTCAACCAGCTTACGGTGAGGTTATTGATAAATTTGAACAGCTTTCAAAAGAATATGACGCAGTTGTAGCAATCAGCTTATCAAGCGGGATTAGTGGTACATACCAAAGCTTTGTATCTGCTGGTTCAATGTTTGATAACTTAAAAGTAGTAGCTTATGATTCTGAAATTAGCTGCATGGTACAAGGTTTTTATGTAATCGAAGCTGCACAAATGGCGTCTAAAGGTGCAGGACCAACTGAAATTGTTGAGCGATTGGATGAAATGAAAAAATCAATAAATGCATATTTCATGGTAAGTGATTTAGGGCATCTACAAAGAGGGGGACGTCTATCAAGTGCACAAGCATTTGTTGGTAGTCTACTCCAGGTGAAACCTGTCCTAACGTTTGAAGATAAACAAATCGTTGCTTTTGAAAAAATACGTACAGAAAAGAAAGCGATGAAACGAATCTTTGAATTGTTTGGTGAGGTTGCCTCAAAGGGTGAAAAAATGAAAGCTGTTGTCATTCACGCAAGCCGTGAAGCAGATGCAAAAGAGATTGCTGAACAGCTTCATGAAAAATACCCAAATGTAGAAATTGACATTTCATATTTTGGACCAGTTATTGGAACACATCTTGGAGAAGGTTCGTTAGGACTAGGCTGGTACGTAGTATAAAGTCTTCAATCAGTCTGAAAATCAGACTTTGTTACACTCGGAATGCCCCTGTAATTGGGGCATTTTTTTATTTTAAAAATTAAATTTGATACTTAACCTTTTTCTATTTACGAATGCATGTTACATTTCAACTAATTTCTAAGAAAGAAGGCGAAAAAGTGAAACAAGAAAATTCTCATTACCAATATATTGGTAGAAAACTTCCTTATCCTCAAATGTTAAATCCTCAAGATATTCCTTCAACGAGTAAAATCATTCAAGCTGTTCAAAAAAATAAGACATATCAATGCTTTCGATGTGGCAATCGTAATCAAAACTATTTTTATCGTCATTATTGTGCAAAATGCTCTTCATTGTGTACATACTGTCGAAAATGTATCGTGATGGGGAAAATGACAACTTGTTCCAAATTGATTGTGAATGAATTTGACTTAAAAAAGGGAGATAGTAGAGCTGGTTTAGAATGGGAAGGGAAACTATCCCCGCAGCAAAAAGAAGCATCACTTAAAGTGTTGGAAGCAGTAAAGGGAAATACAGATTTACTTTTATGGGCAGTATGTGGAGCAGGAAAAACAGAAATGTTATTTGAAGCGATTGATGTTGCCTTACAAGAAGGGAAATTTGTTTGTATAGCAACTCCTCGAGTGGACGTTGTAATAGAATTAGCGAAAAGATTTCAAACAGCTTTTCCGAATACACCGATCGCTATCCTTTATGGTGGAAGTGAAGAAAAATGGGATGGGCATCGAATCACAATTAGTACAGTTCATCAATTAATGAATTTTAGACATGCATTTCATCTCCTCATAATCGATGAAGTTGATGCTTTTCCATACAATATTGAAGAACATCTGCACTGGGTAGCCAATGAAGCAAGAACACAAATCGGCTCGACTATTCAACTGACAGCAACCCCCTCAACAAAACAACAGCACTTGGTGCTCAAGCATAAAATAGAGTGTGCTATGGTCCCCGCTAGATATCATCGACAGCCATTGCCAGTTCCAAACTTTCAGTGGATTGGTAATTGGCGAATAACAATTCAAAAAAACAATATTTTACCAGCTCCCTTAGTAAAATGGCTCCAGAGAATGTTGAAAGAAAATCCAGCTATTTTTTTATTTATCCCAACGATCGATGTAAGTAAAGCTGTTGAAGAGGCTGTAAAAATGTTGACGGTTAAAACAGCATCAGTTCATAGTCAAGATCCCCATAGACATGAAAAAGTCAATGCGTTTCGAAATGGAGAAGTCAGAGTTTTAATTACAACAACTATATTAGAGCGTGGTGTGACGATTAAGAACAGTCAGATAGCTGTCCTAGGTTCTGATGAAGAAATTTTTACGGAAAGTGCACTAGTCCAAATATCAGGTAGAGCGGGACGGCATATTGATTATCCCTCTGGAGAAATCATGTTCTTTCATAATGGCATTAGTGAAGAAATGGTTCGAGCAAAAAAACAAATATTGCAAATGAATCAACTTGGATTTGAAAAAGGATGGTTAGATAAAAAATGATTTGTATTTACTGTGATTGCAAATTTACAGAAACATTTTCTCTACATCAGTTATTCTTCAACCGTAAAGAAACTGCTTGTATTCAATGCTTAGCTAAGTTTGAAAAAATAGTTGGATCTGTTTGTGAAAAGTGCGGCAGGGTTACAGAACAACAAAGAATATGTGCCCAATGTAAGGAACTTCTAGAAAGTAATCTTCAACAAGCATTGACATCAAATCGTTCGATTTTTCATTACAATTCTGAGATGAAAATATGGATGAACCGATATAAATTTTACGGTGATGTTACATTAGCAACAATGTTTATTACAGATATGCAAGAATACTATGAAAAGTATTTTAAACGGTTTAAAATAATAGTTCCTATACCTCTTAGTGAGGAAAGGTTACAAGAAAGAGGTTTTAACCAAGTTGAAGTGCTTGCGGAGCTTGCTGGGTTCACATTAACGAAATGTTTAAAGAGGATTCATACTGAGAGGCAAAGTAAGTTAAATCGAACTGAGCGAATGAACCGTGAACAAATTTTTTCATTCTACGGAGGGGAAAAATTTCAAAATGTGCCGATATTAATTTTAGATGATGTCTATACAACTGGGAAAACAGTCGGAGATGCTGCAATCGTTTTGTTACAAAATGGTGCTAGCGAGGTATTTTCACTCACTTTAATTCGTGCGTAAAAATTGGTAATTTGTCATGTGAAAAATGACTTAATTTTATGATTCAGTTTGCCGATATAAAGAATGATACATCGAAAAACGAGGTGAATTGAATGGGAGATTTACGTAATTGCCCAACTTGTAATAGCATATTTGTAAAAACAAATTTAAGAGATGTATGTGAAAATTGTTATAAGGCTGAAACAAAACAATTTGACACAGTTTACAGTTTTATTCGTAAAAGTGAAAATCGAAAAGCAACCATAGATGAAATTGTAACTGCTACTGAGGTAGTGGAAGAATTAATTATGAAATGGATTCGAAACGGTAAACTACGTGTAACTGGTTTCCCAAATTTAGGATATCCATGTGATAAATGTGGAATACTAATTCAAAAAGGATCGATATGCACAGACTGTTCGACTGGATTAAAAAAAGATTTATATAAAGTCGAAGAAGAAAGAAGAAGAATCCAAGAGTTACGAAAAAGAGATAAAGCAACTTATTTCTTAGATGATAAAAAGAAATAGGATGTAAAGAGGTATGAAACGATTGACAATGAGGTGAAAAAAATGAAGGTTAATTCTACAGGTATTGATCGAATTCAAATGTATCAAAATCAGATAAATAAAATTGAAAAAGACAAACCGAAACAACAAAATTCAGACAAATTAGAAATTTCCTCTCAGGCAAAAGATCTTCAATTAGCTGCTCAGTTAAAGTCAGAACGCGAAGAGCGTATTCAACAAATACAAAAGCAGATTGAAGAAGGCTCCTACAAAGTACAACCATCACTTGTAGCCGAGAAGATGCTTCAATATTTCAGCAAGAACTAACAACTAGAAGGAAGAAGGATCGGCATGAATACATCTTTTTTACTTACTACACTCCAACAACAATTAGAAGAATATACAGAATTACATCAATTATCAGTTGAAAAAACTGATTTTATTAAGAAAAATGACATATCAAATTTAAACGAAATTATTAATAAAGAGTCTAAGTATTTACTTTCACTTGATGTTTTAGAGAAGAAAAGAATTGAAGCAGTTTACGCTGTTTTAAGTGGACATGAATGGAGTGGGGATCTCCCTACTCTTTCAGATTGTCTGAACGTTGTTTCAGATGAAGAAGCTATGAAACTTCTAAACATTCAATCTGAATTAAAAGTGAAAATGGAAGAATTAAGAGACCGAAATTACTTAAATCAAGAGCTGATTTATCAGTCAATGCAGTTTGTTTCTTTGTCGTTATCTACTTTGAAACCAAAGCAAACACCACCAAATTATGGACCGACTGCAAAACAAGGTCAGCAAAAAAGCGAAAAGCTATTTGATTCACAGGTATAGCGATTGAAAAGGAGATCTAAAATATGCGTTCGTCATTTATGGGATTAGAAACGGCTAAAAGAGGAATGTATACACAACAAGCTGCGCTTAGTGTATTAGGACATAATATTGCAAATGCAAATACAGCGGGCTATACTCGCCAACGTGTTAATGTTAAACAAACTTCTGCTTTTCCAAATGTAGGTTTTGACAAACCTTATTTACCTGGCCAAATGGGTACAGGTTCTGAGGCGGGTTCAATTCAACGTATTAGAGAGTCTTTTTTAGACATTCAATATCGTGCTGATAATTCCCAATTAGGATACTACGCAAGTCGTAGTGACGCACTAACTAAAATGGAAGACATTATGAATGAGCCGTCAGATCAAGGACTAGCAAAAACGATGGATCGTTTTTGGCAATCATTACAGGATTTATCTGTCAACACGAGTAATTCAGGAGCACGTACGGTAGTGCTAGAGCGTGCAAAAGCAGTTGCTGAAACATTTAACTATGTTGCTAACTCATTAAAATCAATACAAAGTGACTTAAAAAACCAAATTGAAGTGGAAACGAAAAATGTAAACTCATTATTAACACAAATTCAAAATGTAAATCGTCAAATAGCAGACGTTGAACCACATGGAATGTTACCGAATGATTTATATGATGAAAGAGACCGTTTACTTGATCAATTATCAAGTTTAGTAAAGATTAAAACAACTTACTCATCTAGTGGAGGTAATTCACTATCATCTGCAGAAGGTAAGGTAACTATTGATTTAGTTGATGAGAACGGTAGTGTAATTGAATCTGGCCGAGTTATTGATGGTAATGATATTAAAACAGATCCTAAAGCTTTAAAAGTTAATTACGATTTAGCTACTGGTCTTGTTAATACTGTATCAATTGGAAATAATACGATTGATATAGAGAAGTTTGCATCAGTCGGTAAATTAAGTAGTTTGATTGGTTCTTATGGATATTTGGATAGTTCAAATAAAGAAGTAGGCGAATATCCAAAAATGTTAAAAGAGTTAGACATGATTGCAAGTACTTTCGCAACTGAATTTAATAAAGTTCACAAATTAGGTACTGATCTTAATGATGCTACAGGCTTAGATTTCTTTGGTCCGATTGCTCCATCTTCAATAACAGCAAGTAATATTACGGTTCTTATAACAGACATTAATAAAATTGCTGCAGGTAAATCTACTGATGATGGTGATGGTAAGAACGCCTTAGATCTAGCAAATGTTATGAGAAGATCTGATTTGACTATTGGCACAACTACGAATACTAGTATTTCTGCATATTATCAAGGGGTAATAGGTGGAATGGCTGTACAAACTCAGGAAGCAAATCGTCTGATGAGTAATAGTGCGATTTTAGTCGATGCAGTGGACCAAAATCGTCAATCAGTAAGCAGTGTTTCATTAGATGAAGAGATGACTGAAATGGTTAAATTCCAACATGCTTATAACGCTGCTGCACGTAATATAACGGCGATTGATGAAATGCTAGATAAAATTATTAATGGTATGGGATTAGTTGGGAGGTAACGATTGATGCGTATAACACAATCAATGATTAGCAATAATATGTTGCGCAATTTAAGTTCAAGCTATGGTCGACTAGATAAATACAATGAACAATTAGCATCTGGAAAGAAAATAAATCGCCCTTCCGATGATCCAGTTGTTGCAATGAAAGGGATATTTTATCGTTCTGATGTTACTCAGGTTGAGCAATATCAACGTAACTTGTCTGAAGCGTATATGTGGATTGAATCAAGTGATGATACACTTGATAAAGTAACAAGTTCACTTCACCGTATTCGTGAATTAACTGTTAATGGGGCTACAGATACAAACAGTAAAGAATCACGAGAAGCAATTGCCGCAGAGGTGAAACAATTAATTACTCATATAGGCGCACTAGCAAATACTCAAGTTGGAGATAAGTATATATTTAATGGTTTAAATACAACACAACAACCTGTAAATATGACGATGACTACTGCTGCAGATGGCCAGATTACTATCGGAGGTACTTTTCCAGCTGCTTTTAAAGAATTTAATGTACAAGTATCAAGAGGCGTTAATGTATCTGTAAATACAGATCCAACCAATATTTTTGACTTGGCTACATTAAATAAACTTGCAGCGGTACATAATGGCCTTCAAACAGGTGATTCAACTGCAATTCAAAGTGGGTTAGGAAGTTTAGATGCAGTACTTCAAAATGTTTTAACTGCTCGAACAAAAATAGGTGCAACTCAAAACCGAATTGAAATGATAGATGATCGTTTAGGAACCCAAGAGATTATTGCAAATAAAGTGATGTCAGATAACGAAGATGCGGAAATTGAAAAAGTTATTACTGAACTAAAGACACAAGAAAGTGTGCATAATGCTGCACTTGGCGTTGGTGCACGTATCATCCAACCAACATTATTAGACTTCTTACGTTAAGCTATCAATCAATGATAGCTTTTCTTTTAGAGAAATATTAGTGGGAGGAAGAAATAAATGCAATTTCCTCAAATAAGATTGCAATCAACGTTTGCTAGACTTGGATTAAATATTGAAAAACCTGTCCAAGATATTCAACAACCAAAAGCAGAATTGAGTATTAAACAACCAAGTGCTGAGATGGATATTCAAAGGGTTGAAGCTACTTTTGAAATGGATTCGTTTGAAGCACGTGCAGACATTGATTTAAAAAGTGTACGTCGAAGAATAGAAGATGCTGCCCAAGATGGTTATCAAGCTTGGCTTGATTCGATTGCACAAAAGTCTCAACAGGGAGACCAAATGATGAGGGTCTATCAAAATAAAAATGCGATAGCTGATATAGCTAAAGCAACTGTAACTGATTCCGTATCTGATTTTAACATTGCTTTTTTACCAAGATTCGGCAGCTTTAAAATATCTTATAATCCTGGGACAATGGAGATAAATTGGACCACTCATAAAGCAGAAATTGAAGTGAACCCACAAAAAGCAATTACGAATTATACACCGGGAAAAGTTTCTGGTTATATAGACACTTGGAATGACTTAAAAATTGACTATACTGGTATTACAATTGATCAAAAAGGGTAAGGTGAAAGCATGAACATACAAACAAAGTATCACGGTGATATAGAAATTCAACAAGAAGATGTATTGACCTTTCCGAAAGGAATTCCAGCTTTTGAGGATGAAAAAAAGTTTGTAATTCTAGCCTTACAGGAAGGAACACCTATCTCAATTTTACAGTCTGTTAAAACGCCAAATTTAGCATTTTTTATAGGTGATGTATTTTCAATTTTTCCGGACTACGATATTGAGTTACCTCAAAATGCAATTGAAACATTAGAATTAGATAATGCACAAAATGCTGTTGTTTACTGCATAATGACTGTTAAAGAATCATTTTTTGAATCAACAGCAAACTTAAAGGCACCGATTATTATTAACAGTATCAAGAAAATCGGAAAGCAGGTTGTACTAAACCAATCTAATTACGAAACGAAACATCGATTAGAAAAATCTCCAGCTTTCGTACAGGAGGGTTAATAGATGTTAGTACTAACGAGAAAGATCAAAGAAGCAATTATGATTGGCGATGACATTGAAATATCGATTACTGCTATAGAAGGAGATCAAGTAAAATTAGCAATCTCTGCACCAAAGCATATCGATATACACCGCAAAGAAATTTATTTAGCGATTCAACAGGAGAATAAAGAAGCGGCAAGCAATAAGGTAAATATAAATAATTTATTTAAAAAGTCAGAGTAGTGGTGAGAAATCATCACTACTTTTTTATTGTCAATAAAACACCATTAAGATTATGTAATCTCGAACGATAAAACAAATTTAAATTTAAAAGATTCTTCGGGAAAAATCTAATAAATCTTTTTTATGTGTCGATATATGTTTGTGGAATATTTTTCCAAAACATATAAGGGGGAAGTAAATAATGAAAAAGATATTAAGTATAGTACTTGCATCTTTGCTTTTTTTTAATACGTTAGATTTTATGAGTATTAAGAAAGTATTTGCATCTGAAGTTGAAGCACTCGTTAGTAATACTGATGCAACTAGCATTCTTTCAAAAGACTCAGACAATAATCTTTATGTAAATGGAAACAAAGTTGCGACCGAATGGAAAAGAGAGTATTATTTTGAGGTTTCTGGTGGCTATACCAATAGGGATCAAAGTGTAAGTTTAAATAGTTCTCAACTAGATTTAACGAATATAAAATATGGAAAATATACATCTAATTATACTGGTCAAATAATGGCATTCAGAATTAAATTAAAAGATCCACTATATATGTATTTTTATTCAAAATATCAATCAGGTGTTTACTATGATAATACCTTTTATGATTGCTTAGGCAAAAGAACACCAAGATATCTTGACTCAACTGATCCAGATAGATACATCATCATAAATGCTGAAACTGGTGAGGTAGAAGATTTTGATTCAGAACTTAACTTTTATTATTGTAATAATATTGAAAACTCATCATTCGTTCAAGAAACGACAATAATAAATCCTGTTTTACCAGATATAACTGAAACTCCGGTACTCCAGGACTTTCATGCTAAAAGCAATTCAATTGAATTAAATTGGAATTCAGTACCGTATGCAACTAGTTATGAGATTGAAATTGATGGTCAAAGAATTGTGAGTAGCCTTACTTCAAATTATATTGATGCAAATTTATCTGCGTTTTCACAGCATACATATAGAGTTAGAGCAATAAATTCTAATAGTGTGAGTGAATGGAGTAATAGTTTAACAGGAACTACATTATTAGATATACCATCAAATATTACTACACAATCAACTCCTGATTCAATTACTCTTAATTGGGATACAGTAAATTCTGCTAATAAATATGAAATAAAGATGGATAACTTGGTTTATCAAACATCTGATACAAATTATACAATAAGCGGTCTAAGTTCAGGAGCAAAACATTCTTATCAAGTAAGAGCAATAAACGATCTTACCCAAAGTGAATGGTCTGCTGTAAAGGATTGGTATACTTTACCTAAATCGCCTACTAATGTAACTGCAATTGAATCAAATAATAACGTGAAATTTACATGGACGGCATCAACTGGTTCAACCGGTTATGACATTTCCGTTGATGATACGATAGTAAGTACAACTAGTCTTGCTTATACATACTCTTTAGCTTCTAAAGGGCCACATAGTTATAAAATTCGTTCAAAAAATAGCGCAGGCGTTGGTGAATGGATAATTCCTAACGTATTTACCGCACCACCTGCAGCTAGTAATATAAGTGTAATAAATAATAAAGCTGGTATTGATGACGTTATTACTGTTTCAGGATTAGTGGAAGACGATATTGTAAAAGTTTATAGTGCCCAAACGGGAGGAACTTTTTTAGGTGAATCTAGTGCATCTGCAGGTGATACTTCAATTAAAATAGTAATCTCACAATTAGGTGCTGCATCAGGAAATATCTATGTTTCTATTAAAAAACCGGGCACAAACGAGAGCACTAGAACAGCCCAATCGTATGTAACTGAGACATCACCTACTTTATCTGCAAGTAGTATCACCGTCGTTAATAATTACGTTGGAACAAACGATACAGTCACTGTAAATGGTTTATTAGAAGGCGATACAATTAATTTATATAATGCTGCTACAGGCGGTAATCTAATCGGTACGGGAACTGTAACTTCAGGAAGTAATTCACTTGTAATTGATGTTCCACAATTAGGATCTGCAAGTGGCACTGTATATGTAAGTGTCACGAAAATAAATAAACTAGAAAGTGCTAGAATAGCGAAGGGATATACAAGTGAACCTACTACAACCGCACCAGTCGCTTCAACTATTACAATCACAAATAATAAATTGGGAATAGATGACAAGATTGTTGTAACAGGCATAATAGAAAATGATGTAATCACAGTTTATAATGCAGCAACTGGTGGCTCAATCATTGGAAGTGGAACAGTAGAAAGCGGAGAAACAACTCTAAACTTAACTATCCCACAACTTGGTGCAGCAGGTGGTACTTTATATTTCACCAAAAAAAGTGAAGGGAAACTAGAAAGTTCTCGTACTGCAAAAGGCTTTGAATCAGAAACATCACCTATTTTATCCCCAAGTAATATTGCAGTAGTAAATAATTATGTCGGTACTGACGATATGGTTACAGTAAACGGACTATCAGAAGGTGATGTCATTAATATTTACACAGCATCAACAGGAGGAACTTTAATTGGAACTGGTACAGTAGGCGCGGGTAATACAACGATTACGATTACAGTTCCTCAACTAAGTTCAATGGCTGGAACGATTTATGTTAGTGTAACGAAGGTAAATAAATTAGAAAGTACTAGACAGTCAAAACCCTATGCAACAGAGCCAACTACAACAGCTCCTTTAACTTCAGCAATTATAGTTACAAATAATAAAGCAGGAATTGATGATACAGTTAAAGTCTCTGGATTAGTAGAAGGGGATATAGTGACTGTTTACAATGCATCAACGGGAGGCATAGTTTTTGGAACAGCAACAATAGAAGCGTTAGAAACTTCAAAAACATTTGTGATTCCACAGCTAGGTTCTGGAGCTGGAAATGTGTACGTTACAATCAAGAAGGATGGGAAATTAGAAAGTGCGCGAACAGCACAAACATATACATC
>NZ_JBVFKR010000006.1:0-201788 GCF_055484705.1 Gottfriedia sp. ABJ_BB2_2
AGAGATGATCAGGTTGATAGGTCAGAGGTGGAAGCGTGGTGACACGTGGAGCTGACTGATACTAATCGGTCGAGGACTTAACTAACAAGTTTGATAATGACATTATCTAGTTTTGAGGGTACAAAAAATCATTTTTTCATCGAAAAATATTACCAAAAAGTTATTGACTTTAGTTGATATTTTGATATAATGATTATTGTCCCAAATAAATTGAATCAAGTGATGATAGCGAAGAGGTCACACCCGTTCCCATACCGAACACGGCAGTTAAGCTCTTCAGCGTCGATGGTAGTTGGGGGTTTCCCCCTGTGAGAGTAGAACGTCGCTTGGTTTGATGGAGGATTAGCTCAGCTGGGAGAGCACCTGCCTTACAAGCAGGGGGTCGGCGGTTCGAGCCCGTCATCCTCCACCATATGCCGACTTAGCTCAATTGGTAGAGCAACTGACTTGTAATCAGTAGGTTGGGGGTTCAAGTCCTCTAGTCGGCACTCTTTTGAGCCATTAGCTCAGTAGGTAGAGCATCTGACTTTTAATCAGAGGGTCGAAGGTTCGAATCCTTCATGGCTCACCATTTTTAATGAATATGCGGGTGTGGCGGAATTGGCAGACGCACCAGACTTAGGATCTGGCGCCTATGGCGTGGGGGTTCGAGTCCCTTCACCCGCACCATTTACACTTGTTTAACAGTATATATGCGGAAGTAGTTCAGTGGTAGAATACAACCTTGCCAAGGTTGGGGTCGCGGGTTCGAGCCCCGTCTTCCGCTCCACATATGCTGCCGGGGTGGTGGAATGGCAGACACACAGGACTTAAAATCCTGCGGGGGTTGACCCCGTGCCGGTTCGAGTCCGGCCCTCGGTACCATTTTTAATATGCGCCCGTAGCTCAATTGGATAGAGCGTTTGACTACGGATCAAAAGGTTATGGGTTCGAGTCCTTTCGGGCGCGCCATATTATTTCAAAACAATAAATTACCTGTATTCTAAACGGGAAGTGGCTCAGCTTGGTAGAGCACCTGGTTTGGGACCAGGGGGTCGCAGGTTCAAATCCTGTCTTCCCGACCATTTTAACATGGGGCCTTAGCTCAGCTGGGAGAGCGCCTGCCTTGCACGCAGGAGGTCAGCGGTTCGATCCCGCTAGGCTCCACTTAAAACTTTAAAAATTATGGCGGTGTAGCTCAGCTGGCTAGAGCGTACGGTTCATACCCGTGAGGTCGTGGGTTCGACTCCCTCCGCCGCTACTTTTAAGGACCTTTAGCTCAGCTGGTTAGAGCAGACGGCTCATAACCGTCCGGTCGTAGGTTCGAGTCCTACAAGGTCCACCACTAAATATGGAGTAATACCCAAGTCTGGCTGAAGGGATCGGTCTTGAAAACCGACAGGGGTGTAACAGCCCGCGGGGGTTCGAATCCCTCTTACTCCTCCATTTTTATTAATTACAAAACATCCTGATATTGGGATGCTATTAATAAGTAAATATTCATGGATCTAAATTAGTTAGTATCCACATTATCGCGGGGTGGAGCAGTCTGGTAGCTCGTCGGGCTCATAACCCGAAGGTCGCAGGTTCAAATCCTGTCCCCGCAACCATATGGTCCCGTGGTGTAGCGGTTAACATGCCTGCCTGTCACGCAGGAGATCGCCGGTTCGATCCCGGTCGGGACCGCCATTTAAATTGGCTCGGTAGCTCAGTCGGTAGAGCAGAGGACTGAAAATCCTCGTGTCGGCGGTTCGATTCCGTCCCGAGCCACCATTTTAATTTTTATATTTAAATAATGTAAAGCCGACTTAGCTCAATTGGTAGAGCAACTGACTTGTAATCAGTAGGTTGGGGGTTCAAGTCCTCTAGTCGGCACCATTATGGCGATCGTGGCGAAGTGGTTAACGCACCGGATTGTGGTTCCGGCATTCGTGGGTTCGATTCCCATCGGTCGCCCCATTACGCGGGTGTAGTTTAATGGTAAAATAGAAGCCTTCCAAGCTTCGGTCGTGGGTTCGATTCCCATCACCCGCTTTTTATTATAATATTTATGGGCCTATAGCTCAGCTGGTTAGAGCGCACGCCTGATAAGCGTGAGGTCGATGGTTCGAGTCCATTTAGGCCCACCATATATATTATATGATTTTTATTGTTCCGCAGTAGCTCAGTGGTAGAGCACTCGGCTGTTAACCGAGTGGTCGTAGGTTCGAATCCTACCTGCGGAGCCATTATAGAGAAGTACCCAAGTGGCTCAAGGGGCGCCCCTGCTAAGGGTGTAGATCGCTAACGCGGTGCGAGGGTTCGAATCCCTTCTTCTCTGCCATAATAACGGCCCGTTGGTCAAGCGGTTAAGACACCGCCCTTTCACGGCGGTAACACGGGTTCGAATCCCGTACGGGTCATATCTAAAGCTCAGTTATTTGTGATAACACAGGTAACTGAGCTTTTTTTAGCATTCTAAAGAAAAAATATTATATACTTTACTCTAATATAACTCTAGGAATAATAAATTGAATGTAACGCTTTAATTCAATCGTATGTTAATGAATTCAGATATAATTACAAAGCAAGATATTGAAAGCGGAGAGTATTCCATCATGCTAAAATGTGAATAGCTTAAGACGAGGTGAGGATATGGGGTTAATAAGCGATCAAGATATGTGGAATGCTGTTATTCAATGTAATGAAAAGTATGATGGAATTTTTATCTATGCAGTCAAGTCTACTGGTATATGTTGTAAGCCATCCTGTAAATCTAGAGCACCCTTAAGAGATAATATTTCATTTTATTCAACTATCACTTTAGCAATAGTAGATGGATTTCGTCCATGTAAAAGATGCCGGCCTGATTTGTACCAATCTAATGAAGAGGAAATTATTTATTCTTCCAAACAATATATAGAAAAGCAGTATCGCAATTCAATCACATTGGATCAACTTGCTCAACATGTCGGGGTAAGTAAATATCACTTGCAGCGTTTATTTAAAAGAATGACAGGATTGTCACCGTTAGAATATGCAACACAGTTAAAAATATCTGATGCAATTGAACGCCTGCTCCACACTGAAGATACGATCACTGAAATAGCATTTCATCTTGGATTCAAGAGTTCCTCTCATTTTTCGAATTTGTTCCGACAGCATACAGACTATAGTCCTACGGAATATAGAAAGGAAGGAATTTCATGTCATTTAAAGAACTAATTGCCTTAATTGGACTTGCTGCTCTATGGGGAGCATCCTTCTTATTCATTCGAATTGCTGCACCAGTATTTGGACCTGTCCTTACAATTGAGGGGAGAGTCGCTGTTGCAGCGCTAGCTTTAGTATTATATTTACTTATTACTAGGAAGTCTTTAGATTTTAGTAAGAGATGGAAACAATATTTAATAATTGGTGCGTTAAATGCGGCAATTCCATTTACATTAATAGCAACATCTGCACTCCATCTAACTGCATCAATGTCCTCTATTCTAAATTCATTAACGCCTCTCTTCACGGCATTAATTGTTTGGGGATGGATGAATGAAACGCTTAGTATTAGAAAATGGGTAGGGATATTAGTAGGAGTGATTGGAGTAGTTCTGTTAGTTGGATGGAGTAGCATACCATTCACAAAAGAAACAATGATTGCAATCGCATTAGCTGTTTTATCGACAATTTCATATGGGTTAGCAGGCGTTTATGCTAAAAAAACTTTTGTGGGTGTGGCACCACTATCACTAGCAGCAGGTCAGCAGATTGCGGCATCCATACTTTTAATTCCGTTTACATTTTTTAATCTTCCTAATACTACAAGCAATTTTTCACTTATCCCAATATTAGCAGTCCTAGCATTAGCTTTATTTTGTACAGCTATTGCCTATCTATTATATTTTTACTTAATAGAAAGTGTAGGGCCAACAAAAACATTAAGTGTTACTTTCTTAATTCCAGTTTTCGGAATAATATGGGGTGTATTGATCCTTAATGAGAAAATTACATTTGGAATGCTAGTAGGTTTTGTTGTCATATTAATGGGAGTGTTTCTTATTTCGGATATTAAATTAGCTACTAAATCAAAGGTTTTGAGACACAATGAATTATAATTAGATTCTGACGTCCACCAAAAGATCGGAAGCTTTTTCAATTAGTTTGAAAATGTAATTGTATAAAAAATCGTGGACCAAAAAAGATCTTCTATATGAAGATCTTTTTTTAGTGGATATTCATTTTTTGTTTATATTCTAAAAATGGCCCATTTATTATTATTAAGTTATTTACGGTGGTATACTCCGCATCAATCGTTTCGTTATTACTATTTAATATCCATTTATATAGTTTGTATTTGAGCGTACTAAGCTTCCCCAGGTGTAATAATTAAATACTTCATACTTTGTAATAGAAGGAAGTAAAGCTCTGATTTCACCAATTAAATATTCACTTAGATGATAAAAGTATCTCTCAAAAAAAGTACGGAATAGTGATCATTTCTTAAGGCGTAATTCCACTTTGTTCATCTAATAAATCCTCCAAAAATGATTAATCTATAAAAACACAAAAATCTTTTTAAAAAATATCAAAAATATTTTCTTCTCTATAATCCGACATTCTTCAACATATTTTAATAAATACATCATTTTAGAATTTTAAATATGCTAATTATGTATGAAATTTTATAGTAAATAACAATTTATCGAATTTATTTAGGGGAAAATAGATTATTTTTGAATATTTATTCCGTTATATTCATTCGACAAAAATGACATAAATACGACAAAGTCAATTATGACAACGTTTTCATGAATGCATGTTCATTTTCCAATATTTGTTTATGAATTTTTTTTGCATAATTACAAGGGAAATATATATGTTTGTAGAATATTAAGAACAAGAAGAATATAGAAGATTGTAATGAGGTGAGGATGTTGCTTTTGACTCGACCAACTGAATTTGATGTGCATTTATTCCATGAAGGTAATTTATTCAAAAGCTACGAATGCTTTGGCGCACATATAGGGAAGAAGGGGAATAAAAAAGGAACGCATTTTACAGTTTGGGCACCACATGCAAAGTGTGTTTCCGTTGTTGGGAATTTTAATGACTGGAATGGCTCAGATCATAAAATGGAGAAATTAAACAATGAAGGCATATGGACAATTTTTATCCCAGAAATTGGGCACGGAACAATTTATAAATATGAGATTGTATCAAAAAGTGGAGATGTTTTACTAAAAAGTGATCCATTTGCATTTTATAGTGAGCTCCGCCCGTATACAGCCTCGGTTGTATATGATCTTTCAGGTTATAAGTGGAAGGATTCAAAATATCGTAAACAGAAATCAAAAAAAGTAGTTTATGAAGAAGCAGTTTTAATTTATGAAGTACATTTGGGTACTTGGAAAAAGAAAAGTAATGGAGATTTTTATACATATGCAGAATTAGCTACCGAGTTAGTTCCATATGTAAAAGAACAAGGTTTTACGCATATAGAATTGCTACCTGTTATTGAGCATCCATATGATCGTTCTTGGGGGTACCAAGGAGTAGGATATTACTCGGCGACAAGTCGTTATGGTAATCCACATGAATTAATGAACTTTATTGATGAATGTCATCAGCATGGAATAGGGGTCATTTTAGATTGGGTGCCTGGTCATTTTTGCAAGGATTCACATGGATTATACATGTTTGATGGGGAACCCACATATGAATATGAAAGTTATGATGTGAGAGAGAATGAAGTGTGGGGGACAGCAAACTTTGACTTATCAAAACCAGAAGTAAGATCTTTTTTATTGTCTAATGCATTATTTTGGCTAGAAAACTTTCATATCGATGGATTCAGAGTTGACGCTGTAGCTAATATTTTGTACTGGAAAGAAGGGCATGAAAAAGAAGAGAATCCATTTGCTGTGTCATTTTTAAGAAAACTAAATGAAGTAGTCTTTGAGTATGATCAGCAAGTTTTAATGATTGCAGAGGATTCAACTGATTGGCCATTAGTAACAGCTCCTACATACGAAGGCGGTTTAGGATTTAATTTTAAATGGAATATGGGTTGGATGAATGATGTTTTAACCTATATGGAAACAGAACCATCTGAGAGAAAACATCATCATAATAGAATGACCTTTTCATTCTTATATGCCTTCACTGAAAATTTTGTTTTGCCATTTTCACATGATGAAGTAGTTCATGGCAAGAAATCACTACTCAATAAAATGCCTGGAAAATATGAGGATAAGTTCGCCCAGCTAAGAGTTTTATTAGGGTATTATTTAGCTCACCCTGGTAAGAAGCTTTTATTTATGGGAAGTGAATTTGGTCAATTTGATGAATGGAAGGATCTAGATCAACTAGATTGGATGATTTCAGATTATGAATATCATTCAAAAACAAACGATTATGTTAAGGAATTACTAGCAATCTATAAGAAAAATAAATCATTATACGAAGTTGATAACCATTGGGATGGCTTTTCTTGGATTGATGCAAATAACGCAGAACAAAGTGTTTTCTCGTTTATTCGAAAAGGTAAAAACAAAGATGATTATGTTATTATCATTTGCAATTTCAGAGAGCTTGCTTATGAGACATATCGAATTGGTGTACCATTTAAGCATCGTTACAAAGAAATTTTATCTAGTGATTATGTAAGATTTGGTGGAGAAAGCAAAATAAATCGTTCGGTTATTGAGACTGATGAAACTCCATTCCATGGTCAACCATATAGCATTGAAATCGCACTACCTGCTTTTAGTTTTACAATCATTCGTCCAGTTAAAATGCGAAAGGGGATTAGCAGCAATGGTTCAGAAAAAATGCGTAGCAATGTTACTAGCAGGAGGGAAAGGGAGTAGACTTAGTTCCCTCACAAAAGAATTAGCAAAGCCAGCAGTAGCCTTTGGAGGAAAATATCGAATAATTGATTTCACATTAAGTAACTGTACAAATTCTGGGATCGATACTGTTGGTGTATTAACGCAATATCAACCACTTGTATTAAATTCATACATTGGTATAGGTAGTGCATGGGACCTGGATCGTTTGAATGGAGGAGTTACTGTATTACCACCATATTCAGAAGCATCTGGTGTTAAATGGTATACAGGAACAGCGAGTGCTATATATCAGAACTTAAATTATATTAAGCAATATCAGCCTGAATACGTGTTAATTCTTTCAGGTGATCATATTTATAAAATGGATTACAGCAAAATGCTTGATTATCATGTTGAAAAAGATGCTGATGTATCAATTTCAGTAATTGAGGTTCCTATTGAAGAAGCAAGTCGATTTGGAATTATGAATACGAATGAACAATTGGACATTGTTGAATTTGAAGAAAAGCCACAATTTCCAAAAAGCAATTTAGCTTCAATGGGAATTTATATATTCAAATGGAATGTTTTAAAGGAATTTTTAGAAATGGATGATCGCAATCCAGAATCAAGCAATGATTTTGGTAAAGATGTCATTCCACTTTTATTAGAAGAAAAGAAGAAAATCGTTGCTTATCCATTCCAAGGATATTGGAAGGACGTAGGTACGGTAAAAAGCTTATGGGAAGCAAATATGGATTTGTTAAATGAAGAGAGTGAACTGAATATTTATGACCGTGATTGGCGTATATATTCTGTGAATCCAAATCAGCCTCCACAATATATTGCTCCTACTGCAATCGTTGAAGATTCACTTATTAATGAAGGCTGTGTTGTAGAAGGCTATATTTCACACTCTGTATTATTCCAAGGAGTGACAATTGGTGAAGGTAGTTTTATTAAAGATTCAGTCGTCATGCCAGGTTGTGTAATAGGTAAGGATGTAAAAATAGAAAATGCGGTTGTCGCTCCGGGTATGGTAGTAGTTGATGGGACAGTATTACGTCCTGAAAAAGAATATGAAGAAGTCATATTAGTGACAAACGAAGTATAAGAGGTGGCTCATTCCTCAAACAGAAAAATAGATTGAGAGGGGTATTCGATGAAACAAACTATGCTAGGTATAATTGAGGCTTCTACACATTTTGAATCTTTAAAACCATTAACAAAGCATCGACCACTTGCTACGCTACCTTACGCTGGTCGTTATCGCTTAATTGATTTTATGTTAAGTAATATGGTGAACTCTGGAATAACAAGTGTGGCTGTATTTCCTGATCAGCCTTATCGTTCAATTATTGACCATTTGGGTTCTGGTAAGCACTGGGATTTGAATAGAAAGCATGATGGCTTATTCATATTTACGCCTGAACCAACTGATGGAGCATTTGGCACGTTTGATTTTATCGAAAAACATATTCAATTTTTACAGCGTTCTACTCAGAAATATGTAGTTGTAGCAAATACATATACAATTTGTTCTGTAGATTTTAGACCAATCCTAAAACGTCATATTGACACGAATGCTGCGATTACTGAGCTAACACAATTTGGCAAATCTTTAAATATATATTTTCTTGAAAAAGATTTATTGTTGAAGTTATTTGAGAACTTCCATGAAAAAGGTTACGAGACAATCATGGACGTTGTTCGTGATAAAAATAATGGAGTAGTGTTAAGTGGGTATGAAATTCCACAGCAAGTTGCAATCATTCAAACAATTGAGGACTATTTCGAGAACAGTATGAAACTATTGAACCCAGAAGTTTGGAATCAATTATTCTTAAAATCATATCCGGTCTTTACGAAAGTAAAAGATGAACCACCTACGAAATATTCAAAAGAAGCAATCGTAAAAAATTCAATTGTTGCTAATGGATGCGTTATTGAAGGTACTGTTGAAAATAGCATTATTTCTCGAGCAGTGAAAATTGGAAAAAATACAATTATTCGTAATTGTGTTGTTATGCAAAAATCAATCATTGGAGATAACTGTATATTAGATGGAGTTGTTTTAGATAAAGATGTACGGATTGAAGAAGGTGTCGAAATTAAAGGGAGTTTAAATGAGCCAGTCGTTCTTCAGAAAGGCTCAGTTCAAGGAGCGTTGATTCAGTGGTAAATGTATTATATATCGTTTCAGAATGTGTACCATTTGTTAAATCAGGAGGGCTTGCAGATGTTGCAGGTGCCCTCCCTAAATATTTAAATAAACTAAATTTGAATGTACGTGTCATGCTTCCGTTTTATTCTCAAATTCCTACTAAATATCGTGAAGAAGCGAAATTAGTAAAAGAACTTGAGGTAACACTAGGCTGGAGAAAACAATATTGTGGTCTTTATGAATTACAGGTTGAAGGATTGACTTATTATTTTATTGATAATGAGTACTATTTCAATCGTGATAAATTATATGGACATTACGATGACGGAGAACGCTATGCGTTTTTTTCTATTGCAGCTATTGAATGTATTCGCGAATTAGATTTTATACCAGATGTTGTTCATTGCCATGATTGGCATACAGCTATGATTCCATTTTTTATGAAGGAATATGGTGTATTAAAAGATATAAACCCGAAGATGAAATCAGTTTTTACAATCCACAATTTACAATTCCAAGGTGTTTTCCCAAAAATGGTAATGGATGATATTTTGGGGATTGATGAAGTGTATTTCAACAATGATTATTTAAAATTTTATGACTGTATCAACTTTATGAAGGCAGGAATTATTGCTAGTGATATAGTGACAACTGTTAGTCCTACGTATAAAGAAGAAATTAAACATGAATTCTTCGGAGAGCAATTAGATGGTCTTCTAAGGGCTCAGGATCATAAATTATTTGGTATTGTAAATGGGATTGATGAAACGATTTATAATCCAGCAACAGATACAAAAATTCATACGAATTATGATGAGTTCACAATTGAAAAGAAAGCTGAAAATAAAAAGAATTTACAGGAATCATTAGCATTGCAAGTTGATGAAAATATTCCAATTATCGCTATGGTCTCTCGTTTAACAAGTCAAAAAGGAATTGACTTGATTCAGCATGTATTTCCACAATTAATGGACCACAATGTGCAAGTCATTATTTTGGGTACTGGTGAAGAAGAATTTGAACATTTCTTTAAAGCGATGGAACATAATTATTATGACAAAGTAAGGTCTTACATTGGTTTTGATGAAAACTTTGCACACCAGATTTACGCTGGTGCCGATTTATTCCTCATGCCATCTTTGTTTGAGCCTTGTGGATTAGGACAGTTAATCGCGATGAAATATGGGTGTGTGCCAATCGTTAGAGAAACTGGGGGCCTAAACGATACCGTCCAATCATATAATGAAAAGACGAAGAGCGGAAATGGTTTTTCATTTAGTAACTATAATGCACACGATATGCTTTTTACAATTGAACGTGCACTTAGTATTTATAACCAGAAACAACATCGAAAAGCGGTGCTTAAAAACGCGATGAATCGAGACTCAAGCTGGTTACAGTCTGCAAAAGAATATGCAAAATTATATTTGCAATCTACAAAGTAAATCTTTTAAGGCGAGGTGGTTCCATGTTTTCTAGTGTGGAGGAATTTGAATGGAATTATAAAGAAAAACTAGAAAGTATGCATGGAAAAAGTATTTCTGAAAGTTCTATTCAAGAACAATATGAAACACTTGGAACAATGATTCGAGAATATATAAGCGAAGAATGGTTGGCTACAAGTGAACAGTATCGTTTGGAACGGAAAAAACAAGTGTATTACTTATCAATTGAGTTCCTTTTAGGAAAGCTTTTGAAGAGTAATTTAATCCATCTAGGACTAAGAGAATTATGTGATTCTGGTCTGAATAAGCTTGGGATATCGCTAGCTACATTAGAAGAATTTGAGAGCGATGCAGGTCTTGGGAATGGAGGTCTAGGAAGACTAGCTGCCTGTTTCCTTGATTCTTTAGCTTCTCAGAATTTACCAGGTCATGGATGTGGCATTCGCTACAAACATGGCCTATTTGACCAAAAAATAGTTGATGGGTATCAAGTTGAACTTCCTGAGCAATGGCTTAAATATGGAAATGTTTGGGAAGTCAGAAGAGATGATCAATCAATTGAAGTCTTATTTGGCGGAGAAGTTGAAGCGTATAATAGTAAAAATCGTTTAGAATTTCGATTACATGGAGCTGAAGCAATAAAAGCTGTTCCTTATGACTTGCCAATCATTGGGTATCATACAAACACAGTTAATACCTTAAGACTTTGGAGTGCGGAAGCTTCATCTCACTCTTCTAATAAATCTTTGATGAAATATAAGCGTGAAGCAGAAGCTGTTTCCGAATTCTTATACCCTGATGATACGCATGATGAAGGGAAAATTTTACGATTAAAGCAGCAATACTTTTTAGTCTCTGCAAGTATACAGAGAATAGTAGATTCATATAAAGAGCAATATGGTGATATTCGTAAGTTTCATCATGAGATCGCTATTCATGTGAATGATACTCATCCTGTATTGGCAATTCCTGAATTAATGAGAATTTTAATAGATATTGAAAAGCTCTCTTGGGAGGAAGCTTGGGAGATTACAACTCAAACAATCTCATACACAAACCATACAACATTATCTGAAGCACTTGAAAAGTGGAGAATTGATTTATTTCAACCCTTACTTCCAAGAATTTATATGATTGTTGAAGAAATAAATGAGAGATATTGCAAAGAGCTATGGAAGAAATATCCTGGTGATTGGGATCGTATTGAAAATATGGCCATAATTGCTCATGGAGTTGTCAAAATGGCACATTTAGCAATCGTGGGTAGTAAAAGTGTTAATGGCGTAGCCGAAATTCATACAGAAATTTTAAAGCAAAGAGAAATGAAGTTATTTTACGAATATGAGCCGACTAAGTTTAATAATAAAACAAATGGAATCACTCACAGGCGATGGTTACTCCAATGTAATCCAGAGTTAAGTGGTTTAATTAGGGATTCGATTGGTGATGACTGGATATATGAACCAACCCAATTAGATAATCTATTAAAATATGAAAATGATGAATCTTTCTTAAATGAATTAATGTTCGTTAAGAAAAAAAGAAAAGAAGTTTTAGAAAACTATGTTCATTACACAAATGGAATTGCTTTAGATACCGATTCAATCTTTGATATTCAAGTGAAGAGAATGCATGCTTATAAGCGTCAGTTATTGAATGTTTTTCACATAATGTACTTATATAATAGACTAAAAGAAGATTCGCATTTTAAAATGCATCCAAGGACATTCATTTTTGGTGCAAAAGCGTCTCCAGGGTATTATTACGCGAAAAAGATCATAAAACTCATTCATTCAGTTGCTAATATTGTCAATAATGATCGTTACATTAATCAATTTATTAAAGTCATATTTATTGAGAATTATCGAGTTTCCTTAGGAGAAATGATATTTCCAGCAGCTGATGTTAGTGAACAAATTTCAACTGCAAGTAAGGAAGCTTCAGGAACTGGTAATATGAAATTTATGATGAATGGCGCATTAACAATAGGAACATTAGATGGTGCTAATATTGAAATTTTAAGAGAAGTAGGCGAGAATAATATCTTTACGTTTGGACTGACTGCTGATGAGGTTTTAAATTATTATCAGCATGGTGGATACAAAAGTAGTGATTATTATCACCATGATTCTCGCATTAAAAAAGTTCTTGATCAGTTACTTTATGGTTTATTTCCATTACCAAGAGTTGAATTTGAAGAAATATTTGATTCACTCATGTCATATAATGATGAATATTTCTTACTGAGGGATTTTTCGTCTTATGTAAAAGCACATGAGAAAATAAACCAAACTTACCAAAATAAACGAGAGTGGGCTACAAAAAGCCTCTATAATGTATCGAAATCTGGTTTCTTTACAAGTGATCGTACAATTCGTGAGTATGCATCTGATATTTGGAATATACAGCAAAGAAGTTTTCATCATTCCTAACCTCCTTTTGTTTTAAGGAGGTTTTTCACATAATTGTGAAACAGAAAGGGGAGATAGTTTGAAATTCCTTTCAGTTGATTACGATATTGCTTTAGAATTAGTACAGTGCTGCATACAGACTTATAAACAGTGGGAAAATGATGGGAAATTTATGGTACCGGCAAATTACACACTAGTTTGTGGATTCAAAGCTTGTGCCATTATTGAGATGGAGTGGTTTGGATATGTTATTGAAAATGAAAACTCACTCATTATTGCCTTTAGAGGGACAAAATCTGACTTAGATTGGCTAGCAGATTTAAAGGTTGAACAAGAGTTATTTCCTTATGCAATGAACAGTGGTAGTGTGCATTCTGGATTTCTATCTATTTATAAATCGTGTAGAGAAGTATTATTAGATATTGTAAAAGAAAGAGCTGCCAATAAAAAAGTATATATAACAGGCCATAGCTTAGGTGGCTCGCTTGCTACTTTACTTGGATTTGAATTAGCAATGACAAACTTATGTACTCCGAATGTGTATAGTTTTGGAGCACCTAAGGTTGGAAATAAAGAATTCAAAGAGAAATATGATGAATTTGTTCGGCAAAGTATAAGATTCGTTAATATTTATGACGTTGTCCCACTCAGTCCACCTTTTAAAGTTGAAATCAAGCCACTAAATCTTTATTTAGAATATTTACACGTTCAGCAGGCTATCACATTTGCTATCAATAAGGGTTCGATTTCAAAAAGTCACAATATCATGACGTATGTTGATGGTGTCAATAAGATGAAGTTGAAGTATGACTATACACCAACCTTTACGTTTAAATTCCGTGAAGAAGAACAAATGGAAGAGCAGGCAAAATGAAATGAACTCTTTTATCTAAAAATTGTTTCAAAAAAAGATCCACAAAGTGTGGATCTTCTTTTTTGTATTAAAATTAATCATTTCCGTCTAATAAGTTTCCAATTCCTCCAAGGATGCTTCCCTCACCGCTTGATGAAGAAGGTAAATATTGACCAATTCTTGATGCTAATCTTGCTAATGTTAATGATTGAACCCAAATTGTCCCAGGGCCTTGTAATGTAGCGAAGAATAATCCTTCACCGCCAAATAATGCCGTTTTTACATTCCCAACATATTCGATTTCATAGTTTACATCACCAGTGAAGGCAACAATACATCCAGTATCAATTTTTACTTTTTCACCAGGCTGAAGCGTTTTTTGATAAATCGAACCACCTGCATGCAAGAAAGCAAGGCCATCACCTTCAACCTTTTGCATAATAAAACCTTCTCCACCAAAAAGACCAGTACTTAATTTTTTACGGAACTCAATCCCAACAGAAACGCCTTTAGCAGCAGCTAAAAACGAATCCTTTTGACAGATAACTTTATTTCCATACTCTTGTAAGTCTAATGGTATGATAGATCCTGGATAAGGGGCAGAAAAGCTAACTGTTTTAAGGCTATTAGCGTTATTAGTAAAACTTGTCATGAATAAGCTTTCACCTGTTACTAAGCGTTTACCAGCACCTACTAACTTCCCAAACAGTCCACCAGATTGTGGAGAGCCATCTCCGAAAATTGTTTCTAACTCAATGCCGTCATCCATCATCATCATTGCGCCAGCTTCAGCAACAACGCTTTCTTTTGGGTCAAGTTCTACTTGAACAAACTGCATATCATGTCCATGGATTTTGTATGTAACTTCATGTGCTTTTCTCATTTTTACATTCCTCCTAAAGAATAAATATACATCTTTTTTAATACAAATTTCTATGCTTTCGTAAAAAAAATAACCAAAAATTTACATAATCCTTTTTTTATTATGACTTAATACAAAGGAAAAAAATCAAAAAAAAACCTTACAATATCTATCTATATTTTAAATGAAAAATTGTATGAATTATATAAAAATTTTACCAGAAAATGAGATTTAGTATCATTGACGCCTTTTTTTATATATGATATATTTAAATTACTATTAACTGCATATTCATTTGAAGGTAAGAAATTAACGATCCATTTGCACTACAAAATTTTTAGTACTGCTCATATTTTTCTTTGTCTTGAAAAGAAGTAATGACCACTTTCAATGTTGTAGCAATCTTAAGTTGATTGACAATGACGTTCTTTTTCTTAATCCCTCTTTATGCACGTTCTAATAGTGTATAAATGTATTTCTAGGAGGTATTATCGATGGAATTCGGTAAAGTTAAATGGTTTAACAGCGAAAAAGGATTTGGATTCATCCAAACTGAAGGTGGAAACGACGTATTCGTACATTTCTCTGCTATTCAAGGCGAAGGTTTCAAAACTTTAGAAGAAGGTCAAGAAGTTAGCTTCGAAATCATCGAAGGTAACCGTGGACCACAAGCTGCTAACGTAAACAAAAAATAATTTTTGTTATGTCTAAGGCATCCTCATGTAGGGTGCCTTTTTATTATGAAACTAGTAATCTATCTATTACTCCGTCCAACTAAAAGTCAGCGTTAATAACAATTTTTCAATATAAAAACACGCATTCTAAAATGCGTGTTTATTTATTGTTTATGAGGATTTTAATATTTGTCTATATCCTTTGCATCGATACTATCCAATTCACCATTTAGTGCTTGTTCTTCGTAATCATCAAGTTCTCTTTCGTATTGCTCATGTTTTTTTGTTGGATAGACTGTTCGGTTTTTTCCATACATATCAGTTCCGATAAAATTCTCGAACTCTTCAACATAACCAACGTTTTCGTAACTTTCAGTGTATGTGTCATCATATTCCTGAATATTGTTAAATTCAAAATCTGATGGGGTTTGAGAGCTTCCATAGCGTTCTACAGCCTGTAAAGAATCTTCTGCGTCGAACATCATTGATCGATCTTTTTTATCTCTAGCAAATGGTGGAGTTAGAACTTCTTCTTCAATTGGACGATCGTACTCTCTATTGGAACTAGAAATATGTTGATCATGAGCATGTTCAATCATTGTTCTAGCCGTAGGAAGTGCTTCTAATCGTTCAAATGGAATTTCTTCACCACTTACTTCACAAATACCATATGTCCCGTTTTCGATTTTTTGTAAAGCAGCGTCAACATCAGTTAATTCATTTCGTAAGTGTTCGTGTAGTGCAATATCTTTTTCGCGTTCAAATAATTCTGTTCCCAAATCTCCAGGATGATTATCAGCTAGAGAAAGCTCATCAACAGAATCTCTTAATGAGTAAGGTGTAAACGCCGGGTCTTCAAGTCTCTCTTCTATATGTTGTTTTTGCTGTAAGAGATTGGATTTTATTGTTTGAAGTTGTGTTTGTGAAAGCATCATGCTCCCCCTTTTCAATAAATGGATATGGCTATCCATATTTTGTTCAAAAAGGAGGAAAACATGAGTTAAGTTTTTTGAGGAATTGAATCGACTTACTTAGGAAAGAATATTTCCAATTATTAATCCGATTACAATTAAAAAGCCCATTATTGTATTTGTCTTCGCTGTTGCAGCCATTGCCGGCATCATTTCGATTGGTTCAGTTTTTCCAATAAATCCTTTAGTTGCTTTAATAGCTAAAGGAATACTTGCTAATGAAATAAGAACAAATGGCGTCATTAATTTTGCAATGACAAATGCTACAATTAATGCGTATGCAGCGACAAACATTGAACCGATAAAGATAATTGAATTTTTTTTGCCTAATAAGATAACAAGTGTTTTTCGTCCATTTTCCTTGTCATTATCTAAGTCACGAATATTATTCGCCGTTAAAATTGCACCGATTGTGATTGAAGTTGGTAATGATAGTAACATTATTTTTGTTGGTATACTACCGGCTTGGATATAGTAAGTAATTCCGATAATAACTACACCCATAAAAAATCCAGCAACTAACTCGCCAAATGGAGTGTAAGCAATTGGGTAGGGTCCACCAGTGTATAAATAAGCTGCTGTCATACAAATAATTCCAATTACAGCGATCCACCAGCTACTTTGTATACAAATATAAATACCTAAAAGGACTGAAATACCAAAAAAAGTAAAAGCTAACTGTAATACAGTTGAAGGCTTAATTCCATCTCTTACGATTGCTCCGCCAATACCGACTGAGCCTTCATGGTCTAAACCTCTCTTATAGTCATAATACTCATTTATCATGTTAGCAGCTGCTTGAATTAATAAACTTGCTACTAGCATTGCAATAAATAAAAGTGTATGAAATGAATTATCGATATGTGCCAATATTGAACCTATCGCAACAGGAATGAAGGCTGCGGTTAAAGTATGTGGTCTTAATAAATTCCACCATGTTCGAAAACCTGTTGAGGAGGTCGGAGATTGAATAGTTGGTTGCATATTTAACATCCTCCTTAATTATATTATTTGAAAATGTAGATCGTTTTAGTTTAAAAAAGTATGGACGAACTTCATAAAATTGACAGTCTACATTCATCGTTGTATCTTTAGTTATATCATGTATTTACGTATATTAAGCTAGGGGGAACTGTTATGCTTAGAACAGGTCAACTGGAATCGATCGCTTTTTTCGAGCAATCACTTCAGAAGGCAAAAGCTTGTTCAAAACGCTTTATTTGTAAAGTGGATAAAATAATGAATATTCATCCCCTAAGTGTTTACCATTTTTATCATAAATTGGGTTTTACTGAACGCTTTTATTGGTCAAACCAAGAAAATTCGTTAATTCTCACAGGAATCGGTACTTTAGTTCCTTTTCATCATAGTACAGAAGAACAGTATTCTGCAATAGAAAAAGAATGGAAACGCTTTGGAGAGGAAGTGTATATCGAGCAAGAGAATTGCTTTGGTACTGGACCTTTGGCTCTTGGGGGTTTCTCTTTTTTTGAAACTTACAAACATGACCATGATTGGAAGGAATTTGGTACATCACATTTCTTTGTACCAAAACTAATGATAACCGTTACACAAGAGGGGACATTTATAACATCTAATTATGAAATTAATGCACAAACTACATTAGAGGATTTATTAAGTCAATATAAACAATATGATGACTATTTAGAGCAATACGGTATGAGACAACCAACATTTACTCAATCTGACTGTATCCAAAAGGATGAGTTTGAACCAAATGAATGGATTCAAAGCGTGAAAACAGCCATTCATCAAATGAAAAATGAAAAATTAGAAAAAGTTGTATTAAATCGTACGTTAAATGCAACATTTTCATCTGAAGTAAATTCTTCAAAAGTAATTTACGAACTAGAAGCAACAAGAAATGTTAATTATGTCATTACTTATCAACTAAAAGATACTGTATTTATCAGTGCAACGCCGGAAAGATTGATTGCAAAGAAGAAAAATACAGTTTCTTCAATGTGCCTTGCAGGATCTGCTGCTAAAGGAAAAACAAAAGAAGAAAATAGCGAGGCTGCTAATTGGTTATTAAAAAGTCAGAAGAATAATGATGAACATGCTTTTGTCGTAAATTATATAAAAGAAACACTTCGGATATATTGTGATCATTTATCGATTCCAAGTTCACCTAGAATTATGGCAACTAAAAGTTTATTACATCTTTTTACGCCAGTAGAGGGAACTGTTTTACAACATGTTTCGATATTCAAATTAATACAAGCACTTCATCCCACACCTGCACTTGGAGGATTTCCTAAGGACGTTGCCTGTAAACTGATTCGCGAGCTTGAGCCTGTTGAACGAGGATGGTACGGAGCTCCAATTGGTTGGATTGATTTAAATGGTAATGGTGACTTCGCAGTTGGAATACGAAGTGCATTAGTAAAAGCAAATAAAGCGAGGTTATTTGCTGGTTGTGGAATCGTTCAAGATTCAAAACCGGAAGAGGAGTTTTACGAAACTGGTGTGAAGTTTCTGCCGATGCTAAATGCATTAGGAGGGTTACGAAATGAAAGATAATGAAGCGCTATCAAAGTACATTGGTTCTCTTGTTGACGAACTAAGTGCATTAAATATTCAAAATGTGGTAATCAGTCCAGGGTCACGATCTACACCTATTGCGATGCTAGTGAATGAGCACCCAACCTTAAAGTCTTTTATCGCGATTGATGAAAGAGGCGCAGCATTTTTTGCATTAGGAATAGCTAAAAGCACAAAGCAGCCTACGGTTCTTATTTGTACGTCAGGTACAGCCGCTTCAAATTATTTACCTGCAATATCGGAAGCAAAAGAATCTAGAATTCCATTAATTGTCATAACTGCAGATCGACCTCATGAATTAAGAGATATCGGTGCACCACAGGCAATGAATCAAATAGGATTATATGGATCGTTTGTGAAAAAATTTATTGAACTTGCTTTGCCTGAAGCCTCAGAAACAATGTATCAATATGCACGTGCAAGTATGAATAGATTGTATCGTTCTTGTATGACTGCTCCAAAGGGGCCAGTACATGTAAATATACCTTTAAGAGAACCTTTAGTTCCGAACTTCGAAATTGAGGACCTTTTTTCAGCAGGCAAACGTCATCAGGACCGTGCTTATACAAACCTTTCTGAATCCTTTGCTACAATTTCCAAAAATACTATTGAGCAAATGCGAGAGCTTTTTCAGTTAAAAAGAAAAGGCTTATTAATCTGTGGTCCTTATGTTGAAGATAAAGCCTTACATTCAATTTTAGAATTAGGTGAGAAAGTTGGCTATCCTGTATTGTTTGACCCACTTTCGAATGGAAGAACTCTCATAAATGATAAAGCACTGACAATCGATACGTATGACACATTTTTACGCTTCGGTGAGAAGGTTGATGCCCTTGAATCAGATGTAATTGTTCGATTCGGAGCAATGCCTGTTTCAAAAACATTTACACAATATGTTCAAAAGCAGGAGAATTGCGAAATCATTGTTATTGATGAAGGTGACTTATGGAGAGACCCGACATTAAGAGCGACTCAAATGATTTCATGTGACGATATAGAATTTTGTCATGCGATTTTAAAAGATTTTCAATTCAATGAGTCAGTTGATCAAGACTGGTTAATGAAATGGCAGACAATCAATGAAAAAACAAAATCAGGTTTGCAGAAAGCTGAACTATTTGAAGAACTGTTTGAAGGGAAAATCGTTCAAGTACTTGCTAAAAACTTACCTGAAAATAGTACTTTATTCGTCTCAAATAGCATGCCGATTCGCGATGTTGATACTTTTTTACATATGCATAACAATAAACTTAAAGTTGCTTGTAACAGAGGCGTAAATGGTATTGATGGTACGATTGCAACCGCATTAGGAATGGCTGCAGCGGGTGAGGATATTACGCTATTAATTGGTGATTTATCTTTCTACCATGATATAAACAGTTTAGTCTTAGCTAAATTACATCAACTTCCAATAAAAATTGTATTAGTAAACAATGATGGAGGGGGAATCTTTTCATTTTTACCTCAATCTAAAGAAGAAAAGCATTTTGAGACATTATTTGGTACACCACTAGGTTTAGATTTTCAACATGCTACAGCTTTGTTTGGTGGTGTGCATACAAAAGTTACAAGCTGGTTTGAGTTTGAAGATGCATTAGCGTTTAAACATGAGAATCTACATGTAATTGAGGTATTTACAAACCGTAAAGAAAATTATGAGCTTCATCAAAAAGTATGGAGCATTGTAAAAAATGAATATGAACAATGAATTTGGTGCTTCAAACATTAAATTGAATGGCGTTAACTATTCATATATAGAAGAAGGAAAAGGTCAAACTATACTTTTACTTCACGGTTTTACGGGAACGAAAAAAACGTGGGCTGAACTCATCAAAAAACTGAAACAAAACTTTCATGTCATAGCAATCGATTTATTAGGTCACGGAGAAACTGATTCTCCTGAAGATCCTGATCGCTATGTAATGGAACAAGCTGCTAAGGATTTAGATGATTTTTTAACTGAAAAACAAATCGATCGCGTACATCTTCTTGGTTATTCAATGGGAGGTAGGCTTGCGCTTTACTTTGCCTTGAATTATCAACATAAAATTCGATCACTGATATTAGAAAGCTGTACAGCGGGTCTTGTTTCGGAAGAGGAAAGATTATCGAGAATTAATCAAGATGAACAGTTGGCAACAATGCTATTAAATAAGGGAATGAACTCCTTTGTGGAGTACTGGGAGAATATCTCTTTATTTTCATCTCAAAAGAAATTACCTAAAAGTCAGCAAGAAAAAATCCGAGAAGGAAGATTGTCGCAGTCGCCTGTTGGTTTAAGTAATAGTTTATATGGAATGGGGACTGGCATGCAGCCATCTCTTTGGGATCGGTTAGATACATTGGAAATTCGTTCCTTATTGATTTGTGGTGAATATGATGAAAAGTTTTGTTCCATTATGGGAAAAATGAACGAGAAGATTAAAAATAGCGAAATTAGAAAAATTCTACGTGCAGGACATGCAATTCATGTGGAACAATCGGAAATATTTGCTACAATAGTAAGTGAGTTTTTTTTGAAAAGTGAAAAGGAGGAAATGTCATGACAATTGAATGGGTACAAGAAAGAAAGTATGAAGAAATTTTATATTCTACATATAATGGTATTGCAAAGATTTCAATCAATCGTCCACACGTACATAACGCATTTACACCATTAACAGTTTCAGAAATGATTGATGCATTTGCTTGGGCAAGAGATGATGAAAAAATTGGTGTTATTATTCTAACTGGTGAAGGCGGAAAAGCATTCTGCTCAGGTGGAGACCAAAGTGTTCGTGGACATGGTGGATATGTTGGACAAGATCGTATTCCTCGTCTAAACGTATTAGATTTACAACGTTTAATCCGCGTTATACCAAAACCAGTAATCGCAATGGTTGCAGGTTATGCAATTGGTGGAGGTAATGTATTAAACGTAGTTTGTGATCTAACAATTGCTGCTGAAAATGCAAAATTTGGACAAACTGGTCCTAACGTAGGTAGCTTTGATGCTGGTTATGGTTCAGGTTACTTAGCTCGTATCGTTGGACACAAAAAGGCTCGTGAAATTTGGTACTTATGCCGTCAATATAATGCACAAGAAGCATTGGATATGGGCTTAGTTAATAAAGTTGTACCTTTAGAAGAACTAGAAGCTGAAACTGTAAAATGGGCAGAAGAAATGCTTGAGAAGAGCCCAACTGCACTTCGTTTCTTAAAAGCAGCAATGAATGCTGATACAGATGGACTAGCTGGTCTTCAACAGTTAGCTGGGGATGCAACATTACTTTACTACACTACAGAAGAGGCAAAAGAAGGCCGTGACGCGTTTAAAGAAAAACGTAAGCCTGATTTTGGTCAATTCCCACGTTTCCCTTGATTCGAAGAAGATTTAAGCTTGGTGAGCAATCATCAAGCTTTTTTTGAATGGTATGAACGATCAGAAGAATGAATTAGGAGGTGTTGGAATGAATCAAATTCCAAATTTTTTACTCGAACGAGTTAGATTAACACCTAATCGAATTGCTGTTGTATCAGAACTAGAAGAAATTACATTTAAAGAACTACATGAAAGAGTCATTTTGCTTGCAGGAAGGTTCCATAGTAGTGGTATTGAAAAAGGAAAGCATGTTGCTGTACTAATGAATAATTCAATAGAGTTTATCGTTACTGTCTATGCAATCCATTATATTGGAGCGGTAGCTGTATTATTAAATACTAGATTAAGTGAAGAAGAATTAAGCTATCAAATACAAAATAGTGATTCGAATTTTTTAATTGTGGAAAAAGAAAATTACATAGACCTTCCCTCGACAGTACATGTAATTGAGATGAGTAAGATACTGCAATATGAAGTAAAATCCATAGCATTTCGTGAGTTTTTTAATCAAGATGAGATTGCCACTATGATGTATACATCAGGTACGACAGGGTTTCCTAAGGCTGTGTGCCAATCTTATGGGAATCATTGGAGTAGTGCGATAGCGTCAGTCCTGAATTTAGGATTAGATCATCGTGACGTATGGCTTGTGTGCTTACCAATGTTTCATGTAGGTGGACTTTCTACGGTTTATAAAAGTGCCATTTACGGTATGAAGATTGTGCTAGCGGAAAAAGCTGAAGCTGGAATTGTACTACATTATATCAATCAATATAAAATAACAATTTTATCTGTTGTAACGAAGGTATTAAATGATTTGCTGAATTTTGAGGACATAAATGAAGGTTTAAGTAATATTAGAGCAGCTTTACTTGGAGGTGGTCCTGCGCCTTTACCGCTTTTACAGAAAGCCCAAGAGCGAAATGTACCAGTTTATCAAACGTATGGTATGACTGAAACCTGTTCACAAATTGCAACGCTATCCCCAGAATTTATGCTTTCAAAAATCGGTTCAGCTGGTAAAGCCCTTTTTGGTTGTTCACTTGAAATACGAGAAAATGACAAGAAATGTTCTCCAGGTGAAGTGGGTGAAATTGTTGTGAAAGGTCCAAATGTAAGTAGTGGCTATTATAAACTACAAACTAATGAGTCTTCGGAATTTTTTTATACGGGTGATTTAGGGTATGTAGATGAAGAGGGTTTTTTATTTGTTGTTGATCGACGAAGTGATTTGATTATTTCTGGTGGAGAAAATATCTATCCAGCGGAAATTGAATCAATCTTATTATCACACCCAGATGTAGTTGAGGCTGGCGTTACTGGGAGAGAAGATCCGACTTGGGGTAAGGTGCCAATTGCATTTGTTATAGCGAAATCAAAAGCTCACCTTTCAGAGCAAGAAATCATTGAATATTGCCAGAAAAAATTAGCCAAGTTCAAGATACCTAAAGAAATTCACTTTGTCTCAAATCTACCAAGAAATGCTGCAAACAAGTTGGTAAGAAGAGAGCTTCATAAGCTACTATAAGGGGAACAAATTATGTTGATTATTCAGCAAGTAGAGTTGTTTTTAATTGAACAGCAGCTTAAAATACCTTTTAAAACTAGTTATGGTCTTTATGAAAACCGAGAATCAATTATTGTTAAACTAACTGATGAAAATGGAACAGTAGGGTTCGGTGAAGTTGTAGCCTTTTCTGAACCATGGTATACAGCAGAAACGATTCAAACCTCACTTCATATTTTGCAGGAATTTTTGATACCAACCATACTAAACAAAGTATTTACTCACCCATCAGAGGTTGCAGAAACCTTTAAAATGTTCAAAGGAAATCCAATGACTAAAGCAGGAGTTGAAGGTGCCTTTTGGGATCTATTTTCCAAGATAAATGGTATATCTTTAGCAAAAGCTTTAGGTGGGTTGAAAGAAGAGATCCCAGTTGGAGTTGTTGTCAGCATGAATGAACCAAAAGTAATGCTACAGCAAATAGAGAAGTATCAAATAGAAGGATATGAGCGATTTAAAATCAAAGTATCCAAGCAAAATGACTATGAAGTGATTTCAAGAATCCGTGATCAATTCCCAACGATTTCATTAATGATTGATGCAAATTCTGACTATACATTGAATGATATTGAACATATAAAAAGGTTAGATCAATTTGAATTATTAATGATTGAACAGCCATTTGGCGATCGTGATTTTTTGGATCATGCTATCCTTCAAAAAGAAATATCGACACCTATCTGTTTAGATGAAAGTATTTATTCATTAGAGGATGTTGAGATTGCATCTGCTCTACAGGCTTGTAAGATTATTACGATAAAACCTGGCAGAGTAGGTGGCTTAACTGAGTCGCTAAATATCCACCAATTTTGTGTTGAAAATAATATGCCAGTTTGGGTTGGAGGGATGATTGAAACAGGTATATCTAGAATACAAAACGTCGCACTTGCATCACTATTAGGTTTTACAATACCTGGTGACATATCTGCCTCATCAAGGCATTGGGATCAAGATATTATCTATCCCGAAGTAAAGTTAGAAAATGGAAAAGTAAAAGTTCCAAATGGGATTGGATTAGGCATAACAGTGGATGAAGATAGAATAAAAAAACTTAGTAAAAAAGTATTTAAATTTTCGAATGAATGATGAGGCATAATAAAAAAAGATGATATCAAAGGCTACTTGTCCATTCGCTCAAGTTTCTTTGATATCATCTTTTGTATATTTTTCCGGGACAGGATCAAATCCCCCTGGATGCAACGGGTGGCATTTAAGGATTCTTTTTGTAGTTAAATAGGTTCCCTTAAGAGCTCCATGTGTTTGAAGTGCTTCTAGACCATAATGTGAGCAAGTGGGATAAAATCTACAAGTTGGTGGTGTCGCAGGGGAAATCCATTTTTGGTAAAATTTAATAAAACCTATTAATAATGTTTTCATTAATGATAATTACTCTTTTAGATCTTCATCATGATTGTTTTTTACTTTAATATCATCAAGTTTGTCCACTTTATGCTGAACACCGTATCCTTTATTTACAGTCAAAACAAATGCACCAAAAACAACAACAATAATAATTGCACTAACGACATAAACTCCAGTCATTATATAACCTCCTAATGATTATACTATCATCATATAGTATACTGTCGAATATGCAAGACAATCAAATAATTTCAATTTGTTTTTCGAATAATATATCAATATAGATGAAACATTTTAATAGACATAGTACAATGGAAAACAAAGTATGAATGTAGGAAGGTTAAAATGTATACATTTAAAGATTTTTACCATAACACGGTTGAACTATCATTTGAAAAGCATCCATTCTCGCCTAATCCAAAACATGTTTGGGTTATATGTAAATACAAAGATCAATGGCTACTGACCGACCACCAAAGAAGAGGATACGAATTTCCAGGTGGAAAAGTTGAGGAAGGTGAATCACCTGAACAAGCAGCTGTACGAGAAGTATTAGAAGAAACTGGTGGTAGTGTCTCTTCAATCAATTATCTTGGTCAATACCGTGTAACAGGTAAAGACAAAATAATTATTAAAAACATTTACTTTGCTAATATTGGAGAACTTTTAACTCAGCAGCACTATTTTGAAACAAATGGACCTGTTCTGTTTAAAGACTTTCCACCTAGCATTAAAAAAGACCGCCGTTTTAGCTTCATTATGCGTGATGAAGTATTCTCACACAGCTTAAGCTATGTGAACTCTATTGTTAAGGATGCAAAATAAAGAAAATGCTCACTGTACTAGTGAGCATTTTTTTTATGATTTTAATTTTTAGTCGCTGCTACTTTTCATGAGGTCTAGTTACTGGCGTTAACCCCTCGAGGTCATAAGCCAAAACCCATTAAAGGTAAAAAGCACCTTTATTGGGTTTCGTCTAATGCTTGTCGGAGCTGACCAGTCGCCTCCACTTTTCTTGTTGTCTAGTTACAGGCGTTAGTCCCTCGAGGTCATAAGTCAATGCCCAGTTAAGGTTAAAAAGCAACCTTACCTAGTCCTTGCCTTATGCTTGTCGGGGCTGAGCGAACGCCTTCCACTTTTCATGATGTCTAGTTCCGGCTCCTAGCTCCTCGAGGTCATAAGCCAAAAACAAATAAAGGTAAAAAGCACCTTTTTTTGTTTTCGTCTTATGCTTGTCGGAGCTGACCAGTCGCCTCCACTTTTCTATTTTTTTACAGTTTTTCTCTCAATATATTCAACAATAATGTACATTAAACCGGCTGAGATGCTTATGATGAGGACGCTCATGAGAACTAAGGTGAAGTTAAATACTTGGAATCCATAAACGATTAAGTAGCCGAGTCCATTTTTGGAAACTAAAAATTCTCCGACAATCACTCCTACCCAAGCCAAGCCGACATTTACTTTTAATGTTGAAATGACAGTTGGTATACTAGCAGGAAAGATGACATTTTTAAAGACTTGTGATTTTGTAGCTCCAAAACTTTTAATGACTTTAATGTAATTTTCATCAACTTGTTGAAATGCTTGGTAAATGACTAGAGCTGTAATAACAAAGCTAATAATAATCCCCATTGCAATAATAGAAGAATATGTTGGACCAAAAATAACGATGATTATAGGTCCAAGTGCTACTTTTGGCATTGCATTAAAGACTACTAAGAATGGATCGAGTACTTTTGAAGCAAAAGGATACCACCAAAGGACAATTGCTAGTATGATTCCGATGATTGTTCCTAATACAAAGCCAACCAATGTTTCAGTAATTGTTGTCATAGCATCATGATAAATTGTGCCATCCAGCAGCTTCGTAATAAATAAATCGTATATTTTAGTAGGTGAACTAAACAATAATGGATCGATGATTTGTCTATGACTTAATAGCTGCCAAGCAATAAAAAATAATACTATTAGTAATAATTGAAAGAAGACCACGAAGAGCTTCTTTCTGCGATTTTTTTTCATAACGTAAGCATGATAGGTTTGTAACTCATCTTTTACATTACTCACGCTTCTCCAGCTCCTTCCAAATCGAAGAAACATAAGAAGGAAATAGTGATTGCTTTCTTGCCTCAAATGGTGAATCATTCCGTAATTCTTCAGGTAAGTGAAAAATTTTTGAAATCTTCGTTGGAACATTCGTAAGCGTAATGACGCGATCACACATAGCAACAGCTTCTTCAATATCATGGGTTACTAATAGAGCAGTCGTTTTTAATTTTTTAAATAAGTGAAAAACTAACTCTTCAAGTTTCACTTTGTTTTGATAGTCAAGAGCAGAAAAAGGTTCATCTAGTAATACGATAGATGGGCTTGTAGCTAAGGTACGCACTAATGCTACTCGTTGACGCATGCCCCCAGAAAGTTCCCTTGGATAGGCATTTTCATAGCCTTCTAAACCAACTTCATTCAGCAATTCTAAAGCTCTTAGTTTATTTTCTTCAGTATCCTTCCCTAATATTTCAAGCCCAAGAAAGATATTTTCTTTTATTGATTTCCACGGAAACAAATAATCGTGTTGAAGCATATAGCCAATTTCTCCAGTTTTAACGTCGTAAGGATGACCTTTAAACTGAACTGAACCATCGTAAGGTGTTAATAAAGATGAAATGATTGAAAGAAGTGTGCTTTTTCCACAACCACTTGGACCTAAAATAGATACAAATTCACCTTTTTCAACTTTAAATGTCAAATTATCTAATATTTTCATAGCTTTTTGTTTTGATAGAAAAACATGTGAAATTTCATTAACTGTAAGATAACTCATATGCATAACCTACTACTATTGCTTAGTAGATTTTTCAGCAAATTTTGTATCAACTAAAGTAGAATGTGGTACTTCCTTAGGTAGTTCCCCGGAATTTTCCATGATTTTTTGAAGATTGTTCCACTCATCTTCTTCTAAAATAGGGTTTGTTGAATATGAATTTTGAGATTTGTAACGATCGATTACTTTCGTTGCAATATCCATTGGAGTGTCTTGGAAAAATGGAGCAACGCTTTGGGCAATTTCTTCTGCCGAATGTGAGTCTACCCATGCCTGAGCTTCATAAAGCGCATCAGTAAATTTTTGTGCCGTTTTAGCATTCTTTTTCAGGAAGCTTTCTTTGGCGATAAATGCTGTATAAGGAACTTTACCCGATTCCAGACCAAACGAAGCTACGATCTTTCCTTTTCCTTCTTTTTCAAAAATACTTGCAGTTGGTTCAAATAATTGAACATACTCCCCAGTACCAGATGCAAAAGCATTGGCAATATTAGCGAAATCTATATTTTGAATCAGTTTTAAGTCTTTATGTGGTTCGATACCATGATTGCTGAGAACATATTCTCCAACCATTTGTGGCATACCACCTTTTCTTTGACCTAAGAATGTTGTACCCTTCAGTTGCTCCCAATTAAATGTTCCTTTTTGACTTCTCGCAACTAAAAAAGTACCGTCTGTTTGCGTTAGTTGAGCAAAGCTTTTTACTGGATCATTTGCACCTTGAGCATACACGTATAAAGTAGTCTCTGGACCAACTAATCCAATATCAGCTCCATTAGACAAAACAGCAGTCATTGTTTTATCTCCACCAAAAGTAGTTGTTAGTTCTACATCTAGACCATGTTTTTCAAAGATTCCCTCACTGATTGCAACATATTCTGGAGCATAAAACAGTGAACGAGTTACCTCGGCAACACGGACCTTTATTTTTCCATCATTAGACTTTTCTTTTGAACAAGCCCCAAAAACAGAAGCAATTAATAAAAATAAGACTAATAGCAATTTAGTTTTCATGTAATCCCTCCTAGCATAAAATACTATACATTAGCCTATGCAATAGGAAAAAATGGGTGAATATGGAAATGATATATTTAACTATAGTTCTATAGTGATGCTTATATTGAATGTGGCTGTAAGATTCTAATGAATGAATAGTTACAATCCAATAACTTCAAATTAAAAGCCTAAAATTAAAAATCACTATGATAAAATAAACGGTAAGTACATATGAAATGTAGAATATTGAAACACACGGACTAGAATGAAATAGAAATGGACAACCCTTTAATACTAGGATTTTAACTATTCATTATGAATCCCTCGAAAGGTGGAAAAAACGTGACAGTTTTAAATAAAATAGCAACTACACTAGAGCGAAGAGACGAAGAGCCAAATATTGAATTGGCCATAAGAATCTCTCAAGAAAACGATATAAATGGAGTAAAAGAGCTAGTCGAAAATTTATCAAATAAAAGTAAAGACATTCAAAATGACTGTATTAAAGTCCTATATGAAATTGGTGAACGTAAACCAGCATTATTGATTGAGTATACGGAAGAATTCCTTAAACTACTTACTAGTAAAAATAATAGACTTCAGTGGGGTGCGATGACTGCACTGAGTAGTATCGTATTAGAAATTCCACAAACCATTTTTACTGCATTACCAGCGATTATTTCAGCAGGCGAGAAAGGTTCAGTGATAACAAAGGATCAGGTTGTAAATATTTTAATCAAGCTATGCTCCATTGAAGAATACAAACAAAGGGCTTTTGAGTATCTAATCCAACAGCTACAAACAAGCCCAACAAACCAATTGCCAATGTACGCAGAAAGAGCAATGCCAATTATTGATCAACAAAATAAACAAATATTTATAATGACCTTGAAAGCAAGAATGAATGAAATTGAAAAAGAAACGAAACGAAAAAGGGTGGAAAAGGTCATTAAAAAATTGGGTTGATTAAGGAAAAGACGGTGAAGGATATTGGAAATCATCGAGGATCAGCGTTCCCAAATGTAAGAATATTATTAGGAAGTTGAATGGAGGAAGGTGCTAGATCCCTATGGGAAATGCGGGAATGCTGAGACCCCACAGGCACGCAAAAAAGGAAAATATGCTAAAACCGTGATCATGGAAAGAAACACTTCCTTTGCGCCGAGGAGGCTCAGCTCACGCCCCATGAAAAGCGAGCACCTGGAGCTGAATTCAACTCACCTCATCTAACTTGGTTTTTGATAAAATGTTAATATTCTTTTATCAAATCCTTTATTAAGAATATTATTTTAAGAGGTTGAATGGAGAGGAAGGTGCTCGACTACTATGGGAAATGCGGGAATGCTGAGACCCCACAGGCGAGCAAAAAAGGAAGACATGCTAAAACCGTGATCATGAATGAGCCACTTCCTGTGCGCCGAGGAGGCTCACCTCACGCCCCATGGAAAGCGAGCACCTGAAGCGGAATTCAACACACTTCTTTAAACTGGCCTTTAGATAAAATGTTATTATTCATTTAACTAATTCCTTAATAAGAATATTATTTTAAGAGGTTGAATGGAGAGGAAGGTGCTCGACTCCTATGGGAAATGCGGGAATGCTGAGACCCCACAGGCGCGTAAAAAGGAAGACATACTAAAACTGTGATCATGAAAGAACCACTTCCTGTGCGCCGAGGAGGCTCAGCTCACGCCCCATGGAAAGCGAGCACCTGGAGCGGAATTCAACACGCTTCAATAACAGATTAAACTTAATCATCACAAAAAAAGGTCTTCGATTAGAAGACCTTTCAATGTTAAAATTATTTTATAGGACCGCCAAGCTCAGCAAGTTGAGCATCAAAGCCTTCGAACTTTTTAAAGTTTTCCTTGAATTTATTTACTAATTCAAGCGCTTTGATTTCGTATGCTGACTTGTCTTCCCAAGTTGTTGATGGAACTAATACTTGATCAGGCACTCCTGGAACGTGTTGAGGAATTGCAAGACCGAAAAATTCATCCTGAGTAGTTTCAACGTAATTTAAATCTCCTTCAAGTGCAGCGTGTACCATTGCTCTTGTATAAGAAAGATTCATACGTTTACCTACTCCATATTCTCCACCAGTCCAGCCAGTGTTTACTAAGAATACATTTACATTATGTTTTTCGATTTTTTCACCAAGCATTTTCGCGTATTCTACAGCTGGAAGCGGTAAAAACGGTGAACCGAAACAAGTTGAGAAAGTTACTTGTGGTGATGTAACCCCACGTTCTGTACCAGCTAATTTACTAGTAAATCCACTTAAGAAATGGTACATAGCTTGTTCTTTCGTTAATTTACTGATTGGAGGTAATACTCCGAAAGCATCAGCAGTTAAAAAGATAATTGTATGTGGGTGTCCAGCAACACTTGGCTCAACAATATTTTGAATTGCTTGCATTGGGTATGCTGCACGTGTATTTTCTGTTAATGATGTATCGTCATAATCTGCTAAACGTCCGTCAGGATTTACGACTACGTTTTCTAGAACTGTACCAAATTTAATCGCTGAGAAAATTTGTGGCTCTTTTTCAAATGTTAAATTAATACATTTTGCATAGCATCCACCTTCGATATTGAAAACACCATTGTCTGACCAACCATGCTCATCATCACCGATTAATTTACGGTCTGCGTCTGCTGATAATGTTGTTTTACCAGTACCAGAAAGCCCGAAGAATAATGCAACATCACCTTCATTACCAACATTAGCTGAGCAATGCATAGGTAATACATTTTTTTGTGGTAATAGGAAGTTCATAATTGAGAAAATTGATTTTTTCATTTCTCCCGCATATTCAGTACCACCGATTAGAATAATACGTTTTTCAAATGAAATAATAACGAATGCTTCTGAGTTTGTACCATCAACAACTGGATCAGCTTTAAATGTTGGAGCAGAAACAATCGTAAATTCAGTTTGATGTGTAAGTAATTCTTCTTCAGTAGGGCGGATAAATAACTGGTGTGCAAATAAATTATGCCATGCAAATTCATTAATAACTTGGATTGGTAAACGATATCCAGTATCTGCACCAGCAAATCCTTTAAACTGGAATAATTCGTTTCTATCTTTTAAGTAAGTAAGTACTTTACTATATAATTTTTCAAATACATCTGAAGAGATTGGCTGATTTACTTTTCCCCAATCAATTAAGTTTTCTACAGATGCTTCATTAACAATAAATTTATCTTTTGGTGAACGGCCAGTATATTTTCCCGTTGATACACTAACTGCTCCCGTTGACGTTAGAATACCTTCTTGTCTTGTTAGAACTTTTTCAACTAGCTCAGAAACGCTAAGTTGGTTATACATGTGATTACTTGAAAGTAATTCATTCAATTCAATATTTACATCAACTGTCTTCATATACTAATACCATCCTTTAAATATAATTTGTCTGCCATGTAGGTATCTCGTTAAATAGTATAACACATTTATTTTAATAGTGTATACTATTAGTTGGAAAAATGTGTAACGAAATTATTAAAAATTTTAAAATGAGTAAAACAGTATACTTAAAGGAGTAAATTAGCCTGTATGAAAGATATTATTAGGTATTTCCCATTTAATAGGAATGAATGTAAAGCATGTGCTGATTTTTTATAGATGTTGAAATGTGTCTAAAGAATGATGAAAATTGTTGACAAGAAAGTTAATTTTTAATATGATACTTTTCATACGGATACTCTCTTATCCCGAGTAGGTGGAGGGATACAGGCCCTACGAAGCCCAGCAACCTCACTTTAAGTGAAAGGTGCTGAACCTGATGCAAGGCAATTTATTGTCTTGGACGATAAGAGCGAAAGGCAAATAACTAAACCTTTCCTCAAGCAATATGGATAAGAGGAAGGCTTTTTTTTTGCTCAAAACTTAAATACAGATGGCAATTTCGTAATTTACACTGAGTTATCTTTATCTTAAATGGGAAACATAAGATATAGGAAAACATTTTTCTAATCTTATGTTGAGAAAAAAGAGATCCGTCAATTCAATTTAGGAGGGGACTCAATGTCACAACGTCGTTTATTTACTTCAGAATCAGTTACAGAAGGACATCCAGATAAAATCTGTGACCAAATTTCAGATTCAATTCTTGATGCAATTTTAGCTAATGATCCAAATGCTCGTGTAGCAGCGGAAACTTCAGTTACAACAGGTTTAGTACTTGTTGCAGGTGAAATCACAACTTCTACTTATGTAGATATCCCAAAAATTGTTCGCGAAACAATCCGTGAAATCGGTTATGACCGAGCTAAATACGGATTTGATGCAGATACATGTGCAGTATTAACTTCTATCGATGAGCAATCAGCTGATATTGCTTTAGGTGTAGACCAAGCATTAGAAGCACGTGAAGGAAGCATGTCAGATGAAGAAATCGAAGCAATCGGAGCTGGAGACCAAGGTTTAATGTTCGGTTTTGCTGTAAACGAAACACCTGAATTAATGCCACTTCCAATTTCTTTATCTCATAAAATCGCACGTCGTCTAACTGAAGTAAGAAAGAACGAAACAGTTTCATACTTACGTCCAGATGGAAAAACTCAAGTAACAGTTGAGTATGATGAAAACAACAAACCAGTTCGTATTGATGCAATTGTTGTATCAACACAACATGGTCCAGAAGCAACTCAAGAACAAATCGAAAATGATATTAAAGAACTTGTTATTAAACCAGTTGTACCAGCTGAGTTAATCGATGAAAATACAAAATTCTTTATCAACCCAACAGGCCGTTTCGTAATCGGTGGACCTCAAGGGGATGCAGGATTAACAGGTCGTAAAATCATCGTTGATACTTACGGTGGATATGCTCGTCACGGTGGTGGAGCATTCTCTGGTAAAGATGCAACGAAGGTTGACCGTTCTGCTGCTTATGCTGCACGTTACGTTGCGAAAAACATCGTAGCTGCTGGATTAGCTGATAAAGCTGAAGTTCAATTAGCATACGCAATTGGTGTTGCGAAACCAGTATCTATTGCAATTGATACTTTTGGTACAGGTAAAGTTTCAGAAGAAAAACTTGTAGAAGTTATTCGCAATAACTTTGACTTACGTCCAGCAGGAATTATCAAAATGCTTGACCTTCGTCGTCCAATTTACAAACAAACTGCTGCTTATGGTCACTTCGGCCGTACAGATATCGACCTTCCTTGGGAACGTACTGATAAAGCAGAAGCTTTAAAAACTGAAGCTGGTCTTTAATGTTTAAAAGAGACTGTATACAGCATTAGCTGTTACAGTCTCTTTTTTATTTTGGGATTATTTTATCGAATAAATGCTTATTGTCATTTATCTTTTTTAAATTTTTCTTTCAAAAAGTATGATTATGTAAGATGATATGATTGTGTATTATTTTCAGCACTAACGTGATAAAAATGAAGGACGGAGGTGAATGTAATAAGGGGAATGTACTCCTTATTATTGTAAAATGAATGATCGAACAGCATTATTAGTCGTGGATGTTCAAAATGCAATGTTTACTTACCCTGATTTTAAGTTACATAATGAAGAAAAAGTACTAGATAACATTACTAGTTTGGTTGAAAAAGCAAGAGAAGCAAAAATGCCGATTGTTTATATTCAGCATACCGAGGACGACTCTGAATATAAAGAAGGTTTATCTACTTGGGAAATCCATCCGAGAATTGAACCACGTTCAACTGATATCGTTGTCCAAAAAAGAACTTGTGATTCTTTTTACGAGACGAGTCTACAGGAAGAGCTGAATAAACTACAAATCGAAAACTTAGTCATCATCGGAATGCAAACTGAGTTTTGCATTGATACAACTGTAAGAAGTGCCTTTAGTAAAGGCTACAACAATACATTAGTTAAAGACGCACATAGTACTTTTGATAATGGAAATCTAGAAGCTTCTCAAATAATTAACCATCATAATGGTATTCTCGGTGGCGGAAGATTCGCTATCTTAAAAGAAACAAAGGATATGTCGTTTGAATAAATAAAAAATGCCACCGTAATTAGTACGGTGGTATTTCCTTTTATACATAACGCTCTTTTAGAATGTTTAAATGATGGAGCTCGTGCCCAGCAATTACATAAGCCATTGCACGAGCAGTAGTTGGAGCATGATTAACCGAACCGATGGTTTGTAGAGATTCATTAGAAAGTGTTGAAAGTAAGGACAGAGTAGATTGACGAACATTTGATAATTCGAATAGAATTTGGTGTAATTCTAGTTCATTGAATTGTGTATTAGAAGCATAAACCTCTTGATCAAACGAAGGTAAATTAGCTTTTTCTCCTCTAGCAATAGCTAATAAACGATAGCTCATTACACGTTCAGTATCGGCCATATGCCCAAGTACTTCTTTAATCGTCCATTTATCTTCAGCATATTTATAATTACCTTGATCTGAAGTAAGTGATTGGCAGAATTTTTTTGTTTCATCAATTTGGTTTAAAAGAATTTCAATTAAATTTCCTTCAGGTACAAGTCCGATATAACCACTAAAGTTTGCATGGTATTCTGTTGCCTCAGGTCTTTTCAACATAGCGATCTCCTCCAATTTACCATTTTATGTAAATATAAACTACTAAGTATCAGTATACATTATGGTAAAATTGTGTAAATAGAATAGTGAATTTTTAAAAAAATACTGAGTAGATTGTGATTCATTTAAAATTGAAAATTCTATTTCGATCAATATATTAAAAGAATTAATGTACTTAGAAGTTTGTTACATAATCCACCAAACAAAAAAATAGAGGTCAAAAAATGAAAAAATTTCAAGAGATAGAAAATTTCATCTCACAGAACAAAAGTGCTGTCATCTTTGTGAGTGGATTAAATTGCGCAGTTTGTGATGCAGTATTTCCACTTGTTGAAGAAATCATAAAAGAGTATCCTACTTTCAAATTGCTACATACAAAGGCTAATGAGATTCCTGAGTTATCTGGTCAGTACCAAGTATTCACTGTTCCAGCAATATTGTTTTTCTTTAATGGAAAAGAAGTTGCTAGGAAAGTAAGGTTCATTCGAGAAGAGGAATTAATAAAAGAGTTTGACAGACTTAATCTCGTGGAACAAGCATTTATTTATGAAGAATAAAAGAGGGTGAAAACATTGGGGATTAAAGGGATCAATCATTTTCTTTTTTCGGTTTCAGATTTAGAGAAATCAATTGAATTTTATCAAAAGGTTTTTGATGCAAAGCTATTAGTCAAGGGGAGAACAACTGCATATTTTGATTTGAATGGGATATGGCTTGCTTTAAATGAAGAAAGAAATGTTCTAAGAAATGAGATATATCAATCCTATACACATATTGCTTTTTCGATAGACGAAGATGAAGTTGACAGTATGTATGAGAAATTATTTAACCTAAATGTAAACATTCTAACTAGCCGCGAAAGAGATGAAAGAGATAAACAATCCATCTATTTTACCGATCCCGACGGCCATAAGTTTGAATTTCATACTGGTACTTTACACGATCGCATGTCTTATTATAAACAATCAAAAAGCCATATGACATTTTATGATGAAGAATAAAATTTGGGTGATGAACGAGTCTTCTTTATCAAACTCTAATCGGAATATGAGAATAATGTGTTAGTTTTAATAACAGGAATTTATGAAAAACATATATTAGTGCAGGAAACATGATTTTCAGATCAGTTTATTTAGTATTATTAGAAGGAAATGCTAATATTAATGGAGACTCTTGTGGGAGATGAGGCCCACAGGATGTGAGTCATGCATGCTTTACGACAGGACGTCGTGGTTTTAGCATGCCTTTTGGCTCAGCTCAAGCTGCACGGTAAGGGAGCATCCTTGAGTTGAAATCAACAAACACATTCTAAATTAACAACCTGTATAAGAGTAAAATAACAGAGTATATTTTTAGAAAAAGGAGATTTGATCATGAACACAAGTATTAAATGGAATGGTAAATTAGCTTTTTCAGGAATAACGCCTTCGGGACATGAATTAAAAATGGATACTGCGGAGTCACTAGGTGGAGAGAATAGTGCTCCAACACCAGTGGAACTTTTATTAAATGCTGTTGCGGGATGTACAGCTATTGATATCGTACTAATATTAGAAAAAATGCGATTAACATTAACATCGTTTGAAATTGAGGTTAGCGGTGATCGTGCTGAGGAGCATCCGAAAAGATTTACAGACATACATCTTCACTATATTTTAGGTGGAGAATTAGATGTTGAAAAAGTTAGAAAAGCGATCAAACTTTCGAAGGATAAATATTGTTCAGTGGCTCATTCATTAAATGCCAATATTTCAGCAAGCTTTACGATCAATGGAACAAAGAGCGATGAGACGCTTTAATGGTAAAATAAAAGAAAAGCATCTTTGTAGATGCTTTTTTCTTTTTTATTTTGCATTATCTAATTGTTTTCTTACATATGTAGGTAACATAAAACAACCTACATGGAGATCAGTATTATAATATTTTGTTTCGATTCCAAGTGCATTCCATTCATCTACTTTTATGTCTTTAATTGGATCATATTTTTTTGAAGCGAATCCAAATAACCAATGTCCAGATGGGTATGTAGGCATATGGAATTGGTATACTTTTGAAATTGGGAATGTTTCTTTAATTTTTGAATGCGCTCGTTTCATTTCATGTGCATAGCTTTCGTAATATGGACTTTCATGTTGATTAATTAGAATACCTTCTTCACTTAATACTCGTTTGCAGTTGTTGTAGAAGGCTACTGTGAAGAGTCCTTCACCAGGTCCAATTGGATCTGTTGAATCTACTAATATCAGGTCATAGTATCCATCATCTGCTTCTTGTACGAATTTTAAGCCATCTTCAAAATAAAGTGTTAATCTTTGATCTTGGTCTAATTTTGAAGCGGTCAATGGAAGGTATTGTTGACATAAGCGAACAACTCTTTCATCAATTTCTACCATGTCGACTACTTCTATTGATGGATATCGTAATACTTCACGTGCAGTACCACCATCTCCTCCGCCAATAATTAATACTTTTTTGATTTTAGGATTCACTGCCATTGGAATGTGGGTAATCATATCGTGATAAATAAATTCATCTTTTTCAGTTACCATCATATAGCCATCTAGCGTGAAAAAAGTTCCAAATGTTTCGCTTCTGAAAAAGTCGATTTGTTGAAAATCACTTTTTTCCGAGTGCATATGCTCTTGTACTTTAATTGAAAACTTTGTATCTTCCTGGTGATTTTCTGTATACCATAAATCCATTAAGTTTTCCTCCAAACTTCTATCAACAACTTTAATTACATACGGATCATCATCATCATTAATAGTGATGGTACCTTCATCTTTTAGGTATAAGTAATGCTGGATAAGCTCTGTGGAAATGAGCTCACCAGGGATACACAATGGAATACCAGGCGGATAAATCATAATAGATTCCCCACTAATTAAACCACTTGCATCATGAATTGAGATAATCCGTTTTGGATGATAATACGCCTCTCTTGGTGTCATCACCATTTTTGGATTCTTCAAGGCGACACTAATGTCAGTATCTAACTTTGGTAATTTACCGTAAAACCTGTCACTAATGTCACGTAAAGCATCTAACAGTTTTTGGATTGTTTCCTCATTATCGCCAAGAGAAATAATGGCTAAAATGACATTTGGCTCAGCAAGCTCAATTTGAATTTTATATTCATCTGCCAGCATATCGTAAACCTTGAAGCCGGACATACCTAAATCTGACACTTTCACAACAAGCTTTAACTCGTCATAGTCGAAAACACCTACACCATTGCGATATGTTTCCCGGGTTATACATTGTAAGCCATTCATTTCATTTATTTCCTGTTTTGCTTTTCTAGTTAAGGTAAGGAGCTTTTCAAATCGCTCTTTTCCTTCTAAATATAATTTTTTACGGGCTACGTCGATAGAGCACATTAACAGATACGAGGCAGATGTAGTTTGAAATAAATTAATCGTAGATCGAACTCTATTTTTTGTAATGAAACCATCGTTATGTAGTAAAACAGAAGCTTGAGTTAATGCTCCACCTGTTTTGTGTAAACTTAACGTAACGAGGTCCGCACCTAATAATGCAGCATTATCTGGTAAATCTGGATGAAAGGAAAAGTGTGCACCATGTGCCTGATCAACCAAGACGGGAATACTTCTTGAATGTGCAACATCAATGATTTCTTTTAAGTTAGATGTTGCACCGAAATATGTTGGATTGATAATTAAAATCGCCTTTACATCAGAGTTTAAGTCAAGGGCGTGCATGACTGCTTTTACAGAAATACCATTTGCAATGCCATAGTCATAATCGATTTCAGGCTCAATAAAAACTGGCTTAGCACCTGCTAAGATTAAGGCATTAATTGCAGATTTATGAACATTTCTAGGTAATAAGATCTTGTCACCTTGTTCAAGGGCACTCATAATCATATACTGTACGCCTGAAGTTGAACCATTGACTAACATATATGCATGATCTGAATGAAATGCGTCAGCAAGAAGCGCTTCAGCTTCTTGAATAATACCTGTTGGGTGCGATAAATTATCCACACGCTTTGAAGAATTTACATCCATTTTAAGAGCCATATCACTCCAAAGTTCTCTTAACTCTTCAAGTGAATTTCCTCTTTTATGCCCAGGAACATCAAAGCTCGTGATATCCTCCTTAGCATAGCGGACTAATTCTGTTAAAAGCGGTGTTTTATTGTGATCCATCAATTTCCTCCATATCAGGACCATTCCAAAGGTTTTTCCCGTAAAAAATTTCATCCATCTCATATTTAACTTTTTCTTCTATTTCTTGAATTTCATTTTGATCTAATTTTTCTTTTGTATAGCCAAAGAGATAATTATCTAAATCAAATTGCTTTAATTTACATTTTGTATGAAAGATATTTTCTTGGAACACATTTACATCAATCATTTGATACAAATCTTTGATTTTCTGTGGGATATAATTTTGGATTGAATTAATATCATGATCAATAAATAATTTATATCCACTAACATCTCTTGTAAAACCACGAACTCGATAATCGATCGTCATAATATCCGCATCAAATTGATGGATTAAATAGTTTAATGCTTTTAGTGGCGAGATTTCTCCACATGTGGATACATCAATATCAGCTCTAAATGTACTAATGCCATCATCAGGATGATATTCAGGATATGTATGGACTGTGATATGGCTCTTATCTAACGCTGCTACCACTAACTCAGGTAAAGGTCCAGGGGATTCCGAATAAGTTTCAGAGGATGGGTTATCAACCGGACCTTCTGATACTAGAATCGTAACACTGGCACCTTGAGGATCATAATCTTGTTTAGCAATGTTTAAGATATGTGCACCAATAATATGAGTAACCTCGGTTAATATTTTTGTTAAACGGTCCGCATTGTACTGATCATCAATATATTGGATATAAGCTTCTCGCTCTTCTTTTGTCTTTGTAAAACAAATATCATACATATTAAAACTTAATGATTTTGTTAAATTATTAAAACCATGAAGTTGAATATGATTATTGTTTGATGATGACTTCATTTATAAGTCCTCCTAGTAACGAAGATAATTAGTTCCTATGTATTGTTTGTTTATGAATTATGCATTATTCACATAAGTTATCTTTTTCAGACGTTCCGTTGTAATCAACTTTTATCTATAGAGAAATAATTCCAAAGGAGTCTTAAAATAAGAGGGAGATTTCAAATTTCTTATAGTAAAAAGCCTGAGATATTCATACTCAGGCTTTTTGAGTGAAAAGCATGGGGGAAAGGGAAGGTGTGATGATTTCCTCGTATTCCATTACTAAAGCGTTTAATATACTGTTCCAGTCTTGTGTTAACGCATAGTCTCTGGATTTTTTAGACATCCGATCTAACATATTAGTTTGTTGTAAACATTCTTCTATTGCTCTGCAAAATGACAATGTATTTTTAGGTTCACAAAGTATGCCTGTAGAATAATCTCTTATGATATTTTTAACACCGCCAGCATTTGCGCCTATAACCGGGGTGCCGCATGCCATTGCTTCAAGTACAACATTACCAAAGGTTTCGGTATCTGATGGAAATACCATTACATCACTTACACTATAAATTTCAGCTAATTCATTTTTTTGTAAATACCCAGTATAGATGATCTGATCTGTTCCAGTTTTCTTCATCATTTCTTCTTTTTTTGGTCCATCTCCGACAATGACCCAGTTAAGTTGATTACCAAAGCGTTGTTTAGAATATTTCATTATATTTGTTAGTGTATCTAAGTCCTTTTCGGGAGCAATTCTTCCAACAAAGCAAATCGTATATTTTGAGGTTATATTATATTTCTGTTTTATTACTTCCTTATTCTCAGCTGGTTTAAACAATGAACAATCTACTCCGTGTGTCCAAACTGAAAGATTGTTGAAACCCTTTGTATTTAAGTGATGTAAAGTATCCTTTGATGGTACGAATATTTTTTTTGTTGGTCGATGAAACCAATCTAAATACTTCCATAAAAAGTTTTCTAGATAGGTTAATTTATAATAATGAAGATAATGATCAAAATTTGTATGGTATGAAGCAACTAACGGAATATTCAGTTTTTTAGCGATTTGAAGACCACACAATCCAATTGTAAAAGGGGTAGCAACATGGATGATGTCTGGATTGAATTCTTGTAATTTCTTTTTTATTTTAGAGAAATTAGGAAGTGATATTTTGCATTCAGGATAAATTTTAAACGGAACACTTTTTAATCTTGTGACATTTGCAGTAGAACTAGCTCCACAATCTTCTGGAGAAAATACATGAAATGAATGGCCATTTTCATTTAAATAATTTGTGAAACGATTTAATGTTTTTGCCACACCATTCACTTGAGGAACATAGGTGTCGGTAAAAATTGCGATTTTCATATTTCTCCCCCTCATAAGTTATATAGCAAAAACTGTGAAATAAAGGCGGTGGATGTACCTAATACAAGACCGCAAAAAACATCTGTAGGATAATGAAGACCTAAATAAATTCTAGAGAAAGCTACACAGCCGATTATAGGTAGTATGAAAATTGCAGTAATTGGTATATAAATCATGATTGGCAATGTAACTGAAACAATTGCTGTTGTATGACCAGAAGGGAATGAATAATCAGTTAAAGGTTGTTTTGGAACAAATGCACCTTCTAATTTTAAATAAGGTCGTTTACGTGGATAAAATTTTTTGAAAAAGTGTACAGGGATATGACTAAGTGTTAATGTACATGCACTCAAAATAGAGACCTGTTGTAAATCATTACGTGAGTAAATTAGTAGGATTAACGTTGATACAATACAAAAAGTCGCTCCACCGAGATGAGTAATCGTACTAAAAAATAAATTCAAGTAACGCTTTTTGAATAATGAATTAACGCGATAAAATAATTGGCATTCAAATGTATAAATCTTTTGAAGAAGTGCGCTCATTTTTCATCCCTCATTATAAGTGTTATTTGTAAATTAATTATAAAAAAGGAATATGGATTTAAATAGAAGCTTTTGTAAATGAACAATGTAAAAGTGTAAAAAAATGTTAAGAAAACCTGTTAAGCCTAATGTACAGACTTTAATATCGTATAGTTGATATCCATGTAGGATTTAGACGAGCAATAAAAAAGAGACTTATCAAAAGTCTCTTAGCTTTGCGGTGAATGATTTGATTCAACGCTTTTATAATATTGTCCTTTTTCCACATATTCTCTACGAATACGGTTCATATCTTCAATGTCTTCTTTTGTTAGTTCTCGTACGACTTTAGCAGGTCTACCAAATGCCAATGAATTTGGAGGGATAACTTTACCACCTGGAACTAAACTGCCAGCACCAATCATTGCACCTTCACCAATTTCGGCTCCATCTAAAATAATTGATCCCATTCCAATCAATGCATTTTTACGAACAGTACAACTATGTAAGATGACGCTATGCCCTACAGTCACACCATCTTCTAAAATTAGCGGATAGCTAGGACTTTGATGAAGTACACATAAATCTTGTACATTAACACCATTTCCTATAATTGTATCGTTAACATCTCCACGAATAACTGCACCAAAGAAAATACTACTTTTTGCTCCAATTGTGACAGAACCAGTAACTGTTGCATTTGAAGCTATAAAAGCAGTTGAATCAATTTGGGGTTGCTTCCCGTTATATGGTAATATCATACTTATACTATGCCTCCATGATTTATATTCTATATACTGAGTATAAACTTATTTAACGAACTTGTAATTAATGAAAATAGGGAGGAGTGAAAAAATGTCACTACCTAGAAATCCAGTTCAATTAATGCCTAAGGTTTATAAAAACGTATTTCCTTTAGTGCACCAGGAATTAGATTATTGGAAAAATTTTGCGAGAAGGATTCCAGATCCAGAACTAAGAAAACAAGCATTAATGAGTATTGATACAAAAACGTTTCATTGTGAAGGTGGGGCAATTTTAGCATTACTTTCTGAAAAAAACATACAGCCAATTATAGAATTTATAGTTGCCTATCAAACTATTAGTGATTACTTAGATAACTTATGTGACCGAAGCACCTCACTTGATCCAAAGGATTTTGAAGCGTTGCACGAATCAATGATCGATGCAGTTACTTGTCAGAAGTCAGAGCAACAATACTACCGATATAGAGAAGAGCAGGAGGATGGTGGCTATTTAAAAGCGTTAGTAGAAAAATGCCATCAAAGCTTAAGACAGTCACAGTATTATGGTGATATTAAAGAGTATTTAATTCAACTAGCAGATTATTACTGTAAATTGCAAATACATAAGCATGTTAAGATGGATGAACGTGTACCAAGACTTACAAATTGGTTTGAAAATTACCAGGCAGATCTTCCTGATTTAGAATGGTATGAGTTTTCTGCATGTGCTGGTTCAACACTAGGAATTTTTTGTTTAGTTTCGTATTCATTTAATGAAAGAATTTCTAAAGATTTATTTGAACAAGTTTACAAGAGCTACTTCCCGTATGTGCAAGGTCTTCATATTTTACTTGATTATGTGATAGATCAAAAAGAAGATGAAGATGGCGGAGATTTAAACTTCTGTAGTTACTATCCATCCAAGGACGTCATGTTAAATCGTATCGAATATTTTTCAACGAAAAGTGATGAATCATTAAAGAACTTGAGAGATTATCGTTTTCACCGTATGATTTATCAAGGGTTACTGGGGATTTATTTAGCAGACAAGAAAATGGCAGGTCCAGATGAGATGAAAAAGATTAGAAGAGGCATTGTTAAAAATGGTGGATTGACTTCATTTTTTTTCTATGGAAATGCAAAATTATATTTTAAAATAAAAGAATTAAAATCAAACAAAAAAGTGAAGCATTCAGTATAATGCTTCACTTTTCTTTATGCAGAAATTTCTAGGTAAGTGCTTTTTTCTGTAAAAAATATTTTCATCAGTAGAGGTGTAACGATTGTTGTAATGAGTACAACGATTACAATGATTGAGAACATTTTATCGGTTAATAATTGGTTTGCTAAACCTGTTGAAGCGATAATCAGCGCAACTTCACCTCTGGAAACCATTGCAGAGCCGATTCCTAACGAACTTTTGCGATTAAAGCCAGCTAGCTTGGCACCAAGTGCACCACCAATTAGTTTCGTTGCGATTGCAATCAAGCTTAAAAGGATGATCATAGGGATAGAGGATGCAATTCCAGTAAATTGAACTGATACACCAATTAACGTAAAAAATACAGGTACAAATATTGAGTATGCAATCGTCTCAACCTTCTGAACAACTACATGTTTTAAATCTGTGACAGAGATCGAAACGCCAGCGATGTATGCACCAATTATGGCAGCTACCCCAGTTTTGTCAGCAAATATACTAAAAGCAAAGCAAATAATCAATGCAGCTGAAATTAATGTTTCAGAAACATTTAATTTAGTAAATTTCTTTAAAATCCATGGAACGACTTTCCATCCTACAAAAATAGCAATGATAAAAAATGCGAATTTCTTTAATAGCATAATTGATAATTGAACATCGCCTCCACTAAAGCTCATTACAAAAGCTAGAGCAACAATGACAAGGACATCATCAATCACTGCAGCACCTAATATCGTGGCACCTTCCTTTGAATTTAATTGTCCCATTTCTTTTAGGGTGGCTACCGAGATACTGACACTAGTTGCAGAAAGCAATAGTCCTAGAAAAATCGCTTCAAAGCTAGATAATTGAATCATAATCCCATATAAATACCCAATACAAAGTGGAAGTATAATACCTAGAATTCCAACATAGGTTGAGGCTTTCCATGACTTTTTAAATTCTTTCACATCAGTCTCTAACCCCGCTATGAACATAAGAAGGATGACCCCAATTTCACTGATTTCATGTAGAGTGTCAGTTTCTGTAACAAGACCAAGGACTGCTGGTCCAATAAGAATCCCAATCAAAAGCTTCCCTAATACAGCGGGTTGACCTAATCTTGTACTAATATCACCTGCCAATTTAGAAGCGATTAATATAATGGTTAATTGAACATAAAGCATAAGTAACTTCCTCCTATCTAATTTTTGTACATAAAAAAGAGCCTGTAACATTAAGGTAAGTACAAGACATACTTATCCTAATGTGACAGGCTCCTCCAAGTTTTGCATTCAATTAATATGTTATAAGAATAGTATAAACGAAGGACGAATGGTAATACAAGATAGAATTTTAAAAGAGGAGGGACAAAAGAAGGGGAAAAGGATAAGATGTTTTGTACATAGCGCATTTTGAACTTTTGAAATAATAGGTTGATGGAACTTACAAGTTGAATGTTGATAAGTAAGAGATTTGTAAATAATTTGCCACATATTTAGAATATAAAACTTCAAATTTTATGATAGTGTTGATAATAGGACTGTTCTAAATGTTTATTAATATGTTAAGTAGGATCAATCAGGGGGAAATTATATGCTAAATTCACCAATTGGAAAATTTAGATTGATGGGGTTCATAGAGGGCTTATCGTTACTCGTATTATTATTTATTGCAATGCCACTTAAGTACTTCGCAGGTTTACCTGAAATTGTGACTTTAGTTGGCTCAATTCACGGTTTCTTTTTCGTTTTATATGTCATAACAATAACATATGTTACCTTTAAAATTAGATGGTCATTTATGTGGGCAATTTCAGCGTTTGTTGTTGCATTTATACCTTTTGGTAATCTTATTCTAGATGCGAAACTTCGCCGATCACAATATAATTAATACAGATGTTTTTACAGATTTCAAACATAAGAAATTTCGGTTTAATGTAAATAAAAAAGGATAGTAAGCAGATTTTCTCTGCTTACCTATCCTTTTTTTTATTCTTAATCTGAAAGGGTTACGTTGTGTTCCACTACTTGATTATGTGATTTGTTCGTTGTAAATAACTTAGACGAGAAAATAGGATATAGAACTGGGATTACCAAGAACGTTAATCCTACAAATCCAACTAAGGCAGCAAGAGCAGATTGAACAAACAAGTAACTACTACTAAATAACAATCCTGCAAAAATTGCACTACCTACAACTCCAACAGCAAACATGCTTGCGATATTACCTGCTAATAAAGCATCTTTCTCTTCTGTGTCAGTAGAAGAATTAACATATAAGTGAGCTAATAAAGTACATGCAAGAGCAAATACCAAGTAGATTGCAAAAATCGGAACTAGGAATTTCAGACCTAACTGATCGTAATTTCGGATAAATACTTGTTCAGCAAAAGCATTACCAGCGAAATAAACGATGGCTGCTGCACTTATAGAAATAATAGAATAGAAAATATTTCTATATGCAATTGTTAATAATAAGACAGCTGCAATTAATGAATAAGTAATTAACCATTTTAAATCATCAGTAATAATTGGTTTTAAACTATATACTGTTGAAGGATCTTCAGCTAAAGCTAAATTAGCGGCTTCTAATCCTTGATCTTTTAATGATTTCAGAGCAGTTTTTCTAGCTTGATCTACTAAATTAGTACCTTCAGTAGAGATTGGTGTTTTCTCAAATGTAACATCCAGTGTTGTTACCAATGAATCTTTTGACATATAGTTATCAAAGATTTTTTGGAATTCAGGTTTACTTAATGCCTCTTCTGGTAAGTACCAACCAGTTAAACTTGGATTAAAACTAGTTGTTAAACCACCTAAATAGCCTTGTGCACTATTTAAGCCATCATAAATTTGATTTAACCCACCAACAGTTTGACCTAATCCATCTTTCAGTTCTCCAACCTTATCAACAAATAGACCAATACCATCACCTAATTGTACTTGACCATCCTTTAATTGGCCTAAACCATCTGTAACTTGAGGAACATTTTTAAGTACCAATGATTGACCGTCAGCAGCTCTTTCAATACCATTTTCTAATTCACCCATACCTGCGTACAGTTTTTCTAAACCAGCTACTAACTGTGTTTGGCCATTTACTACTTGAGTCATACCAGCATTTGCTTTTTCAAGACCGGCTAAAAGTAATCCCGCGCCGTGTTCAGCTGTACCTACTTTTGTAATGAACTCTGTTAAACTATCATCCAACAGTTTAAGCGTGCCTTGTAGTTCTTTGTAATATGTATCTGAAGTAATTTCAGGATACTTTTTACCTAGACCTGCAGCTAATTGTTGAGAGCCTTGAATACCAGCTTGGATTTTAGCAAGGTTCATTTTAATATCACTAACACCGTTGTAAAGTGTTTTAAAATTCTTCTCAATTGTTTTGTAGCCTGTTAATAATTCTTTACTTCCTGCTATTAATTTCTTTGTACTATCTTTTGCAGTTCCTAAGCCGTCATGTAATTGACCAGCTCCAACAGTACCTTTTCTTAAACCATTTTCAATTTGTGATAAACCATCTTCTAATTTACCAACACCTGTTTCAAGTTTTGTTGTACCAGTAACTAATTGATCAATACCGTCAGTTGCTTCTTTTAATTTAGGAGAAGAACTTTCTAATTCATCCTTTGCTCCTTGAAGTCCCTCACGGATTTGATTGACACCATCATTTCCTTTACCAATACCATCCTTTAAAGTAGCAGCTTGTGTTACAAGCATTAATGGATCTAACTCACTACTAAATGGACGAGAAGCACTTCTTACAGATTCTACTCCATCCATCTGTGACAAACTACGAGATAGGGCTTCAATAGTCGTCATACCTGTTACTGTATTCCATGGTACAGTATTTTCGATGACAAGTTTAAGTGGCGTAGATTTACCTTCTCCAAATTCTTTTGCAACTAATCTTGATCCTTTAGCTGCATCTTCATTTGGAAGACCATCTACTGTACTATAAGCAATCTTTTGTTGGTAAAGTCCAACAATCGGAGCAATGATGATTAAAGCTACTAAAGTAAAAATGCCACCTCTTCTTACGACTAAGCTATTCCATTTTTGCCAGCCTACAAAGCCTGTTGTTTTGCCATTTGGAATAGAGAGTGTTTTTCCAAATAAAGCAAATAAGCTAGGTAAAAATGATATTGAAGCAAGATAAGATACGACACCTAAAACAATTAATGCACTTAATGATTTTGTGATTTGAAATGTTGTATTTAGTAAGCCAATACTTAATAATGTAAAAACTGCATGTGAAACTAGTAAACTATATTGTTTATTTGATAATGCAAAAATGAGTGAGTGTTCATTCGATTTTTGGGTAGACAAAATTCCAGCATAACGATAGTACAAACTAAAGGTCGCAATTATACTTAGTAAAAATGAGAATAAGCCTAAAGCAAGTGGAGCGATATTCGTGATCGGAAGCTGTCCATTATCTACTAATAAGCTATAAATTGAAGCGCTTACTAAATAGTTAACTAACGTTAGAACAACAGCAGATACAACAACAAGTGGTTTTCGTGTGATTAGTACTGAAGCAACTAATGCAAGAATACCAGCAATGATAATCCCTTTTTTAAGCCCTTCTTCATTTTGTAAATTAGCTTGTTCATCAACGAAAATCTTACCTGTTACAATTCTTTCTAACCCATCAACTTTAGACAATGACTCTAATTCATCGTATAGAGTTGTTAAGTTTTTATCTTTAATATTCAACGTACCAGATAATAAGATTGCTTTTCCATCTTTTGATTCTAATGTATTTTTTAAAGCGGGTTCGTCAATTGAATTAGATACTGAAACAAGACCAATTGAATCTTTATTATCTTCAAGATTACTTGCTACATCTTTTACAGTCTCTTTATCTGAGTCGGATAATGTTTCTTTACTGTAAAAAACAATCGCAAAACTCTTTTTGTTCTTAGGATCCATGTCATGATCAAGTTGGATTTGTTCGGCTTTCATAACTTGCGTACTTAAGGGCAGCTTTAATGTTCCTTTTTCTTCAACTAAAGTAGATAGGGAAGGGGATAAGAAACTTAGAGCAATCGCAAGTACTAACCAGATAGCAATAACTAAGTATTTTCGTTTTACGAAAAATGATGACATTGATACACCTCCGTTAAATTTAATTAATACAATATTTTGTACAGTTACAGTATTTTAGATTGAAAATTCTGAATTTAATTTAAATAAAATATGGCTAAAACCTGTACAAAAAGACTGTATGTATATCATTTTAATTCAGACTTATTTTAAAAATTAGACAAAAAATTAGACAAAGTTTTTAAAAAATATGCCAATTTATAACTCGAAGCTTGTCTATTGTTTGCTTTTTTATATTGTGAAATAATGAAAAAACCTAATCGATTTGTCATAAGAAGATTTTTGTATATAATGCGAATAGACTACATGTAATAAACTTTTTTATTACAATTAAACTATTATTACGGTATTTTATTTTAAAGTAATATTCGAAATGTGATTGGTTTTGTCGAAACAAGTCGAAAGTTTCTTCTTTTCTCAAGTTTGAATTTGAAGCTAAGTAAATAAAGGGGAAAATAAATGAAAATGCGAAGGAGTGACTGGAGCGGATTGTAGGTGCTTTCTTATATATTTAGTACTTACTGCTACGATATTTTTTAATTTCTCTTTGCAGATTAACAAAATTTATAATGAATTCAAATGATACGAGAAAAGCATATCTTCTAAAATTGAAGATATGCTTTTTGTTTAGTTTTTTGGTGAAATTCTAGTGAAAATATCTCCATGAACTCTTTTCATTTCATTATGAAATTGTTCATGATCAATATTATATTTACTTAATAAATCTTTAAATGATTTATTTTCCTTTTTAGCTGCGATTATATTTTCCATAGGTTTGTTTGCAAGCTTAGAAATAACCGCTACAAATATAAGTTTTTTCATTTCGAGTTTTTGTTCATTTACAATTTTATTTACATTTGCTTCTGGTTGATTTAAATAATTGGAGATATACGTAACAACTTCTTTTTTATGTTTGTTTAACAGTTGATGATGCTTATTGTCATGGTGGTGGTAGTGTCCATGGTGTTGTGGTTCATTATGTTTAGGATTGAATTTAGACCAATCAACCTCTTGTGCGCCTACTGACATCGTACTAAAAGTTAAAGCACTTAACATTGCACTAGCTAGAATCAATTTTTTCATTCTAAAAACTCCTTTTCAAATTATTATTTTCTTATCGTGCCCAACTTTATAAGAAAAATTTACCAAAAATAAAAATTTCATAAAAAAACTGCCTAGCAAGGTAACTAGACAGTTTGAAAAAAAGTTATTCTCTTTTTTCTATTGCAACGATGAAAGGTGGATTGTTTGCTTGGTTTAAAAATCGATATGTTAATACATGTGCATGATCCTGTGGGATATTTTGTACATAGTCCATCAATGCATCTTTTTCAATTTCTCCACCCTCATGTCCATGGTAAATCACTACAACAATAATTCCTTCCGGTGCCATTATATTAAGAATCTGTTCAATCGCAGAAATTGTTGATGAGGGGACAGTAACAATTGTTTTATCACTCCCAGGTAAATAACCTAAGTTGAAAATTGCTGCCTTTACTTTCCCGTGTAAATGATTTGGTACCTCATTTTGTACTTGGGAATGACTTTTTTGAATGAGTGTAACTTGATTTGATAAATTGTCTTTTTGAATACGTTCAGTCGTATTTTGAATTGCTAACTCTTGAATATCAAATCCATAAACATGTCCTGTTTTTCCAACTAATTTGGCTAAATAAACTGTATCATGACCATTACCGATTGTTGCATCTATGGCGATATCTCCTTCATTTAGAGCTAGTTGAAGAAGTTTTCGAGCATAAGGTAAAATTCGTTCTAGAATCATGTTAATTGCACTCTATTTTTTGCAAATTTACCTTGCCAGCTATTACGTCGCTCAAATTCACGATCTATCGCATTTAATACTTCCCATTTTTTCAAGCTCCACATTGGTCCAATTAATAAATCAGGTGGACCATCTCCAGTTATTCGATGAACAATTACATCACTTGGAATGATTTCCAACTGGTCAACGACTAACTTGATATAATCATCAAAGTACATAAATTCAACTAGACCTTTTTCGTATTGCTTCATCATAGCTGTTCCTTTTAAAAGATGAAGTAAGTGAATTTTAATTCCTTGAATATCAAGTTTCGCTACTTCAAGAGCAGTTTCCATCATCATTTCAGGCGTTTCAAGAGGTAAGCCATTAATAATATGTGAACAAATACGGATATTATGCTTTCTTAATTTCTCGACACCTTCAACATATGTTTTGTAGTCATGAGCTCGATTGATAATATTTGCTGTTTTTTCATGAACTGTTTGTAATCCAAGCTCAACCCATAAATATGTTCGTTTATTTAAGTCTGCTAAATATTCTACAACGTCGTCTGGTAAACAATCAGGTCTTGTCGCAATAGATAAACCTACAACGCCTTCTTGTTCTAAGATTGGTTCGAATTTTTGTTTTAAAACTTCTACTGGAGCATGCGTATTCGTATAGGCTTGGAAATACCCTAAATACTTTCCATTTTGCCATTTTTCATGCATTCTATCTTTGATTTTATGGAATTGTGTAACAACATCCTCGGCACGGTTACCTGCGAAATCACCTGAACCGGAGGCACTACAAAAAGTACAACCGCCGAACGCTACAGTACCATCTCTATTTGGGCAATCAAAGCCAGCATCAATCGAAACTTTAAATACTTTTTCGCCGAATTGCTGTCTCAAATGATAATTCCACGAATGATATCTTTTATGATCTATTGTATATGGAAAAGGATTATTATTTGTCATTTCCTCATCCCTCCCTTAATTTAAGTCACTATTCTCGATTTTATCATGCTCTCATTAGAAAACCAAATGGAAAAACCTCTCTTTACTGTAAACAAATTTTTGTACTTTCTTTGATTGGTTGGGAGACACTATCCTTGAGGTAGCCTAAAAGCCCGGATACTTCAATATATTACTTTGTAAAGTCTGAAGGAGGAATTATCTTGCCAATAACAGATCGCGCATTCGGACAAGAACAAGTGAAGCAAGCAAAAGCAGCCTATGACTATGCAGCACAACAATTAGAAGAAGGTATGAAACAGGAACACTATAATGATATAGAGTACTCAGATGCACAATTGCAACTGGAACAAGCAATTCAACAGCTTGAGCAAGTAGAGCGACTCGCAAATCAAGAGAATCGAGATGAGTTCAATCGTTTACGCAGACAACTTGTCCAATTGCAGCATCAAATGATCATAACTCCGCATTAGAGGAGGGTGAAAACATATGCAAGAATACACACGTGAATTTATGTTTCTTGGGAGGAACTATAATATGGCAAAGGACCGATCAAAAAGTAATAATCCAGAACAAAAAACAAAAAATGCAACGATTACTGAGTTCTCTGGAGAACTTTCTGCAGTGGACAAAGTAAAACAAAGTAATGCTAAAAAAGGTCAACCGCAAAGATCTAAGCAATAAATATTATGAATTAAAACTGCCTTTTTAGGAAGGCAGTTTCTTTTTATTGAATTGCTTTATTATCAAATGTTTTTGCTAAAATATAGCTTGTGTCACCAACTTTGATAAACGAAATCTTTACAGGATCGCCAACTTTTGTAAGTGCAATTTCACGAGAAATTTCTGTTGATACAGAGAAAATCTTTCCGTCTTTCTCAAGCATTAAATCGTAAATACTTTCACCTTGTTTTAAGGTTAATCCGATTCGGCTGACTTTTCCTTCTATTTCTTGATACATATCAGAATCTTTTAAGTTTGCAGAGGATCCTTTCAAAGCTAATCCTTCAATATAATTATTCAGTGTTGATTGAAGGGTGTTTCCCGTACCTACAATATTGTAGTTTTTTACATTCACCATACTATACATTTTAATTAGGCCTTTTTTGTCTTTTAAAGCCATAAAATAAGTTGGTTCATTTTGAATATTAATTAATGTAGGATAGGTTGCATTGTATCTATATTGCTGGACTTTACCTTCTGCTGATGTCATTCCCGCCTTTTCAGTTGCTCCTGATATCTTGTAAATTGTCGTGTGACCTGTTCGTGTATCGATTAACGTAAATCCACTTAAGCTTTCATCTCTACCAACTGATGAAACGCCTGTATAGTAATACATTTTTCCATTATTCGTAATTGCTTTAATACCTTCTGTAGTTGCTATTTTATCTCTGTCACTCCAATTAAAATAACCATGAATTAGCGTTCCCCAATCATCAAAATGTTCGACAGCTGTATTAGCAGGGTACATGCGCTCAATCCAATCTGGTGCATTTTTTAAAGAATACTCTTTTGTATCGCCTGTTTGAGCATCGATTACCATGACACCAGTTACTTCTTCTGCCCCTCCAATTTTATGAAAATCAAATTTTGAAATCACCCAATAAGGTTTCCCTTTATCATCAATTTCAAATGTATAATCTTTTAAACCAGTATTTTTATTATGGCGGAATGCATACCTCATTAAATCGTCACCAAAATATGCACTATCTAAATAGCGTAAATGAATGGCCTTTCCATCCAGATTAGTTACTAATTTAACATCATCTGGATTGCTGGCATTTACCATTAAATATCCCTTTGTACCACTTTTATTTTTATAGTATTTAAAAAATCCTGTATGCTCTAATGGACCAACATAATACATGACACCGTTAACTTCTTGAAGTGTTAATCGGTCAATGTCTGATTGCGATCCAAGTGATGGAACTTCACCTAATTTTTTATCAGCCATGTTTAGTGCTAATGAATGATCAACAATTGGGATTTGATCTAAATCCGCAACCTTCATATCCTTCACAAATTCTTTCTTCTCGACTTTACCAATCATATTTCGATAAGTGCTAGCGTCACCAAGTCTTGAGTTCAAAACAATTATGACGATGAACAGGAGTATCGAAAGTAGTCCTATTCCGATTATGCTAACTTGCCCCTTAAAATTTTTCACATCAATCATTAACAATAGGGCTAAAATTGCAAATGGAATAATGCTCATTAAGCCAAATCCGATAAAACTAATCGTAGTATCATGAGGCAATAAATTAAAATACTGCATGATAAGATAATAGATTACCGTCAAAATAATAAATGCAATATATTTAGTCATTTTAAAAGCTGATGACATACTAAGACCTCTTTTCTTTCAGTGTGTATATAATTTTACCAGAATTTTGGAGTGTTGAATTAAGTATATAAAAAAAGAAGGTCCGTATTTGAAACGACAGGCAGTTAGTTGATTACAATGGAAGTTGCTCGACTGCTGTGGGAGATATGGGAAGGCTAAAGACCCCACAGGAGGCCCTCAGGATGTGGGTGATGCATGCGTTACGACAGGACGTCGTGGTTTTAGTCATGCCTACCTTTCTCAGCTTACGTCCAACGGAAAGGGACAACCAGGAATTGTTATCAATCAACGCTCCTTAATATAGTAACGATGGATATGAATACAATAATCAAATAGCTTATAAAAAAGCAAAAAGGAAAAATTTTCTCCAGTTTTTTTAGTTGAAAGGTTACATTTTCTCATCTACAATAAATAAGTTATATAGAGAAAAAGGGTCGGCTTAAAGGGGAGTAAAGAATGCCAAAAAAACTCTGGTTTTTATTAATAGGTATGATTTTAAACGTAACAGGAAATTCATTTTTGTGGCCATTCAATGCGATATATATACATGAACATTTAGGAAAGTCCTTGTCAGTCGCAGGGCTTATTTTAATGTTTAACTCATTGGCTGGCGTTTTTGGTAATATGCTCGGTGGTTGGCTTTTTGACAAATTTGGGGGATACAAGTCAATACTAACAGGGATTATTATTACTTTTCTTTCAATTTTAGGATTAGTCATTAATCATTCTTGGTCATTTTATAGTTTTTTCTTAATCACATTAGGGTTTGGTGTGGGAATTGTCTTTCCATCTATGTATGCAATGGTCGGAACAGCTTGGCCAGAAGGTGGCCGCAAAGCATTTAATGCATTGTATGTTGCTCAAAATTTAGGGGTCGCAATCGGTACTGCATTAGGTGGAATCGTAGCAGATTTCGATATCAATTATATTTTCACAGCTAATTTGATCTTATATATTATTTTCTTTTTCGTAGCGGCTGTTGGTTTTAGAAATATGGAAATAACAAGGGATGAAAAGGTAGTGGACATCGTAGGGAAAGAAAAACCTAAGTTTTCTCTAACGCCATCAATGAAGGCTTTATTAATTGTTTGTTGCTCTTATGTTTTATGTTGGTTAGTGTATGTTCAATGGCAGACGACAATTGCTTCTGAAATGTCTAATCTAAAAATTGGGTTAACTAATTACAGTCTACTATGGACAGTTAATGGCGCGTTGATTGTTTTAGCACAACCAATTGTATCAACAATCATTCGAAAATATGTAACGAGTATGAGAAAGCAAATGTTATTTGGTATTGGATTTTTTATTGCCTCTACAATTCTTGTTAGTACGGCAGAGCAATTTTCAATGTTTATGATTGGAATGATTATTTTAACAATTGGTGAAATGTTCGTATGGCCTGCAGTTCCAACAATTGCAAATATGTTAGCTCCAAAAGATAAGTTAGGAATGTATCAAGGGATCGTAAATAGTGCAGGTACAGTAGGACGAATGATTGGTCCTTTACTAGGGGGAGCAGTAGTAGATACATTTAGTATGAGAATATTATTTATTGTCTTGGTCTTCTTCTTAGTAATCAGTATGATTTTTTCTGTATTGTATGAAAAATTTGCAAAAAAGGTTATTAATGCACAAGAACAAACTGTTGCTTCATAAAATAGGCAATGTATAATTGACCTTTTTCCTTGGTTATAATAAAATGGTATAAATTAAATCTAAATGATCGGCAATGATTGGGAATAGTAATGAAAGTGAAGAGGTTTAGAGAGTTGACGGCTGGTGAAAGTCAATCCCTTCTTTTCATGAACTCGCCCATAAGCCACATTTGTGAACGGTTTTTACCAAGTAATGAATGTCGTGTTCCACGTTACGGAAACAAGTGAATGTATTTTTTACATTAATTTGGGTGGTACCGCGGGAAATCCTCTCGTCCCTATTTGGGACGGGAGGATTTTTTTATTTTCATAAAAAGTCCTGTGATAACTGCCAGCCGAGCCATTTAATCATTAAAAAGGAGGCAATAATATGAGTTTTAATCACCGTAATATTGAACAAAAATGGCAATCGTATTGGTTAGATAATAAAACATTTAAAACAACTGACGATACAAGCAAGCCAAAATTTTATGCACTTGATATGTTTCCATATCCATCAGGGGCGGGACTTCATGTAGGTCACCCGGAAGGTTATACAGCAACGGATATTTTATCAAGAATGAAAAGAATGCAAGGTTATAATGTACTTCATCCAATGGGATGGGATGCATTCGGATTACCTGCTGAACAATATGCTCTTGATACTGGAAATGATCCAGCCGAGTTTACTGAGAAAAACATCAATACATTTAGAAATCAAATTCAAGCATTAGGTTTCTCTTATGATTGGGATCGTGAAGTAAATACAACTGATCCTAAATACTATAAGTGGACACAGTGGATTTTCTCAAGAATGGTTGAAAAAGGGTTAGCTTATGTTGATGAAGTTCCAGTAAACTGGTGTCCAGCACTTGGAACAGTATTAGCAAATGAAGAAGTAATCGATGGGAAGAGTGAACGTGGAGGACATCCAGTTGAACGTCGACCTATGAAACAATGGATTTTAAAAATTACTGCTTATGCAGACAGATTATTAGAAGATCTAGAAGAATTAGACTGGCCGGAAAGTTTAAAAGAAATGCAACGAAACTGGATTGGTCGTTCTGAAGGTGCTGAAGTTTACTTCAAAGTTGAAGGATACGATGATAAAGTTACTGTATTTACTACTCGTCCAGACACTTTATTTGGTGCAAGTTATTTAGTATTAGCTCCTGAACATGATTTAGTAAATAAAATTACGACAGCTGATCAAAAAGAAGCAGTTGAGGCATATATCGATTCAATCAAATCAAAAAGTGATTTAGAGCGTACAGATTTAGCTAAAGACAAAACTGGCGTATTTACAGGTGCATATGCAGTTAATCCTGTTAATAATGAAAAACTTCCAATTTGGATCGCTGACTATGTACTTGCAAGCTATGGTACTGGTGCAATTATGGCAGTACCTGGACATGACGAACGTGACCACGAGTTTGCAGTGAAATTTAACTTACCAATCGTAGAAGTAGTTGAAGGTGGAGATGTTCAAAAAGAAGCATACACTGGCGATGGTAAGCATGTTAACTCTGATTTCTTAAATGGTTTAAATAAAGTGGAAGCAATCGAAAAAATGTTAGCGTGGTTAGACTCTTCAAAAACTGGAGAGAAAAAAGTTACGTATCGTTTAAGAGATTGGTTGTTCTCTCGTCAAAGATATTGGGGCGAACCAATTCCTGTTATTTTCTGGGAAGATGGTACAATGACAGTTGTTCCTGATGAAGAATTACCACTAATTCTACCTAAAACTGATGATATCCGCCCAAGTGGAACTGGTGAATCACCATTAGCAAATATTACAGATTGGGTAAATGTAGTTGATCCTGTTACAGGTAAAAAAGGTCGCCGTGAAACAAACACAATGCCACAATGGGGTGGAAGCTGCTGGTATTACTTACGTTACATCGATCCAACAAATAATGAAGCAATTGCAGATGCAGATTTATTAAAACACTGGTTACCAGTTGATGTATATATCGGTGGAGCAGAGCACGCAGTACTTCACTTACTTTATGCTCGTTTCTGGCACAAATTCCTTTATGATTTAGGAGTAGTTCCTACTAAAGAGCCTTTCCAAAAGTTATTTAACCAAGGAATGATCTTAGGTGAAAATAATGAAAAAATGTCTAAATCAAAAGGAAATGTCGTAAATCCAGATGATATCGTTGCAAGTCATGGTGCAGATACATTACGTTTATATGAAATGTTTATGGGACCATTAGATGCTTCGATCGCTTGGTCAGAAAATGGGTTAGACGGTTCACGTCGCTTCTTAGACCGTGTATGGCGTTTATTTGTTTCTGATAACGATCAAATTTCAGATAAAATTGTTGAAGGTATTACAGTAAGCAATCTTGAAAAAACTTATCACCAAACAGTGAAAAAAGTAACAGAAGACTTTGAAGGACTTCGTTTTAATACAGCTATTTCACAAATGATGGTATTCATTAATGAAGCTTACAAAGCTGAACAATTACCAAAAGATATGGTAGAAGGATTCATTAAATTACTAGCTCCAGTTGCACCGCATATTGGTGAAGAAATTTGGAATAAACTTGGTCACGCTGATTCAATCGCATATGCAACATGGCCAGCTTATGACGAAGCAAAGTTAGTTGAAGATGAGATTGAAATTGTCGTACAAATCAATGGTAAAGTAAGAGCAAAATTACTAGTTGCTAAAGATGCTTCTCGTGAACAAATGGAGCAAATTGCACTTTCAGATGAAGCTGTGAAAGAGCAAGTTGAAGGGAAAACAGTACGTAAAATTATTGCTGTTCCTGGAAAGTTAGTAAATATTGTAGCTAATTAATATTTAAAGGACTAATCTTAATTGATTAGTCCTTTTTATTAGGTCCACCATTGACTAGAGCTCACTCTCCATGGAAAGGAAGCAACCTGGAGTTGTCATCAACTTTTATTACTTTTTCAAATAGAAAAAATATTATATCGAAATAAACCATTGACAGAATAGTAGAGTAACATCTATAATTCAAAACATACTTAATAAGGACCGTAGCTACGTCTTAAAAGTTAATAGAATAATTGGGCAATGAAGGGAATATAAGTAGTGCTTATCTCACTGTTTTAGAGAGCTGATGGAAGGTGCAAATCAGTACATAGATAAGGGTGAATTTCAATCCTGGAGCATTTTTTTCGAAATAAAGGCTAATCTTTATAGAGGAAAAAACGGTCAAATATGATCGTTAACAAAGTCGAGAGGCAGACATAAGTATAGTCTGCAACTAGGGTGGTACCGCGAATTTTTCGTCCCTACTGATATAATCAGTAGGGACTTTTTTATTATTCGGGAATACAAAACAATTTAATATAGAACGTGCAATGAACGGAATAAAGTAATACTTATTTCACTGTTTTAGAGAGCTGATGGTTGGTGAGAATCAGTACATAGATAAGTGTGAATTTCAATCCTGGAGCATCTTTTTCGAAATAAAAGATATCTTTTATAAGGGAAAGACGGTCAATCGATCGTTAATCAAATGAAGAGGCAGATGCATAGTCTGCAATTAGGGTGGTACCACGGTGTAAATCGTCCCTGTCGTTAATGACAGGGGCGATTTTTTATTTTGAAAAAAGCACAATCGACTAATTGAATTTATGAAATGAATAATTGATAGATTAATAAGATATAAAGGAGATATATCATGGAATTACAGAAAAGTTTATTGCCACGTCATATACGATTAATGGCACTCGGAGGAGCAATCGGTACAGGAATTTTTAAAGGGACTACTGAAACAGTTTCAATAGCGGGGCCAGCGGTTATTTTTTCATACTTGTTTGCAGGGTTACTGCTTCTTGTTGTTATGAGTGCAATTGCGGAGATGGCTATTGCATACCCAGGTTTAAATATGAAAGGGTTTATTCGTAAAGCATTTGGTACGAAAGTGTCATTTGTTATCGGCTGGTTGTACTGTTTCATGTGGTTAGTAGTATGTGTCATTGAAGTAATTGCTGCTGGAAGCTTCCTTCAGTATTGGTTCCCATCAATGTCTTTATGGTCATTAAGCTTTATCAGTGCTATTTTCATTGTTGCGATAAATTTTATGAATGTTAAACGTTTCGGAGAATTTGAATTTTGGTTTGCAGGCATTAAAATTACGATGATTGTTTTATTTATTGTTTTAGGTGCAGGGATTTTATTTGGAATCATACCAAGTAATGACACGAATTATATGCAAAATTATATTCAATACGACGGGTTCTTCCCGCACGGTTGGTCAGGAGTATTTTCAGCTTTATTAATCGTCATTTTTTCATATGGTGGTTCGGAACTGATCGGATTAACATTAACTGAAACAAAAGATGCAGAGAAAGTATTACCTAAAGTCATTAAAGGTGTCATTTGGAGAATAGTGATTTTCTATACGCTTCCAATTCTAATTATTTGTGGTTTAATCCCTTGGAATGAAATTGGTAATCAAGCAAGTCCATTTGTTCAAGTACTATCAACAGTCGGTTTTAATGGTTCAGCTCATATTATGAACTTTGTTTTAATTACAGCTGTTTTATCTGCAGCAAACTCTGGTATTTATGGATGTACACGAATGTTGTTTTCTTTAGCTTCAGAAGGAGAAGCACCAAAATTATTTGCACACGTTTCTAAGAACGGTGTCCCATTATATGGCGTTATATTGAGTGCAGTTATTCTTGTTGGCGGTACATTTGTTGCTTATTTCTCACCTGATCGTGTATTTGGTTACTTAATGGCAATACCTGGATTTACGGTATCATTAGTTTGGATTAGTATTTGTTTAGCACAGCTGAAATTACGCAAAACATACGCTGCAATACCACATTTTAAAGTATGGGGATTTCCATATATCACTTCATTTACGGCACTTGCATTAATCATCAGCTGCGTTGCATTTGCATTTAGTGAACAAAATCGAGTAAGTATTATGGTTTGTTTAGGTATTTTAGTTTTCTTAATACTTGGAGCGATGATTGTAGATAAGAAGGATAATAATCAGCAACTTACAATAACGAAATAAGTAGAAAAAAATAGTTGCTACGGCAACTATTTTTTCTTTTTTAATATAAACTGAATAATTCTTGGATTTACATTATTAAACCACCTTACCTCTAATGTTCCTATAGCATTAGGGGTATTTATTTTTATGAAATGACTTGCAAAACCTTCTCTATATTATGCAATGTAAGTTTTTCTTTCAAAATTAATCTTTATTTTATAGATTTTTCAATTGTATTAATAAACTATTAAACTTTCATTAAATCAGTGGAAATGCGTTAAATACGGTTGATAATGTTTTAGGTCTACTTATTTAATTTTAGCTCTTTTTTAAAAGAGTTTTGCTTTTTTCATTTAATATGATGAAGACAAAAGTTGATTATAATGGGAGATACGAGACGTCTGTAGTAGATGTAGAGAGTATGCTGACTACCATGGACTCAGCCCACTCCACACGGAAGGGGATCTCCTGGAGTTGTGATCAACTAACGCATACTTATAGCAACAATGTCTATGAAAATAGCCTTAATTTTAGATCAGGGGAGTGAAAAATATGGCTAAAAATAAATACATAAATGAAAATAGTCGAACGGATAAAAGAAAATTACAAAAAAATGTTGAAGGAAATTGGAATCAAAGATATTTACCAATTTTTATAACAATTGCGGGGTTTATCATACTAGGGGCCACGGCCATTTTTTATGTATATCCAAAGATCATGACTGATGGGAATACATCGAAAAAAAGTGTTTCAACAGAGGAAATTAAAGTAGCTAAGAAAGAAGAAAAAAAAGAAGGAACATCCGAAAAAACGTCTAATCAAAAAGCTAAAAAGCCGGCTAATAGTCAAACAAAGGTTATTGAAAAAAAGCCAATTTCAAAAGATTATATTTTGCCGAATAGTAACACGATGAAATTAACAGATGACGCAATTGGGAAGCTGCCAACAAATGAGTTAAGTCTAGCAAGAAATGAAATATATGCGAGACACGGTTATATATTTAAATCCAGTGATTTAAATAAATATTTCTCAACAAAGTCATGGTATAATCCAGATCCAACATATAATGGTGATTTAAATGACATTGAAAAATATAATATTAACTTTATTAAATCTAAAGAGTAGTATGAATGTAGTACGGGCTTTGATCAAGTTATGTTAAGTACAAAACAAACGAAAACAAGACCACATAATAAGTGGTCTTGTTTTTTTTATCTAGTATGAACTAGCCTGTGTACTCGCAGGTATAATGAGATTATCTCCGTTAAATGTATAGGCATTTGAGGAAACAAAATTAGTTTGCTTTAATTTTTTACTTTTCAGATAAACCTCTACTCGTCCTAAATTTTGCAATGGTAAGATTCCAGTGGAAAATAGATTCTCGTAATTTAATGGATCTGGAATGATTTTAGTTTTAAAGCTTGATGATGAAAAAGCTGTAGGTATGACAATGTCCGTTTGTACTTTTCCTTCAATTCGTTGGTTTAATACTGTTAAATTCGTCTTCCATGTTGAATGATCAACAAGTTTAATATTCTTAACTTTGCTATAAGCATATTGGTCTAATAGCTTTATATCATTTGAATATTTATCCTTATCTGAGCGGAGAACAACATGAATTAAAGTAATATTATTTTTCTTATTAGCTTGAATTAATGTATTTTTGGCTGCTTTTGTATAGCCAGTTTTTGCAGCTAAAAAGTTTGGGTTACTGTAAATAGGGCTAGACTTTGTCAAAACGACTTTTTGACGAGATGTCTTTACGTAAGTCTTAGTTAGACTCATCGCTTTAACCATTAAAGGCTGTTTAATGGCTACTCTTGTAATCATTGCTAAATCATATGCCGTACTTTTGTGAGTTGAATTTGGTAAACCACTTGCATTTGCAAAATGAGAGTTAGTTGCACCAAGCTCCTTCGCTCTTTTGTTCATTAATTCAGCAAACTTTGAGACACTACCGCTAATTCGCTGACCAATTGCATAAGCTATATTATTATTACTATTGAGCATTAATATTTTTAGCGCTTCATCTCTAGTTATTTTTTCACCAGATTTAAAAATGATTTGGTCATTGCTTCTTTCCTCTTGTAAACTTCTGTTTGTCATTGTAATGGTATCGCTTGGTTTTAATTTTTCTAATAATAGTAATCCAGTTAAAACCTTCGTTGTACTCGCAGGGAAATCTCTATAGTTTCCTTTTTTGGAATAAACAACCTCTCCTGTTTCAGCAACAATGGTAATTGCCTTATTGCTATACACTGTAGGTGTCTTAATGGAGGCTTGAGTTTGGGGTGTTGGCAGAATTCCTGCCAGGATAAAAATTGTAGCAAAAAACAATAATAACTTCTTACTCATTTTTCTCTCCTTGAAATTAACAGATTTGTTCAAAATTTATTAAAGTATAACATATATTCGATACCGTTAAAAACAGACATATTTTGTTAAAAAATCATACTTTTTGCATAGATAATAAGAACTTGTTAAGATTGTGTCATATAATAAGGAGGAATGAAGAAATGAATTCTATTTCTGCAAATGAAGTAAAAGATCGCCTAGATGCAGGTGAGACTCTTTTTTTAGTAGATGTTCGTGAAGATTATGAAGTACAACATGGGAAAATTCCTGAAGCAATTCATATTCCAATGGGAGAAATACCAAGTAAATTAGATGTATTTAATAAGGAAATGGAATACATTTTCATTTGTAAAGCCGGTGTAAGAAGCGAAAACGTTTGTGAATACTTGACAGAGCTTGGATATAAAGCAATCAACATGGAAGGTGGTATGATGGCTTGGGAAGGTGAATTAGATTAACAAAGAATTCAACTTTACTTTTCATTTACCACATAGTAAGATTATTTTAATTAGTTAGATTTCAATGAAAAACACTATAAATCGATAATAGAGGTGCTTTTGTGAGTGCGGTAGGTTCTAAATAGGAAAAATTTAATGAAATAAGCATGATATTAAGGGGAATTTTGTATATATTCATCCCTTAGTTTTGTCATGGTTTATTTCTCAATACCTATGAAGATACCTACAATACTTTATAAAGCGTGTAATAATGATAGGATAAATCTATACTTTTTTGAGTTAGTTTATTTTATTTGAAATTACACATGCCTTGTAATGTAAAGAAAGCTGCGGTATCTCCGCAGCTTTTTTATGTTTATTTTAAAAAGGTGAAAACTAAATACAATACTCATTGGAATCTAATGGGTAGGTATCTTCATTTATGATCAAAAAAGACATGGTGAGGAGAATAAAAATTGAACAAGATGACTTATGAAAAGTTACAATATAATGATTTAAAGGAAATGATAAAATCCTATTGTGTTAGTGGATTAGGGAAACAATTGATTGATCAATTGGAACCAAGCTCAAATATGAAGGTAGTTAAAACCCGTTTAAATGAGACTACCGAAGCAAGAGCAATCTTAGATGCAGAAGGTCATGTACCATTTTTAGGGGTTTCAAATATAGAAAATCTCATTAAAAATCTTGAAAAGGGCTTGATTCTTGATTCGAGCGATTTAGTTAGCATATCTGATTTTTTAAGAGGATGTAGGAAGATTAAAAAGTTCATGCTTGAAAAAGTCTTTTTTGCACCAGTTCTAGCATCTTATGCGAACTCAATGACAGAATTTAAAAAAGTAGAAGAGGAAATTAATTTTTCAATCAAAGGAAGCATGGTTGATTCAGCTGCTAGTAAGGAATTAAGGCGAATAAGAAGTAATATTGAAACAGTTGAGGAGAAAATTAAAGAACGTTTAAATAAATTTTTAAATAGTAGTGCCAATAAGAAATATATACAAGATTTCTTCATTAGTAAGAAGGATGATCGTTTTACAATACCAATTAAAGCTTCATTTAAAAACCAAGTTGCAGGAACTGTTGTTGAAGCTTCCTCCAAAGGGTCAACCGTCTTTATGGAATTAAATACAGTTACTAAATTAAATGGAGAACTCTCTATTTTAAAAGCTGAGGAGGCAATGGAAGAATACCAAATTCTAGCTACTCTGTCTGGAATGGTATTAGAGAATATTTATCACATCAATATTAATATGGAATTGATTAGCCAGTATGATATGGTGTTTGCAAAAGCGAAGTTTAGCAAACATATTGGAGGCATTGAGCCAAAATTAAATGATTATGGCTATATAAAATTAGTGAACTGTAAACATCCACTTTTATCAGGAAATGTTGTACCACTTAACTTTGAAATTGGAACAGATTATAGAAGTCTAATTATCACAGGACCAAATGCTGGAGGGAAAACGATTGTTTTAAAAACAATTGGTTTAATTACATTAGCTACGATGTCAGGTTTTCACGTGATTGCAGGAAAGGAAACTGAAGTCTCGGTATTTGAAAATATCTTTGTTGATATTGGTGATAATCAAAGTATTGAGAATGCACTAAGCACATTTTCATCTCATATGAAAAATCTGTCTGAAATCATGAAAGCCTCTAATAATAGTACACTTTTACTATTTGATGAGATTGGAAGTGGAACTGAACCGAATGAAGGTGCTGCCCTTGCCATTTCTATTTTAGAAGAGTTCTATCAAATGGGATGTATTACGATCGCGACCACTCATTATGGTGAAATCAAACGTTTTTCAGAAATGCATAGTGATTTTATGAATGCAGCAATGAGATTTAATAATGAAACATTAGAGCCTCTATATAAGTTAATGATTGGAAAGTCTGGAGAAAGTAATGCTTTATGGATTTCAAAGAAAATGGAAATACGAGAAAAAGTTCTTCAAAGAGCAAAGGAATATATGGAAAATAAGGCGTACCATTTAGAGAGAGTGAATGAAAATAAACTTAGAAAACCTAAGGTAATCAAAGAGAAAGTAGAAGTGAAAAATGTCTTTCATAAAGGAGATCGTGTTAAATTACTAGACTACGAACAATTCGGAATAATATATAAAGAAATAGATAATTACCATAATGTTATAGTGTATTTTAATGGTGAATTAATAGAAGTGAATGAAAAGCGAATTTTTTTAGAGGTTAAAGCGTCTGAATTATATCCAGATGGATATGATTTGGACACATTATTTATTGATTATAAGACAAGAAAAATGGAGCATGATATCGAACGTGGTTCGAAAAAAGCGCTCCGAAAAATTCAAAAAGAAATAAGAAAGAATAAAGAGTGAGGATATAATGGAATTTGTCATCAGACAAGAGCGTGTGAATGATTATATTGAAACAGAAGAAGTTGTGAGGAAAGCATTTCTGAACGAACCGTTTAGTGATAAAACTGAACATAAACTTGTTAGTAGAATTAGAAGAACAGATGCATTTATTCCAGAGCTTTCAATAGTAGCTGAAAAAAATGAGGAAATAGTTGGGCATGTTTTGTTATCAAAAATTACGATTTTGAATGAAGATAACATAGTAAATTCCTTAGCATTAGCACCAGTTTCTGTTAAGCCAGAGTACCAGAAACAAGGAATAGGTCAAATGTTAATCTCTTTTGGGTTAAAAAGGGCAGAGGATCTCGGTTATCATTCAGTAATCGTTCTAGGGCATAAAGATTATTATCCGAAATTTGGTTTTAAGCCAGCACATTTATGGAATATAAAAGCCCCCTTTAAGGTTCAAAGCGATGTATTAATGGCTTTAGAATTAACTGAAAGTGCACTTAAAAACGTTCAAGGTGTCGTGGCATATTCGAAAGCATTTTTTGAAGAGGATCATTCGTAAACTTCAGCGTTTAAATCATATTTTTATTAGTGAATTAGTGTGAAAATAGACAGTTCCTTAAAAAAAGGGCTGTCTATTTTTTATTAAAAAGATTAACAATTGGAGAATCAGCATATATTGTAATAATACCTCATATATTCTTCATTGAGGTCTGCATAGTTAGAAAGGAGGGGGTTGATTTGCCAAAATCATTGAAAGTTGATATTACGGATAAAGTGATTGGGAAGTTTAAGGATGGATATATAGAGTTGTATTCCTCTAAATATTTAATTGGGAAATTCTTTTTTAAAGATATGGAACAGACTTTCCAATTGGCAGAAGGTTATGTCGAAGAGGATGGTAGATTTTATTTATTAATCAATTTGCATCACGAACCATCTAATGTACGCTGAAACACCTTAATTTAGGGACGGTGAATTTGTGTTAAAGACAAACAAATATGACGAAGAGCATGAGATACATTTCGCAAAATCGCTGATAAAGTTTGTAAAAACAAATGAGATAATAGAAGGTTATTACGTTAAGAATAAACTAGTCATATTAAATGGAAGAAGGTTTGATCAAATCTTATGCTTTTCAAAAAATGATAGGACCAAACGAAAAAATGGTATTCGTTCGGTCCTTTGTTTATAAATATATTAAAGTTTTGCATATTCAGCGGCAGATGCACCTGCTAGTCGACCAGTAACAAATGCTGCAGTGATGTTATATCCTCCAGTATAGCCGTGGATATCTAATAATTCCCCACAAAAATATAATCCATTCATTATTTTTGAAGACATTTCTTTTGGATGAACTTCCTTTGTTGATACCCCGCCACCAGTAACAAATGCTTTTTCTATTGATAATGTACCATTAACAACAAATGTAAAGCCTTTAAACGCTTGGACAAGCTCTCTAATTTTAAGCGTACTAATTTCATTGCATGGCGATGATTCATCTATACCATTTTTTGCTAATAAAAATAATAAGTATCGTTCAGGTGCTAAACCTTTTAAAACATTTTTAATCGCTTTCTTGGGTTCATCTTTTACAATTTTCATTGTTTCTTGGAACAAATTTTCTTCATTTTGCTCTGGGAATAAATCGATAGACATTGTTACATTTTTTGTATTGAATTTTTGTTGGACTTTATACACAAATTGGCTACAACGTAGAGCCGCCGGACCAGATATACCAAAATGAGTGAAAAGCATGTCCATTTTATGTGAGATTACTTTTTTACCTTTTGGATTTAAGACACTTAATTCAATATCTCTTAACGCCAAACCTTGTAAAGTTTTACGTTGAATGAAATCCTCCGAGGAAGTAATTGGAACTTCAGTTGGGAATAATTCAGTAATCGTGTGCCCAGCTTTCTTTGCCCAAGCATAACCATCTCCAGTAGAACCGGTGTGTGGAACTGATTTACCTCCTACTGCAAGAACTACACTTTTCGCGTTAATAACTGTGCGATCATTTAACAAAATCCCTACAACTTTACCATTTTCATATAATACATCTTTAACAGTTCTATTGATTTGAATATCGACATGATGTTTTTTTAGTTTTTGAAGTAATGCTTCAAGAACAGATTTTGAATCGTTTGAAACAGGGAACATTCTTCCATGGTCTTCTTCTTTTAAAGCAACACCCATGTTTTCAAAAAACTGAATGATATCTTCATTATTATAAATTGAAAACGCACTAAATAAAAAACGTCCGTTCCCAGGAATATGCTTAATAACTTCTTCAACAGGTAAGCGATTTGTTACGTTACAACGACCACCACCTGAAATCAGTAGCTTTTGCCCGAGTTTAGTTCCTTTTTCAAGCAAAAGTACTTTTGCCTTTTTTTCAGCGGCACTAATGGCAGCCATTAATCCAGACGTGCCGCCACCTATTACAATCACATCATAGTTCATTTTTTCACTACTTTCATTACAAATTGTTTCATAAAGCATAACATTATTTCAAATAAGCTCCAACTTCTTACCTATTTTTAATTTTTTCTTTTTATATGAATATGGTAAGATAGATTAGTTAGTTTGATCGAATTAGTAGGAGGCAGTTTATGTCAGATTCAAAATTGCTACGTGGTACTTTTATTTTAACTGCTGGAACTTTTTTTATAAAATTTTTAGGAATGATTTATACATTCCCATTTTTTGCATTAGTTGGTACACAAGGTTCTGCATTATATAATTATGGTTATGTTCCATATACATTATTCATTAGTATTGCAACTGCAGGTGTTCCTTTAGCAGTAGCAAAATTCGTTTCAAAATATAATGCAATTGAAGAATATGAAACAAGTAGACGGTTATTTCACGCTAGTCAACTACTATTAATATGTACAGGCTTTTTAGCATTCCTAGTTTTATATTGTATCGCTCCAATTATCGCACCATTGATGCTTCCTAAGGATACGCATGGAAATAGTGTTGAAGATGTAGTAGGAGTCATAAGGATTGTTAGTACAGCATTAATTTTTGTGCCTTCTCAAAGTTTATATAGAGGATTTTTCCAAGGGCACCAGTCTATGGGGCCAACAACTGTCTCACAATTATTTGAACAAGTAGTTAGAATTGTATTTACTTTAGTCGGAAGTTATTTAATCCTGAAGGTTTTTGGTGGAACAATTACTCAAGCAATTGGTTTATCTACTTTTGCAGCTACATTAGGTGCAATTGGAGGATTATTAATTTTATTTTGGTACTGGAAAAAAAGAAAGACTCATTTAGACGAATTACTTCCGAAATCAAAAGGGAATATCAATCCTACCAATATGGAAATGTTTAAAGAATTATTTTCATATTCGATTCCGTATGTATTTGTTGGGTTAGCAATTCCTTTATATCAGCTTATAGATCAGTTTACATATAATCGTACAATGGAATCGATCCATTTAAAAGAAATCGCCGAAACAACATACGTAATGTTCTCATTCACGAGTCACAAATTAGTCATGATACCTGTTTCTCTTGCGACAGCATTTGGATTAACATTAGTGCCCGCAATCACAGAAGCATTCGTAAATAAAAATCAAAAAAAATTACATAGTCAAATTACGCAAACATATCAGGTTGTGTTCTTTTTAACACTACCAGCAGTCGTTGGTATTTCAGTTTTAGCGGAACCGATGTATAGCGCATTCTATGAAAAGAGTCAGCTTGGTGGAATGATCCTAGGTTTCTACGCACCGGTTGCTTTACTATATTCACTATTTACAGTTAATGTTGCTATTTTGCAAGGAATAGACAAGCAAAGATATGCAATTAAGGGTCTAATATATGGAGTAGTCATAAAACTCATCCTAAATATACCTTTAATTGAATTACTTCAAACAAAAGGCGCAATTTTAGCAACGGCATTGGGCTATATGTTTTCTATCGGCTATAATTTCTATTATATTAAAAAACATGCAAATTTTTCTTTTAATAGGGTATTGAGACGAATCCTATTTATGATTTTACTGTCAGGTATAATGGCAGGTGCAGTATTTATAGTCGAACAATTTTTAGGTATATGGTTCACATATAATGATGGCAGACTTGTTTCAATGATTTTAGTTTTAATTGGAGCCGCTGTTGGTGCAGTTGTTTATTTAGGGGTTGCATATAAATTAAACTTATTTGAAATTATATTAGGAACTAGACTTACAAATCGATTGTTTAAAAGAGGAAAAAGAGGTTAATTCACTCATTGTGAACCGTTTGAAGAGAATGGTTCACTTTTTTTAACTTAGTTTTGTAAACAAAGAGTGTTTTGGTATCATATAAACAACTCTGTTTCCATAAACGTTCCTTTCCTGTTTAGGAGCGATCTATGTGAAACTTAACAGGCAGAAAGCGCCGTCGAGGTAGACTTTTATAAAATAAAAAAGACAAGGTGTATGATCATGAGAATCGATAAGATATTAGCAAACATGGGTTATGGTAGTAGAAAAGAAGTAAAAGGTTTATTAAAACAAGGTGTTGTGAAAATTGGTGATAATATTGTTAAAAGCCCAAAGGAACATGTCGATTTAGATAATCAAGTCGTTTCTGTTAATGGCGAGGTAGTAGAGTATAAAGAGTATGTTTATTTAATGATGAATAAACCACCAGGTGTTATTTCTTCGACTGAGGACTCAGAGCATGAAACAGTAATCGGATTATTAGAATATGAAGATATTATTTTTGATCCGTTTCCAGTAGGTCGTCTTGATAAAGATACTGAAGGATTATTATTAATTACAAATGATGGACAATTGGCGCACCAATTACTTTCACCTAAAAAGCACGTACCAAAAAAATACTACGCAACAATTGATGGAATCGTTACTGAAGAGGATATAAAAGCATTTGAACAAGGTGTAACGCTAGATGATGGTTATGAAACAAAACCTGGCTACTTAACGATTTTAAAATCAGATCAAGAATCTGAAATTGAGCTTGTCATTATGGAAGGCAAATTCCATCAAGTAAAAAGAATGTTTGAAGCTGTTGGCAAAACAGTAACATATTTAAAGAGATTAGAAATGGGACCTTTAAAGTTAGATGACACCTTGGAGTTAGGTGAATATAGAGAATTAACGGATGAAGAACTAGAATTACTAAGATCTGTAAATGAAGAGAAATAAAAAAACAAGTACCTTGATTAGACGTCAGACAAATCAAGGTACTTGTTTTTTTCATTACATTTTTTATGAAGTTGCTTTTACTTTTTTACCTGTTACGGCCCACTTTCCCCTACTTGGACTATAAACTAGATTATTAAACTCTAAAATGTTTAAATCTCGTTGGATTGTTCTAGGTGTTATACCAAACTCCTCCACTAGGTCTTTTGTAGAAACGGTACCATTTTCACTAATATACATGTAGATGGCTTTAATACGAGTTAGCATTCGAGAAGTTCCAGAATTCAAAAAACCACTCCTTTTACCGCTAGATTGATCTCATAACAGGTTAAAAAATATTTTACTAGATTAAGCTATATTTTCATTGTACTCTTTTTCAGAAGATTCATAACAAAATTTATGAAAATTATACAAAAATTTAATGAAAATTTGTGCAAACGTAATCACTAAATGAGTTTCAGGTAATATATTCTACAAAGAATGTCATAATCCTTCTTTTTTCGTTCCAATTATAAAGAAATTATGATTAAATTTTAGAAGATGATAGAATATCTACATATAAGGAGGTTTTTTTATGACACAAATTAATTGGATGGAAGAAGTCTTAAAACGAAAAGACGATTTTCTTAAGCAAACGATTGAGTTATTAAATATCGAAAGCGTTTACGATGAATCAACTATTACAAAAGAAGCACCTATGGGAAAAGGCATTAACGAGGCTCTTACATACATGTTGAACCTAGGTAAAAAAGATGGATTTACACCAAAAAATGTTGATGGATTTGCTGGTCATTTAGAAATGGGTAGCGGTGAAGAATTAGTAGGAATTCTTTGTCACTTAGATGTAGTACCTGCAGGAGACGGTTGGTCACACGATCCTTTTGATGCAATTATTAGAGATGGAAATATTTATGCACGTGGTGCAATCGATGATAAGGGACCAACAATGGCTGCTTATTATGCGATGAAAATTGTGAAGGAATTAGGATTACCTATTAATAAACGCGTTCGTATGATTTTAGGGACTGATGAAGAAAGTCAATGGCGCTGTGTGGATCATTATTTTGAAAAAGAAGAAATGCCAACTATGGGCTTTGCACCTGATGCAGATTTCCCAATCATTTATGCTGAAAAAGGTATTTTAGATATTCAATTTAACCAAGATCTATCTAAAGAAAATAATGAGAGTGAATATAAATTAATTTCATTTGCATCTGGTAGACGTGTAAATATGGTACCAGATCATGCGAAAGCGATCATTTCAGGACCAAAATTTGATGTAGATGCATTTAATCGTCATATTAGTGAATTAGGATGTAAACCTAGTATGAGCGAAGAAAATGGTTATCAAGTACTTACAGTAGAAGGCGTATCTGTGCACGGTATGGAACCTGATAAAGGGAAAAACGCTGGTATTGCTTTAGCAAGCTTTTTAAATCAGTTTGGTATGAACCAACATGCAGAGAGCTTTATCAAATTTATTGTTGAAAACTTTAAAGGTGACTCACGTGGTAAAAAACTTGGGGTTGCATATAGTGATGATATAACAGGTGACTTAACTATCAATCTTGGAATTATGCAATATGAAGATCAAAAAGGTGGAACTTTTGGATGTACTTTACGTTATCCTGTCACAACTGATATTAAATCAGTTATTTCAACCCTAACTACAAGTGGTACCAAATATGGATTTGAATTTAATGAATTAAAAAATTCAAATCCACATCATGTTCCAAAAGATCATCCTTTAATTCAAACTTTACAAAAAGTTTATGAAGAACAAACTGGTGAAGAAGCTACGTTATTAACAATTGGTGGAGGTACATATGCACGTTCTCTTAGTGCAGGAGTTGCGTTTGGACCACTATTTTTAGGAAAGCCAGAAGTAGCTCATCAAAAAGATGAATATGCTGAGATTGAGGATTTATTAAAAGCAACTGCAATTTACGCACAGGCAATTGCAGAATTAGTGAAATAATAAAATGAAGGGAAAGTGAAATACTTTCCCTTTTTCATCATGTTTAAATAGTTAAGTCTATATAGAGACTTTTTGTTTACACATTTAATTGAGAGGAAAATCATTTTGAATAATTTACGCGAAAAAAGTATTATTTACATATTTATGGCTTATTATTTTTGTTTGTTTTTTGCAATTGGATCTCTAGGACCTTTACTTTCTTCTTATTTTAAAACTGTATTGGATCTATCTACCTCACAGATAGGATTATTAATGTCACTAACGCCGATCGTGGCCATATTTTCACAGCCACTATGGGGAATGATCAGTGACTATACTCAAAATCCTAAAAAAATGCTACTCATTGCTCAAATATCCACGATTGCAATAGCACTTTTCTATTCAACAATCACATCATTTGGCATGTTATTATTTATCGTTATTGCTCTTTCATTAACGCAAAGTGCATTAATTCCATTATCGGATAGCATTGCACTCAATTATGTCCAAAAAATAGGTGGAAACTACGGGGCTATTCGTTTATTTGGCTCAATTGGATTTGCAATTGCTGTTTTATTTTCTGGACGTCTTGCAGAAATTTATAGTTTATCAATCATTTTTTACATATTTTCATTTTTAATTTTAGTTGGTTTATGTATTACATTTTTCTTACCTAAATCCGTTCCGACGAATCAGAGAGAATCGATCGTAAAAGGTTTACCAGTTTTACTTTCTAAAAAGAACTTCTTACTATTCTTAGTGTTTGTATTTGTTGTGTTTGGTCCAATCAGTGCAAATAATACTTACTTTGGTTTATATATTCAATCAATAGGTGGCACATTAACAGGAGTAGGAATTGCATTTTTAATTTCAGCGGGCAGTGAAGCACCATTTATGCCTTTCGCTAAAAAACTAATTTCTAAATATGGGATTTATAATATTTTAATTTTGACAGCGATCGTATCTGCATTGAGATGGTTTATTTACTTTACGAATCCTCCGTTAATAATTGTATTTTTAACTTGTTTATCACAAGGTTTAACAGTCGGACTTTTTATTCCAGCTGCATTGCAATACACAAGAGAGCAAGCACCAGAATCTTTAAAAGCAACTGCAGTTACGATTTATGCAGGATTAGGATTAGGTCTAGGTGAATGGTTCTGCACTTTTATCAGTGGATTTTTATCAGAAGCATTTTCACTAAAAGCGATTTATGTTTTATTTGGCGTATTAAGTTTAATAGGTGTTGGAATAATGCAATATATCAAAAAAGATTCAACTATTAGTGCGAAGAAGGAGATTGCATAGTGAGCGAACATTTATTTCTAGCGGTGCCTTTACCGATGCAAATAAAAGAGAAGTTGAGTAGTTTTTCAAAAAGCTGGTACGGTCAATTACCTTTTAAAAAATGGACATATCAAGATGACTTTCACATAACCTTATCATTTTTAGGTCCAGTTACATATACAAAAAGTAATGAACTTGTGAAACAATTACAGGAAGAACTAAAGAACTTTAAAAGCTTTTCACTTACATTACAAAATCTTGGTACGTTTGGAGATACTAAACAACCACGTGTATGGTGGTGTGGTGTAGATAAAAGTAATGAACTATTAGAATGTCAAAAAAGAGTAAGTAAAGCATGTGAATCTGTCGGTTTACCTATCGAAAAAAGACCGTATAGCCCACATATTACCCTTGCAAAGAAATTCAACGATCATTTTAAGAAGGAGTTTGAGGTTCCTTTAATATGGCAGGATAATAATATTAAATTTGATGTCAACGAAATCGTTTTATATAAAATTCATCCATCGAAACAACCAAGTTATGAACCGATTGAAATGATAAAGTTATTAAAAGATTAATGACCAAAGGGGAAACAAAGTATGGCTCAGTTAATAAAATTACTAGATTATCCATCTCGATACGAAGCAGATATCTACCACTATCCAAGCCAATACGTTCTATTAAAAAGAGAGCATTGGGAGAAAATTAAAGGGGCATGGCAATCGAATAATTGGGAATTTATAGACGAAGAAAAAAATTCTCAGATTCAAATTGAAGATTTAGATCCGATAAAAGTAAATGATTTTATAGAGGAAGAAAAATCATTTCTATCAAAAATTTTGAGTAAAGTAAGAAGACGAAAACATAATGAGCCAGTTACGCTTGAACAAGAGGAAACACAAGTTAAAGTAGATGACATGAGCTCTATATTAGATATTTTTAAAGTTGCTAATGAGTATTTTTCAGAGGATGAGCTTAAGCAAAAATTTTTAGACGAGCTTTTTGATTTTCAATTAAAATGGGCATCCTCTATTGATTTAGATCAAAATGAAGCGGGGCGTAAAATACGTTATGATGAAACACTAAAATATTTTTTACAATCGTTTCCAGATAACCTGCTAGTGATGTATCGTCCTGTTTTATATATTGGTAAGGCACCAATTGAATTAGAAATACTCATTGTTGGACCTATTGATACGTATTGCATTTCAGTTGTAAAAGGTGATGAACACCATGTTACGATTGCTGATAAAGGAAACTTTTGGTTGCAAAAAGTTTTAAAGCATGAAAAGAAAATTGTGAATCCAATGTTTGGCTTAAATCGAATGGGAAAATTAATAAAACAAATTTATCTAAAAAACAATATTGAGAGTACAGTGCATAAAATATTGTTAACGACAAATGGTTTTATTGATTATCAACAGCCTCCTAAAGATATTCAAATTATAGACAGAAGAAATTATCAGCAATGGCATGAAGGGATTCTAAAAAAATCCTCGCCAATTAAATTAAGACAATTAAAAGCTGCTAAGTCCGTTTTAGCACTTTGTGAATATACTAATCATATCGACTTAATGAGTGATGAGTCAGAGAAAGAGTAAAGTAAAGCGTTTCAAATAATATTGGATGGTGAATAGCATTGTTTCATATTAAAAGAGCTTTTGAAGCTTATATAGATGGATTTCAAGAAATAACAATGATTATTCCCAAAACAAACAAACAGACAGAGCATACTTATTTTCATTTGGTTCATGAACATAATCAAACTCGACTACCAGTAATTTCAAGAGTTGAGTTTGAAACATTTATTAAATATACAGTACATTCACCAAATACCCTTTTATTAGATCAATCATATGAAGTTGAAGATGAATTTGGTTTGCGGACAGATTTACAAGTGGGAGGAGTAATCCATTCTATTGAATTTGATGAAAAGTACGCTTATGAAGGCAATGATCTAGGTGCAACTTATACAACAAATTCAACGGTATTTAAAGTTTGGGCTCCAACCGCCTCTAAAGTTAAATTAAGGGTATATCTACGGACTGATGAAAAAGAGAAGTATACAGAATTTCTAATGGACCGAAAAAGTAATGGAGTTTGGGAATTCATTAAGAATGAAGATTGTGAAGGACTAGTTTATACATTTTTAGTATGTGTGAATTTAATTTGGAGAGAAGCTGTCGACCCATACGCAAAAGCAGTAACCGTTAATGGTAAACACGGTGTAGTAGTTGATTTATCAAAGACGATAAACGTTAAGAAAGCAACTAGCCCTTCTTTAGAAAGGTACACAGACTGTATTATTTACGAAGCGAGTATTAGAGACTTTACATCACATCCTTTAAGTGGGGTACAAAAGAAGGGATGTTATGAAGGTTTTTTTGAGTCAGGAACAACTTTTAATAATATGCCTACTGGATTTGATTATGTACGTAGTCTAGGTGTGACACATATTGAATTACTACCTTTTTTTGACTTTGAAGGAGTAGATGAAGAGAATCCATTCCAGTCATATAATTGGGGATATAATCCTTTGAATTTTAATGCACCAGAGGGTAGTTATAGCCAGAATCCTAAAAATCCTTATGTAAGAATAAATGAATTGAAAACGCTTATATCTACTTATCATGATGCTGGGCTTAGAATCATAATGGATGTTGTTTACAATCATGTTTATGATCTTCAAACTAGTCACTTTGAAAGAATCGTTCCAGGATATTACTTCAGACAAGATGAAAACGGTTTACCATCAAATGGTACTGGAGTTGGAAATGATTTCGCATCTGAACGATTGATGGCCAGACGTTATATATTACATTCACTTATATATTGGACGAAGGAATATGATCTTGATGGATTTAGATTTGATCTGATGGGTATTTTGGATACGATTACAATGAATCAAATACAAGAAGAGCTGTTGACATTAAAGCCAGATATTATTTTATTTGGTGAAGGTTGGGACTTGAATACTTCTTTAGAACCAACTCAAAAAGCGTCAATTCAACAAAGTCACCAACTTAAAAAAATCGGATTTTTCAATGATAAGTTTCGAGATGGCATGAAAGGTAGTACGTTTTCCATAAATGAATATGGATTTATTCAAGGGAAAAGAAATAATGATTATTTCGATGATTTATTAACTGGAAGCTTAGGAGAATTTAATCATTTATCATTGTTTAATCATCCAAACCAGTCAATCAATTACGTAGAATCACATGACAATCATACGATGTGGGATAGATTACAACTTTCTAATCCGAATGAAAGTGAAGACATCCTAAAAAAGAGACATTTATTGGGAACTAGTCTAGTGATTTTATCTTACGGTGTACCTTTTCTTCATTGTGGGCAAGAATTCTTTCGTACAAAAATGGGGAATGAAAATAGTTATAATGCCGGTGATACTATTAATAGTATTGATTGGGCAAGAGCAGAGCGTGAAAAAAGTTCTATTTTGGTGATTAAAGAGCTAATCAGTATTAGAAAGCGATTCAATAGTTTGAGATTTTCTTTAAAAGAAGAAATTCAAGCACATGTAAAACCCGTTAACCTACATCAGGATATAATTGGGTATCAAGTATCTGATATTAAAGAGATTGATGGCGTACAAGGGGTCATGGTGCTATTCCACAATGGTACGAATGACATTAAAATTGAACTGAATCAAGATGAATCTGGATGGGAATATTTATGGGATGGTAAGGAAAAGTATGATACTCAACATAAAGTTATAGATGATAATCAGTTGACCATACGTGCACTTTCTACGGTCGTATTAGTAAAATATTAGCAACTACTTGCAGATTCTAATCAAACGATGTAAACTTGTTTAAGATGGCTTATTACGGCTAGATGTAATAGGCTATCTTTCTTTTTGCTATAAATAATAAATACCAATTCAAACATATTTTTCAACAAGGAACGGAAGAAAAATGGATCTTATACAAGAAATACTAGGAAAAGAATGGACAATCTCGCCCGCTGGTGGATTTACTGGTGAAGCGTATATAGCTGAAAATAAAGATAAGAGACTATTTCTAAAGCGAAATTCTTCTCCTTTTTTAGCAGTATTATCTGCAGCAGGTTTTGTGCCGAAGTTAGTTTGGACAAGAAGACTTGAAAATGGTGATGTATTAACAGCCCAGGAATGGGTAATTGCGCGTAGTTTAGAACCCTTTGAGTTATCTGCGAAAGGGGTTGCTCAGTTTTTGCATCGTATTCATTCTTCAAAAGAATTGGTATATATGTTAACAAAACTTGGAATCAATCCATTAGAACCTCAAGAATTACTACAAACAATTGTGGGGAATTTAACAGAGGAATTTACTCAAAGTAAAATCATTGTAAAAGGAATTGAATACTTAGAGGAAAATATGCCCTCATTTAATCCAGACGACTTAGTTGTTTGTCACAGTGATCTAAATCACCATAATTGGTTATTAACTGAAACGAATAATTTATATTTGATAGATTGGGATGAAGCAATTATTGCTGATAAGGCATTTGATCTTGGAATGTTTTTGTTTACTTATGTTGAACAAAATGATTGGGATAAATGGCTTCGAAATTATGGCATTCGCTATACAGAAGATTTAATGAATCGAATGAAGTGGTATGTAGTTGCACAAACAATCATTTGGATAAAATGGTATACTCTTCGTGAAAATGAAAAGCAGACCCTTAAAATGGAAAGTCTGCTTGAAAAAATCTTAAATTGATGTAACAAAAATTTCCTCGGAAATTGTCATAAATTAAGAGTACGAATCAATATCTGATACCCACTCTGAAAGCTGATTTTGATGATTAGTAATATGTTGGTCTAAATCTGATGAATATTTTCCAGATTGACTATAGTAATATACATCATTTAACTTACTTTTTACATCATCAGTAACTTGATCGTTAGCTAATAAAGACTGTACCAATCTTTCAAGTTGCTCGCATTCTGAAACGGTACCGCAGCAATCTGATTGATGATTGGTTAAAATATCTTTTAAAATCGTTAATTGATGTTCGTGATTTAAAGGCATACATCCCACATCCTTTTTTAAGTAAGTACACTTAAAATAGTTTGTGTAAGACAATATGATTTTATACTATAGACGTAATAACCGAGTGCCATTTGTGCTTGGTTTTTTCTATGAAAAAAATGAAAAGTGTAGACGACTCGCCCTGCCCCGACAAGCATAAGGCGAGGACAGTTAAAGGTTGCCTCTTTAACCTTTAAATGGCATTGACTTATGACCTCGAGGGGCAAGTCGTTGGAACTAGACAAAACGAAAAGTGTAGACGACTCGCCCTAAATAGAAAAGTTAAACTTAATTCGATAATTTATAAAAAATAAATAAATATGGCGTATTTGAAGTCATTCGATAACGAGATAACTGAAAGGAAGTGCACAATATGCGTTTAAGACATAAGCCAGGTGCGGCTGATCAAATAAAGCAATATGCTCACTATGTTATTCCAAATCCAACAGAGCAAAAAGGGAAATGGAAGCAAGTGTTTGAAAAAGAACAACCACTTCACATTGAAGTAGGTACAGGTAGAGGACGCTTTATGGTTGAGATGGCGAAGGCGAACCCTCATATTAACTATATTGGAATTGAAAAGTATACAAGTGTTATTTCAGATGCATTAGATAAATTAATTGAAGCGGAAGTTCCGAACTTAAAGCTGTTAAATGTTGATGCGCAAAAACTAACTGACTTTTTCGAAGATGGAGAAGTAGATCGTGTTTACTTAAACTTCTCAGATCCTTGGCCAAAGGTGCGTCATGAAAAACGTCGCTTAACTTATAAAACGTTTTTAAAAATGTATCAACAAATTTTACATGCTGATGGTGAAATCCATTTTAAAACAGATAACCAAGGGTTATTCGAATTTTCAATCATGAGTATGGCGAACTTTGGTATGACAATTCATTTCTTAAGCTTAGATCTTCATAATAGTGAATTTGAAGGAAATATTATGACTGAGTATGAGGAAAAATTCTCATCTAAAGGAAATCGAATTTACAGAGTGGAAGCAGCATATCGAAAATAATAAAAGGACTAGCAAAGACAAATATTGTCAATGCTAGTCCTTTTTTATATTAGGATCTGTAAAAACTCAAATAAAGTAAAGACGATAGAACCAAAAATGGCTGTCATTCCAGTACTACTGAAATAATCGTGTGGAGAAGGGACAACTTGTTCAACGAACCATCCTCCAGCATCAGGTGAAACTTCACCTGTTTCACTTGGGGCAAATTTAAATAAAAGCAGAGCAATCAAAATAAATAATCCAACGAAAGGCGCTGTTGAAGTAAAATCTAAATCAAAATAGTAGCAAATAAGTGCTGAAACAAAGTACTCAACAACAATGACAATCACAATTTTGAAGATTTGTTTTAGAAAAAAGCTTTTTTGATTACCTTTTTCATTACTTAATGCCTCTTTCATCTTTTTAGCGTCTTTAAATTGAAAATAAAGACTGATAAAATACGCAATGAAAAATAATCCAACCGTAAATAACAAACAGATAATGGCTTTTAAAATGAAATAGTTGAAAAGAAAACTCATGATGTACCTCCTAGAATAAAAAAAACTCTTACAACAGTATACAATAGATTTGTAAAACAAGTAATATTCAGGTAATTTCGAAAAATGTTATAATAAATATGAGAAATACTGGAGGGGATATTCATGGAACAATTAAAGATTGGATCTTGTGTCATTCGATGGTTGAATGGTGGAAATACTCAGTTAGATGGAGGTGCAATGTTTGGAGTTGTTCCGAAAGCACTTTGGTCAAAAAAATATGTTGTGAATGAACAAAATCAAATACCTTTGCGTACAGACCCTTTATTTATTCAAACAAATGGATTAAATATTTTGATTGATAGCGGAATTGGTGTAAATAAATTAAATGAAAAACAAAAAAGAAACTTTGGTGTAACAGAGGATTCTAGCATAGAAGAACATTTATCAAAATATGGTGTAACAGTAGAAGATATCAATTATGTCGTTATGACTCATTTGCATTTTGATCATGCTAGTGGTTTAACGAAATTTGTTAATGGTGAATTCCAATCTGTCTTTTTAAATGCCAAAATCATTACATCTAAAATAGAGTGGGATGAAATGAGAAACCCTAATATTCGTTCAGCTAATACATATTGGAAAGAAAATTGGGAAGCTATTCAAAATCAAGTCATAGCATTTGAAAATGAATATTCAGTTACTGACGAACTGACGGTTATTCACACGGGTGGCCATAGTGATGGACATAGTATCATTAAAATCGAAACTGAAAATGAATTATTATTACATATGGGTGATTTAATGCCGACTCATGCACATAAGTCACCATTATGGGTTATGGCATATGATGATTATCCAATGACTTCTGTATATGCAAAAGAAAAATGGGTGAACGAAGGATTGAATAGAAACTCTTGGTTTACTTTTTATCATGACAATGTGTATAGAGCAGTAAAGTGGAATTCAGATGGGAAAATTCTTGAATCAATTCAAAAAGGCTAAACAGTAATAATAGCCCTTCATTGTTGATCCGATTTCTACGATTAGATGAATGGATCATGATGAAGGGCTTTTGCCTACATAACATATAGTTTGATTTAGTTTACATTATTATTAAACAATTTGAGCTGAAATTAATTCACCGTTTACGGCATTAATGATGAATGAATAGTTTGTAGTATGATTATCAGCTTCAACAACCGTGAAACCACCTTCATACACGTCACCCTCATAGTCAGGTAACTCTGCCCATTTAGGTTCTGAATGAATCCATGTACCTGTTACATTTCCATAGGATAAGAAGACAGGTTTAATTGTTTTTAAAGCTTTCTCAGCTGGTACATACTGTGAAGAGAGTTTTTTCTGTAGGTAAAGACCGCCTGCAATCCCTAATCCTAAACCGATTAATACACGTTTTAATTTCATTTATGCCACCTCTAAATATGTAATAGTTTACGTGAAAAATTATCTATACCTAATCTTAGTCAAATAGAGTCAATATTTCAATGATTAGCATTGGTATTATATGCTATTTTTCGATAAAATAAAGAAGAAAATAAAATGTTTTCTATAGAGAGGAACGAAAATATGAATCAAGATACTCTTCAACTGTTTAAATTTCTTACAGAATTACAAGGCGCATCAGGATTTGAGCATGAAGTTCGTCATTTTATGAGAAAAGAATTAGAGAAATACACAAATGAAATAGTACAAGATCGACTTGGTAGTATTTTTGGCGTAAAACGTGGTGTTGAAGATGGACCAACTGTAATGGTTGCCGGACATATGGATGAAGTAGGATTTATGGTCACTCAAATTACTGAAAATGGAATGCTACGTTTTCAACCACTTGGTGGATGGTGGAGCCAAGTATTACTTGCTCAAAGAGTCCAAGTTATAACAGACCAAGGTCCAGTTATTGGGGTAATTGGATCAATTCCACCACATTTACTAAGTGATGAATTAAGAGCAAGACCAATGGATATTAAAAATATGTTAATTGATATTGGTGCTGATAATAAAGAAGATGCAATGAAAATTGGAATTCGTCCTGGTCAACAAATCGTTCCAGTTTGTCCTTTTACACCAATGGCAAACGAAAAGAAAATAATGGCAAAAGCTTGGGATAACCGATATGGTTGTGGTCTTGCAATTGAATTATTAAAAGAAGTTCAAAATGAGACATTACCAAATATTTTATACTCAGGTGCTACAGTCCAAGAAGAAGTTGGATTAAGAGGTGCTGGGACAGCTGCAAATATGATTAAACCAGATATATTCTATGCGTTAGACGCTAGTCCAGCAAATGATATGTCAGGTGCAAAATCAGAATTTGGTCAACTAGGTAAAGGAGTTCTATTACGAATTCTTGATCGTACAATGGTCACACATAAAGGCTTACGTGAGTTTATTTTAGATACTGCAGAAACAAATAATATTCCGTATCAATACTTTGTATCACAAGGTGGAACTGATGCAGGAAGAGTACATACTTCAAACGACGGCGTTCCATCAGCAGTTATCGGAATTTGTTCACGCTACATCCATACAGCAGCTTCTATTATTCATGTTGATGATTATATGGCAGCGAAAGAATTACTTGTTAAACTTGTTAAATCAACAGACAAAACAACTGTTGAAACATTACGTAACTACTAATAAATCTAAGTTTTTTTATTTTTCTACACAGAGAAGAAGCCTTATATGGGCTTCTCTTTTATATTTGAGTAAGTATTTCTGATTAATTAGAAGAAGTATTGAGAAAAATTATTTAATGTTAGAAGTTGAATGGAATGTAGGACTACTTGACTCCTAAGGGAAATTCTGGAAATCTTGACCCCGTAGGTGTGAATGCGACGAGAAAGCACAGCGCCAGCCCAAAGATGTGTTGCAACAAATTCTCTAAAAGATAGTTTTTTTATGAAGTTGAATGGAACGTAAGGGTGCTCGACTCCTATGGGAAATGCTGGACAGCTGAGACCCCGCAGGAGGCCCACAGGATGTGGGGCATGCATGCGTTACGACAGGACGTCGTGGTTTTAGCATGCCTACCATTAAGGAGGAGGCTCAGCGCCAGCCCCATGGAAAGCGAGCATCATGGAGTGGAATTCAACACTCTTCTTTTATCATAGTATAAGAGCAAAAACAGAAACAACGAATTGGAGCCACTACAATGAAAATAACGATTGGTTCACTAAATCCGACTAAAGTAGATGCAGTAAAAAGTGTATTTCATCATTTTGAAGTAATTGGAAAAAACGTCCCATCGAACGTATCAAATCAACCGATGACTGACCAGGAAACAATGGAGGGTGCAATTAACCGCGCAAATAATGCAAAAAGAGAAGGCAATTCAGAAATTGGTATTGGTTTAGAAGGTGGAGTGATCATTGAAAATGAAAGATTATTTCTTTGTAACTGGGGTGCCCTTGTATATGAAAATGAAACAATTTTAGCCAGTGGTGCAAAAATATTATTACCAAGGGAATTTATTAATGAGTTGCAAAATGGTACTGAGCTATCAGAAATAATGGAAACATACACAAATGAAAAAGATATTCGAAGTAAAGAAGGTGCAGTTGGAATCTTTACTAACGGTCAAATCACAAGAACACAAATCTTTGAACATATCTCTAAACTATTATTAGGGCAATTTGAGTTTCAGATTGGCCATGGTACAACTAAGAAATAAGTCGTCATTTTTGCATATCGATAAAAATACGTTAAAATATAAGAAAACTAGACATGAAAGGAAGTAAATAAAATGGAAAAAATTACGTCAGTTGAACAATTTGAACAAGCAAAACAAGGAGAAAAGGTCGTTTTTCAATTTTCTGCGGACTGGTGTCCAGATTGCAGATTTTTAGATATGTTCTTCCAAGAAATTATCGATGAAAATAATGACTTTACTTTTTATTATGTAGATCGCGATCAATTCATTGAGATTTGCCAAGAATTAGATATTTTTGGAATTCCTAGCTTTGTAGCATTTAATAAAGGTGAAGAAATTGGACGTTATGTAAATAAAGACAGAAAAACAAAGGAACAAGTTGAAGAGTTTCTTGCTGGATTAAGAGGTTAATAAGGAAGGTAGTTCAATTGGCTAAAAAAACAACGTTAGATATCAAAAGAATGATTGAAAATCGTCTTAAGGACGAACAATGGAGTTTTATTTACGATCGAGAAAAAGAAGATCTACGTATAGAGGGAAAAGAAAGTCAAAAAGGGATGAGTGTTTCATTAAATAGTGCGGTAGCGAAATATGAATCTGAAGGTGAAGCAGCTTTTGAAGAATTAATTTATTACGTTGAAGAAGCTCTCACTGCAATGCATTCGAAAACGGTGTTTTTAGAAGAACAAGTTTTACCTGTTATTCGTGCAACTTCTTTCCCAACTGAAAAAGAAGAAGGAAATTTATTTGTTACAACTGAACATACAGCTGAAACAAGAGTTTACTATGCAATTGATTCAGAAAAAACGTACCAACTAATCGATGAAAATCTATTAACGAAATCTGGATATACGAAAGAACAGATTCATACAATGGCCCTCTTTAATTTACGGAAAATGCCTGCTAATATAAAAGAAGATACGGTTGCTGACAATATATTTTACTTTGTACGAACAAATGATGGTTATGATGCAAGTAGAGTATTAAATGGAACATTCTTAAAAGAAATCCAATCAAAAGTAAAAGGCGAATTATTATTAGGAATCCCACATGGAGATGTATTAATTGTTGCAGACATTCGAAATAACGTAGGTTATGATATAATGGCGCAAATGAATATGAGCTTCTTTGCAAGTGGGAAAATTCCGATAACATCACTTTCATTTGCTTATGAAAATGAAAAGCTAACACCAGTATTTATTTTAGGAAAACAGAAGAAACAGTAGAGAGGAAGAAATCAGTGAACATTTTTTATAATCTTGAAGGAATTGGTGATACACTTTTAATCACTTTAAAACAAATTCCATCAGAAGATCGAAAAGTAGAACGTAAAGGGAATATTGCCCGTGTTTATAGTGTACATACAAATGAAACTGTAGCTATTAATGTTTTTTCAGCATCTACATACGTTGATGTACAAGAACAAGGAGTCGTTACAATTACTGAACCATTGGTGAATACATTAAATGAATTATTAGCGAAAGAAGGCTTTACTGATTCATTAGTGTTAGACTTATCACCTAAATTCGTAGTTGGTTATGTTCTTGAAAAAGAAAAACATCCAAATGCTGATAAATTAAATGTATGTAAAGTTGACGTAGGAACAGAAACTTTACAAATTGTATGTGGTGCTCCAAATGTTGAACAAGGCCAAAAAGTAGTTGTTGCGAAAGTTGGCGCTGTTATGCCATCAGGATTAGTCATCAAAGATGCAAACCTACGTGGTGTAGACTCATTTGGAATGATTTGTTCTGCACGTGAACTTGATTTACCGAATGCTCCTCAAGAAAAAGGAATTCTAGTTTTAGAGTCAGATGCTGAAGTAGGAAAACCTTTCAATCAATAAATAAAAGCAGTAAAAAATGCTAGGGCCAATAATGGGCAACTAGCATTTTTTTATTATATTTAACTTATTTTAAGAAAGCTATTTTCTATTTAGATTTGAAATATGTCATTATTTAATTGATTTCTAAATTTTTATCTCGAAATATACTAGATAAAGCAGAATTTGTAATAATATTGTGTTTTTTGTCATTATATCACATGGTAAAATAGAAGATACGAAATGAAATAGAGAGAGTGAGAATAATGAAAAAGTGGTTAAAGAGTCTATTTAAGGGAGATAGCCTTAATGAGATGAAAGATGAGATTGACGAAAAGCCATCTGATGCTAGAGTATTACAATCGCACTCTATCGATATAAAAAAACAAGATGAAGTTGAACGTCCTAATTTTAGATTTCCCTTGCAATTAGATGACGATGTCATAATGAAAGAAGAACAAGATCACGAAGTCGACGCAGTATTCCAGAAGCAAAAAAATTATGATTTCTGGCAAAATAATTCTTCACAATCAACCAACCATAATCAAATAAATAGAGAAAATCAGACTTCATTCAAACAGAGAGACGATTTTTGGCATAGTTCATCGAATGTAATGAGTCAATCAAATAGAGAAAAAATCCAGCCTACATACAATCAAAGAGATGATTTTTGGCAGGATTCAACGAACTCAAAGAATCAATTACATAGAGAAGAAGTTCAATCTGTGTATAAACAACAGAAACATAATTTCACGAGAAGTGAAGAGATTCATCAAACAGAAAAAGCAGTACCTGAAAAAGAAGAAAAAGTTGATATTGTATTTCGACCTAAACGTAAAACTCCTTTTCGACCAAGTGAATATATTTCACCTATATATGGTTATCAAAAACCTGTTAACTCAGAAAATGAAGTGCAATCTGATCAACTATTAAAAAGAGAAGTTGCTGCTATAGAAGAAGTACAATCTCAGCCTGAAGTAATGACAGTTGAAGTTAACCAAATCGAGCTAAATCAAACAGCTCATAACTATCATCAAAATCAACAAGATTCGATTGAAAGCGAAGTAAATAGCACGCCAAGTATTCTTTCTGATGAAAAGCAAAGTGAAGAGCTTGTAGAAGACGTTATTCAAGAGAATTTGCAAAAGCATGATTATGAAAATAATGAGTTAAAGGGAATTGAAATTATTGAGGAAAAATCTGGTCAAGAGGACCATCATTCCGAGGCAATGCAACATGAAATTCATAATAACGTAGATGTCGTTACTGATATGAAACTCACCCCGGATCCAGTTGTTCCTTTAATAGAGGAAGAAATAGAAAAACCAAAAGTAACAGAGGTAATCGACACGATTGATTCTACAAATCTAGTCACAGATTATTACGAATTAAAGGATGAAGAAAGTAGTATTCAAGAAAGTGAAACTAAAGAATTTAATGAATCTTACGAAAAAGAGCCAGTTTCGAATGAGCAAAATAATACTGAAGACGAAGCAGTTGAGGTTCTAAAAGAAATCATAGAGAACGGATATGTAACTAAAGAGGAAGATATCATTCAAAAAGAGCAAGTTTCAGATTGTGAAGAAGAAGTTCATAATGGAACGACTGAAAGTATGATACAAATTGATAATTCAGAAAAAATGGGAAATCTGGTAGTCAACGAACAGTTAGATTCTGCTGAAGAAGAGATTGTAACTACTTCAAATCAACTCCAAAATGAACAGGAAACAATCGTTGAACAAAGTGAGCCTTCGATAGAAGAAGCATCTCAAGTAAGTCAGGTTGCACCTGAGAAAAATAACGAAGAGAAGCGGGAGAAAAAGCGAAATTTCCCATTCAATGTAATGATGCTAAGAAGTGATATAGAAGCTTCACGTAAGGCAAATATCATGAGACAGCTTCGTGAACTGCAAAATGAAGCAGCAGCAACTTTAGAAAAAGTGGACGAAGAAACAGAAGTGCCTGGTCAAAAAGCCGAAAATGCAACGACATCTTTAGAGAGTGAAATCGTAAAAGAACAACAAAGTGTAGAGAATCATGTAAATGAAAGTCCTTCAGTGAAACAGATAGACACGATCCATGAAATTACACAAACCAAAGATGACATGATAGAGTCATTACAATATGAAATTGTTCATGAAGAAATAATTGAGAATGCTTTAGAAAAGCAAATAGATGAAGTGATTGTTGAAACGGTTGATTCAATTGAAACAACGCCAAACCAAGATCAAGAAGAGCCAGTTATGCCACCAGTTCTTTATGAGTTACCTGAATTGGATTTATTAACTGAGCCACCGGTTGAACAATTTAATGACGGTGATTGGGTTGAATCGCAAAAAGAATTACTTCAAGAAACGCTACAAAATTTCAATGTTGGAGCAAAAGTCATTGCGGCAACACAGGGCCCGACCGTTACTAGATTTGAAGTACAACCTGAGCCAGGCGTAAAAGTTAATAAAATTACCAATTTACAGGATGATATCAAATTAAGTTTAGCAGCTAGAGATATTAGAATTGAAGCGCCTATACCTGGAAGAAGTGCAATTGGAATTGAAGTACCTAATCGAGAAAGTAAGCCAGTCTACTTAAGAGAGCTTGTTAGCGAGGATAAATTTTTACAAAGTGAATCACCGTTAACTGTAGCACTTGGTCTAGATATCGGAGGAGAACCTGTTTTTGCAGACATTTCTAAAATGCCTCATGGATTAATTGCGGGTGCAACGGGATCTGGGAAAAGTGTTTGTATCAATTCAATCTTAGTCAGTATTTTATATAAAGCTAAACCACACGAAGTCAAATTAATTTTAATTGATCCTAAGATGGTTGAGCTTGCGCCTTATAATCATATACCACATTTAATTTCTCCGGTCATTACGGATGCACGAGCAGCAACAGCGGCATTAAAGTGGGCATGTGATGAGATGGATCGACGTTATGATTTATTTGCTCATGCAGGTGCAAGAGATATCAAACGATTTAATGATTTGGCAAAGAAAAAAGGCGCTTATAATGATGAACTTCCATATTTAGTGATCGTTATTGATGAGTTAGCTGATTTAATGATGGTTTCACCAGGGGATGTAGAAACTTATATTTGTCGAATTGCTCAAAAAGCAAGAGCTTGTGGTATACATTTACTAGTTGCTACCCAAAGACCTTCAGTTGATGTAATCACAGGTATCATTAAATCTAATATTCCAACACGAATTGCTTTTACTGTATCATCTCAAGTTGATTCAAGAACGATTATAGATATTGGTGGAGCTGAAAAGTTACTTGGACGAGGAGATATGTTATTCTTAGATAATGGAAAATCTCAAGCAATTCGTTTACAAGGAGTTTATGTTTCAGATGATGAAATTGAACATGTAGTTGAAATTGTGAAAGACCAACAAAAACCTAATTATTTATTTAATCAGGAAGAACTTGTAGCAAAAGCAGATGCACATGAAGTAGATGATGAATTGTTTGAAGAAGCAGTTGAATTTGTTATTGATCAAAAAGGCGCTTCTGTATCAATGCTTCAAAGACGCTTTCGAATTGGATATAATCGTGCAGCAAGATTAGTTGATCTAATGTTTGACCACGGCATTGTATCGAATCAAAATGGAAGTAAGCCTCGTGATGTTCTTATGACATTGGAGCAGTTTCATTCTGAAGAATAAATTTGATGGCAGTAAGACTCTAAGAAACGAATGTTAAAGTGTTTTTGACCCATACTAGAAAAATAGAACGATACAATCAGCAGGTGAAGATTCATGGAAAAAGAATTAGATTTAAAATTAAAAGGTAAAATAAATCGTTTAACGAATCAAACATTTAAATTCGACGAGCGTATTGGTGAAGGATGGTTTTCAGCAGTTTATTTCTTGAAAACGAGGGAGATTATTAGAAAACAAAAGCCAGAAACTGAAGTTACTATGCAATTTTTCCAAAGAGAAAATGCAGTATTATGTGGAACAGATGAGGCTATTGCTCTCTTACAAACATTTGCAGACAGTCCTGAGGATTTAATCGTGCATTCGTTAAAAGATGGCGATAAAATAGAACCGTTTGAGACTGTATTAACGGTACAAGGTAAATATGCTGATTTTGGTTTCCTAGAAGGAATTATTGATGGAATCTTAGCACGACGTACATCTGTAGCAACAAATGTATATAATGTAAAGCATTCAGCAAAATCAGCTGGTATAAAGAAACCGATTATTTTTATGGGTGATCGTGATGATCACTTTACAACGCAAGCTGGTGATGGTTATGCTGCCTTTATAGGTGGCGCAACTGCACAAGCTACACATGCAATGAACGAATGGTGGGGCAATGAAGGTATGGGTACAATGCCACATGCATTAATTCAAATGTATAACGGTGATGTAGTAGAAGCCGCACGTGCATATACTGAAGTTTATCCACAAGATGATTTAATTGTCTTAGTGGACTATAATAATGATGTTATAAATGATGCGTTAAAAGTGGCTCGAGAATTCGGTAATAAATTAAAGGCAGTTCGTGTAGATACATCTAAAACAATGATTGATCAATATTTTATTGCGAATCCAGAACTGTTAGGCACATTTGATCCAAGAGGTGTCAATCCACCATTAATTTTTGCTTTACGTGAGGCACTAGATAAGGAAGGATACCATCATGTTCAAATCGTTGTAAGTGGTGGTTTTACAGTGGATAGAATTTTAGCATTTGAAAAACAAGGTGTGCCAGTGGACTTGTATGGTGTCGGTGGAAGCTTACTAAAAGTAAACATTGGATTTACTGGTGATAATGTTGAGCTAAACGGTGTACCACAAGCAAAAGCTGGCCGTAAGATACGTGAAAACAATAGACTTGAAAAAGTAGAGATGAAACGTAGAGATTGAGAAAATTGATACCAAAAAATCAGTTTCATAGTATAAGAATTTCGTGACAGTATGTATTCACTTCCATCTATTTCCTTTTCGTGTAACTGAAAAGGAATAGTCGTTTAGCTTGTAAAGTGATATAATACTATTTGCGTAAAAATATAAGTTAGTTATCAATAAAACAATAACTAGACTCGGCGATTTATTACTGCATCAAATTGAAAAAATAATGATGCCATTTCTTTTATTCACACATATACTGTCTAAGAGATAGGCCGTTGTATTAGTGATCGATTTTGGAGGTTCTTTTAATATGACAGTTTACCATTTTGTAGGAATTAAAGGTACTGGAATGAGTGCATTAGCACAAATCTTACATGACTCTGGTTTTAATGTTCAAGGATCAGATCAAGAAAAGCACTTTTTCACTGAAAATGAGTTACGAAAAAAAAATATTACGATTTTACCATTTGATAAAGAAAACATTAAAGAAGGCCAATTTGTGATAGCAGGTAATGCATTTCCTGACACACATGAAGAAATTGCTACTGCTATTGAAAAAGGTATTCCAATGGCTCGCTACCATAAATTCTTAGGTGAATTTATGGAGAAATTTACTAGTGTAGCAATCACAGGTGCACATGGCAAAACCTCAACAACAGGTTTACTTGCGCATGTTGTTTCTGGTGCGCGCCCAACATCTTTCTTAATTGGAGATGGAACTGGTAAAGGTGAGAAAGATAGTGAATATTTCGTATTCGAAGCTTGTGAATATCGCCGTCATTTTCTTTCATATCATCCAGATTATTGCATCATGACGAATATTGACTTTGACCACCCAGATTACTATAAAAGTGTGGATGACGTATTTGATGCATTCCAACAAATGGCTGATCAAGTTAAAAAAGGTATCATCGCATGTGGTGATGACGAGCATCTTCAAAGAATTTATACAAAAGTACCAGTAATGTATTATGGATTTAATGAAGATAATGATTTCCAAGCACGAAATATTGAAAAGCATACAAATGGTACAACATTTGATGTGTTTGTTCGTAATACGTACTATGCGACATTTGATATCACAGGATATGGTGACCATAGTATACTTAATGCATTAGCTGTAATTGCATTATGTCATTATGAAGAGATAGAAGTGGAAATTATTAAAGCTAGATTATTAACGTACGGTGGAGTAAAACGTCGCTTTAGCGAAAAAAGATTCGGGGATCAAGTGCTAATCGATGATTATGCACATCACCCAACTGAAATCCAAGCTACGATTCAAGCAGCACGTCAAAAATTTCCTGATAGGGAAATTGTTGCGGTATTCCAACCACATACATTTACACGTACTAGCAAATTTTTAGCTGAGTTTGCTGGAACTTTAGAAAAAGCAGATAAAGTTTATTTATGCGATATTTTTGGTTCTGCTAGAGAAGAAAAAGGGACGTTAACAATTGAAGACCTTTCAAGTAAAATTAAAGGTGCTCAACTTTTAACTGATGATAACATTGCCGATCTTCAAAACCATAAAAACAGTGTATTAATTTTTATGGGCGCAGGAGATATTCAGAAGTATCAAGCGGCTTACGAAAAATTATAAGACTTTTAAACCCATTTATGTTATTCATAGGTGGGTTTTTTATTGTGTTCTGAGCTTGTCGGACGAAGCATGTAACTTTTTTTCCGAAGGGATTTATTTTAGGAAAGAATTTTTAATGAACTTCTAAAATGAATGTCAATGGAGGTATTTTCTTAAATAGAAAGAAATATCCTGTGTAGACATCTTTTAGAAGTGAGGTGATTATGATCGGAAATGATTTTTATTGTGAGGAAGTATTAAGTGGTAAAACTAAAGTAAACATTGTTCACGAGACAGAGAGAGTATTAGCTTATCATCATACAAGGCCTTTTTATCCAATACATATTGTGGTCATACCAAAAAAACATATTTCTTCCTTGTTGACGATAGAAGAAGAGGATCAAGATTTGTTACTAGAAATGCTAAGTGTTATTAAAATTGTAGCGGGAAAAGTGAATTCAGATGCTGGGGCATGTAGAGTTTTAACAAATTTAGGAAATTACCAAGATTCTAAACATCTACATTGGCATGTTGCCTCAGGTAATCCACTTTAGATGAATGGAGGATTCAAATGATTACATTTTTTGAATATAATTGGCAAGTAAGAAATGAGTGGTTGGATTTGTGTGAAACCTTACCAAAAGAAGAATTGCTAAAAGAGCGAATTGGTGGAATCGGTAATATTCTTCATACACTACTTCACATTGTAGATGTTGAGTACAGCTGGATCAGATGTATTCAAGGAAAACCAGATGTAGAATTCGATTTTGATAAATATAAAACAGTAGAAAGTGTAAGAGATTTATCAAATGAGCTACAAATGGAATGTAAGCAATTTTTTCAATCATGGTCGAGTAAAATGGAGCATACACCAGTAAGAGCCTCATGGTCAAAAAATGAATTTACACAAGGTGAAATTGTGAGGCATATTATTGCTCATGAAATCCATCATATTGGTCAATTATCAATATGGGCAAGGGAGTTAGGGATACAACCTATTTCAGCAAATTTAGTTGGAAGAAATCTTATTGTTCATAACTGAAAATAAAAGCTCAGAGCAAGTTACTCTGAGCTTGTTATATTTAGTCTCTCATTCTCACAACATGTGGATAGATAGGATCCTTTAATTGGAATTCGTACGATATACCATCCACTAGCCCAACGACTTTTTCGCTATCATATAAATCAAGCATAAACCCAGCCATTTCTTTTGCAGTATGGTATCTAGGTATTAGCCCTTCGTAGTTAACGTCATGGTCTAAATCATAGGAAACTTTTGCGAATTCAGTTTCAGTTGCTGCAGGGGCTAATACTTTAGCTTGCATTTTTGCGCCGTTTCTCTTTAATTCATGAGATAGTCCTTCAGTAAATGCACTTACATAAAATTTAGTAGCACAATAAGTAACGGCATCGCCAACAATTGTGTATCCTCCACCAGATGAAACATTAATGATCTGCGTACCCTCAACGGCACTATAATCGCGAACAAAAAGTGATGATAGAATTGTCAATGCTTCAATATTTAAATGGAGCATGGATTCAATTTTGTTTAAATTTTGATCACCAATTGATGCAAAGTTTCCAAATCCAGCATTATTAATCCATGTTTCTATTTCTAAATTCTTTAGACTTTCATATAGATTGTACGCATTTTTAGAGATAGATAAGTCTGTAGGATGTATGATTACATCTAAGTCAGCATTCATTTTTTTAATTTCTAATTTTAATTTCTCCAATTCTTCAGTACGACGAGCAACAATCACTAAGTTTTTTCCACGCTTTGCAAACGCAAGAGCAGTTTCATATCCAATTCCTGAACTAGCTCCTGTAATGACTGTATATTTTTTCATATTATTTCCTCCTAAAATTTTATATATAATTGATTGTCTGGCGAATACGGATTTATTATACTGGTTAGAGTAAACTCTAAGTCAATAAATCATTTTTTGAGGTTTATTTAAATATGGGAGGTTTTTTGTGTATTCAATAGGTGAAGTATCTCAAAAGCTAGGAATAAGTGCACATACACTGCGTTATTATGAAAAGGAAAAAATCATTCTTCCTGATCGAAATGAAAATGGAGAAAGAATATATGATACAAACCACGTCCAATGGTTACAATTTGTTCTAAAATTAAAGGAAACACAAATGCCAATATCGAAAATTAAAGAATATGCTCATTTGTTTACCCAAGGAGAACAAACTTCTCTAGCAAGATTAAAGTTGTTAGAAGAACATAAAACCTCGATTGAAAATCAGCTGAAAACCTTAGAAGAAACAAACAAGATGTTGGAGAAGAAAATTAGTTCTTATAAAGATTTCATTCAAAAAAATTAACTTTACTTTGATATTCGTTAAAGGAGAAATGACATGATTTTAGAAGCCTGTATATTGATGGTTAAACCTGGGATGGAAGAAGATTATGAAGTGGCATTCAAAAAAGCATCCCATCTAATTTCTTCTATGAATGGGTATTTAGGACATGAATTGCAAAAATGTATCGAAGTGAAAGGAAAATATATTCTATTAGTTAAATGGAATACGTTGGAAGACCATACTATTGGATTTAGAGAATCTCCAGAATATCAGGAATGGAGGAAATTATTACATCATTTCTATGATCCATTTCCGACAGTTGAGCATTTTGAAAATGTAAAACTTTTATAATTTGTTAAAAAAACCTTATTGGGCTCATCCAATAAGGTTTTACTCATCAATCTACTCTTTCTTTTCTTCGGAACATAAAATATGCAATTAATCCAAGTAATGCTGCAAGCGCAAGAAATCCTAACCAACCATAATTCATATGAACATCATCGTCTGCTGGATTTAATGTATTTCCAACTGGTTTTGGTGTAACAGTTCTTTCGTAATAACGATTTGTATCTGATGTACCATTGTTATTCATTGTTCCATTATTCAACTCATCAACATTACGATTCACATCATTTTTCATATCGTTAAATTCATTTTTTGTGTTATTTAAAATGTTATCTTTGTCATCCATTACATGATTTGGATCATAGAAATCATGATCAAAGTCTCTATTGATACGTTTGTTGTTTTTTTCGTAGCTTTGATCTAAATTTGTTGAATCTGAAGCTGCAAATGCATTTATCGATAATAATAATGTGAGCATTAGAGTAGTTAGTGTTAATAAAATTCTGTTCATACAAGTCCTCCTTTAGGAATGTAGTATTACTTTTTGTTACTATAGGAGGAATTATTTATACCAAATCTGACCATTAAGACGGTTGGCCTTTTATGACTAAAACTCTTTGGTTTGACGTTTTATACCATTGAAGGCAAAGGATAAAAATAATCAGTAAATCAATTATATCTCCACCATAATACATAACCTTACTACCAGCTTTCGATTGTTCAATTGGTACTTGATAAGGAGGATGGGCGAAAATAAATTTTGATAAAATATCATGACCCGCTAAAGCCAATATCATGCAAATTGAACGATAAGAGAAAGGATAGCGATGTGATGTTGGATCAAAATAAATCATTGAAATCGTAAATAAATACCCAGCTAGAAAAATATGAAAATGTACAAAAAGATGTATTAGCTTATATTGATGCATCAAACTATATAAATTGGTAGTATACAGAATCCACAAACCTCCAATATTGAGTAGTGATGCAGTGACCGGGTTACTTAAAAAACCAATCATTTTACTGTTTAACATTCGGGTTATGAAACGTGCATGCTGTACTTTGATTGAACGTAATAAAAGTGTGAGAGGAAAAGAAAGGGCAATAAGTAATGGTGCAAGCATTCCTAACAATAAATGAGCATACATATGTGAAACGAAATTAAAATGCGAGGAATGTGCAATTGGCCCAACTAACGCAATTGCGATACATGCTAAGCCTAAAAACCAATAGATAAAACGATTTTTTGGCCATTTTTTATACCGTGTTCTACCGAAAAATGCTGCAAAACAGTAAATGAATAACATAAACAATAATCCAATCATAAGGATTAGCTCAAAATAATTAAATTGCGAATGCACTAAATGGTTATGTTTCATTTTTAACCATAGTTTCAAAATTTCTAGTTTTAAGCACAATTACAAAACCAATTATGACCATAATCAAAGCAGACATATTCCAAGTTATATCATATGGGAGTATATCAACATGATAACGAATTTGGTGCAGCTTCATGAATTTATGTTGTACAGTCCCGTCATAAAGTTGAAAAAGACCTGCTCCTAGAAATAGTCCGCCAATCCACCGTTTAAGCCAAAATGCTCTTTTTCTACGTAAATCTGCAAGTAGAAATAATGACCAAATTGTAGAAAACCAACTAAATGCATGAAACAATCCATCTGAAATAAGACCGATGGACGTTGTTGATTTGTCATAAAAATGATGCCAATGTAGTAGCTGGTGAAATGCCGTTTCATCAATGAATGCAACCATACCAAGTCCAAACAGTATTCCTGACCAGAAATTTTGCTTTCTATATTCAGAAGTATTTTCTCTATTCAAAATCAATCATCCTTTAAGCAGTATTTTCTTCAATTATTCTACCCTTAGCTTCAAAATCACAAACAGCTTAACTATTCCTTCTTACAAATTAATTCCCATTAATTACTCGGATAAATAAGCCTATTCTACACATCATAATTTTGTTATTAAAATTTATTAGGAATAGAGGTTAACATATAGATGTACTATTACAAAGAGGAATTAATCAATATCATTAAACCAGATAAACCAGATCCAGCAGCGGCAAAAGTACTTCAAGAAACATTAGGTGGACAATTCGGTGAAATGAGAACAATGATGCAATACTTTTTTCAAAGTTCAAATTTTAGAGGGAAAGCAAAGCAGTATCGTGATTTAATCAGAGGTGTATTTTTAGAGGAGATTAGTCATGTTGAACTTGTTCAAAATACAATCAATCAACTATTAAACGGTGCTGGCTTATCAACTCCAGGAAATGCAGGACAAGATGGTGCACCGCTTGATGAAGCTGTTAAACATGCTAATCCTCACCACTTTATTTCAGGTGCTCAAGCTTCTTTACCGGTAGATGCAGGTGGGAATCCTTGGAATGGCTCATGGGTGTATAGTCACGGAAATTTAATTGCAGATTTATTAAATAACCTCATTGTTGAATCAACGGGAGTCTTAGAAAAAACAAGAATTTATGAAATGAGTTCAAACCAAACACTAAGGGAAACTTTAGGCTTTTTAATTGTACGTGATAATGCGCATCAAAACGCATTTGCAAAAGCATTGGAAACACTTGGAGTAAACTGGGGTAAATTATTCCCAGTCCCGAATTATGATATAAATAAGTATCCTGAGTGTCGAAAGTATGTTGAAATGGGTTATCATAATGCACAATTCAATTTCAGACTTGATCAAACTCGTATCGGAGAAATATTCAATGGACAAACACCAAGTAGAAATGGTGGGGAATTAATTGTTACGAATCCACCTGAAGGATTCCCAGTACCTGAATTACCAGATATGCCAAATGAACATGCTTCTGGTTTATATGATTTGAATAGCTAAAAAAGTAAATCTATTTTAAAAAAACTCCCATTTAGGGAGTTTTTTCATTAAACGTAACGGCCATAATCTGGCTTTGCTATACTTTCAAAATTTACCACTAAATTATGTAAATTTGTTTCAAGCTCTTTGCCAAACATAGGTGAACCATGCCCAGTTATTGCAATTTTTGGTTTTAATGTCTCAAGTTTTTTAATCGAATTCCAAGCATCTATCCAATTTGTAGTAAAGTATCTAGGTGGTCCATTCAATTCTTGCTTTTGAATGAGCACATTGTATAATTCATCTTGCCTAACAGTAACAAAAGCATCACCAGCAATTAGGAATTTATCCTCTTCTCTAAAAAATGAGACATGTCCAGGTGTATGACCAGGAGTATGAATCCATTTCCAACCTGGCATATGTGGAACTTCACCATTTTCAGGTAAAGCATGTACATAATTCTTTAAATTTATTGCTTCATTTGGAAATAGAGGTGAGATTTTTGCAATCAGTCCACCTTCCACTGATCCATCAGGTTCAGGATAATTTGTTTCACCTGTTAAAAAGGGTAATTCTAATGAATGGGCATAAACAGGAACATTCCACTCGTTGACAAGTTCAGTGACAGCTCCAACATGATCAAAGTGTCCATGTGTTAAAATAATAGCTTTTGGTATATGATTTTTACCAAATCTTTCTTCAGCAAGTTCTTTAATTTTCGCGGCTGACTTTGGCATTCCCGTATCGATTAAAACCCATTCATTTGAAACATCAGGATTACCAAATAGACAAATATTAACGATTTGGATAGTTTCATAAAATAAATCAGCTGTAAGTGATTCTCCTTTTCCACTAGATACAGATGTGATGGGCATATAATGAAAATTGCTTGTTGCTAATTCAGTGTTCTCCTTTTCCATTGAATACTATTCACTTCCTATTCTTTAAGCTTTCATTTTGTATTCTCCTTTTAAAACATTAATTTATACTAATCGACTTATTGAATTAAACGATTGCATTTAACAAAAGATAATAGAAAAATGAAAAGGGGTGTGAAGATATGCATACCGTATGGAAAGGCACGATCAGTATGGGATTAGTTACAATTCCAGTGAAGCTATTTTCAGCTGTGGAAGATAAGGATTTGAAGTTTAGACAGTATCATAAAGATTGTAAAACGCCTATTTCATATAAGAAGGTAGCAAGTTGTGATGACGATGTGACTTCTGATGAAATTATTAAAGTATTTGAAACACCTAATGGTAGAGTTGTTGAAATTAAAGAAGAGGAAATAAATAAGCTAAAAGAAGAATTTGAATTAAAAACAGTTTCGATCATTGACTTTGTTAAGTTGGCTGATATTGACCCGGTCTATTTTGACAAAACATATTATATTGGCCCCGACTCGGGAGGAGCAAAAGCTTATGCTCTACTTTCAGAAATATTGAAAAAAAGTAAGAAGATTGGCCTTGCAAAAATAACCATTCGAAGTAAACAACATTTGTCCGCTATTCGTCCATATAAAAATTCAATCATTTTGGAAACTTTACATTTTCCGGACGAAATTAGAGCAATTGAAGGAATTCCTGGTGGTGTACCTGAAAAAGCAGGTTTATCTGAGCGAGAACTCCAAGCAGGTATGATGTTAGTGGAGCAATTAACAACAACATTTAATCCGGAGAATTATACTGACACTTATAGAACAGCTTTAGAACAGTTAATTAATCAAAAAGTACAAAGTAATGATTTCATTGCTACTGAACAAGAACAGCCTGCGGCGGAACAAAAAAATGTTGTTGATCTTATGTCTGCATTACAAGCTAGTATTGATCGAACGAAAGGACAAGCTACTCCGAAAACTCCGGCACCGAAAAAAACGCGAGCACCAAAGAAGGCTACAAGTTAAATGGAGCTCAATCCAATTTATCCATTTGAACCAGTCTCTTCAAATAATGTTCCAGAAGGTCAAGAGTGGATATCACAAATTAAATGGGATGGAGTTAGAATCTTAACTTATTGGAATGGTGAGGAAACGAAACTTTATAATCGCAAACACAATGAAAGAACAAATATTTTTCCAGAGTTAACAAATATTCGATCGTATACAAATGCTGATTCAATTATTTTAGATGGGGAAGTCATTGCGCTAGATCAAAATGGTAATCCTTCTTTTCATGAGGTTATGCGTAGGGATGGAATTAGACGGTTAGATCGAGTGAAGTTTGTTATGGAAGCTGTGCCAATTTATTATATGATTTTTGATATTGTGTACTATAACGGCGAATGGGTTAACGATAAGACCCTGAAGGAAAGATGGGAGTTACTTTCTTCAGTCATTAAACCAAATAAGCACATTCAAGTCGTACCAATCAACAACGATAATCAAGCATTATTTGAGGTCTCAAAACAACATGCTTTAGAAGGGATTGTTTGTAAAAACCTCAATAGTCGATATATCATCGATGGAAAAAATAGTGATTGGCAAAAAATAAAAAATTATAAAGATATTATTGCTGTCATTGGTGGAGTTACATATCGGTCAGGAATTGTTAATTCTATTTTAGTTGGATTGTATGATGATGCGGATCGCTTTTGGTATATCGGACATGTCGGAACAGGGAAATTGACTCATGCTGAATGGAAAGAGCTAACGAAAATCATTGAAGCAATAAAAATTGAAAAAAATCCGTTTTCGAATCAGCCTAAGCGGGTGAAAGAAATTCAGTGGCTAAATCCATTATTAACGGTAAAGGTACAATTTATCGAATGGACAGAAGGACACTCTTTACGTCAACCAAGTATCCAAGCTTTTGTTAACCAAGATCCAAAAACATGCAAGCTCACAAATTAAAGGAAGTTACATGATGAATCATACACATTTATTAGAGCCATTCCATAAAAATAAAGACCCTATTTATAGTGGTTATTTCTTTATTTTAGGTTTTCAAACAGACAAGGAACATTTTATAGCAGGAATCAAAAAACAAAATGAAATGATCGAAATTGGATCGTTTGCAAATGGACTAAATCAAAATGAAAAAGAAATTTTGAAAAAAGCCATTATTGATAATCAGAAAAATATCGAAAATAAAACGATATTTGTTGAACCAGGGATCTGTATTGAACTGGCATTTAAAGGGCTTGAAAATGATCGTTTAATCGATCCTTCATTTACATCATTTCAGCTACAGAATTCTTTTGAGGATTGTACCTGGGATCATTTAATTTTAAAAAATATGCCTCTAGACGATGAGTTAGCGATGACAAGTCGTGACAAGACAATTTGGAGTGAACCTCATCTATCAAAGGAGGCCTATCTTTCATACTTAGCCCAAATTTCACCATATATGCTTCCATTTTTAAAGAATAAATTGTTAACTACTATCAGGTATCCGCATGGTGTACAAGGGGAATCCTTTTTCCAAAAAAATAGCCCAGATTATGCACCAAGCTTTATCGTAACAAAAGAGCAAGAAGGGAATAATTATATTATTTGTAATGATGTATCGACGCTTCTTTGGTTAGGAAATCAACTAGCAATTGAATTTCACATTCCCTTTCAAACTTTTGAAAGTAATCATCCTACTGAAATTGTTTTTGATTTAGACCCACCAGATAAAGCGGCATTTCCTTTAGCGATCAAAGCAGCAATGGAAATGAGACCAATTTTTGAATCATTTCAGATTAAAAGCTATCCAAAAGTATCTGGGAGTAAAGGGATTCAAATTCATATCCCAATCAAACAACATTCATTAACTTATGATGAAACGAGGATTTTTACAAGTTTTATTGCAAATTATTTAATTGAGAAATTTCCCGATGAGTTTACAATTGAACGATTTAAAAAAAATCGGGGAACACGACTATATATTGATTATGTACAGCATGCTAAAGGTAAAACAATCATTTGTCCCTATTCAGCAAGAGGGAGAGAGGGAGCTACAGTTGCCACTCCACTTTATTGGGATGAAATAACAGAGGATTTAAAAATTGAAACATTTACAATACCATTTGTTTTAAATCGTTTAGCAAGCACAAGCTGCCCAATGAATGATTATTTTAAACAAGAGAATCTAACCTTAATAGAAGTTATATCTAAGTTAAAAGAACATAAAAACTAAAACTCCCTTAAACGAATAAGTCTAAGGGAGTTTTTTTTATATTTCAATAATGATTGGAAGAATCATTGGTTTTCTCTTCGTTTTTGTAAATAAAAATTGTCCAATTGATCTTTTCATATTTTGTTTCATCACATTCCATTGAAGTGTATTGGCATCCAATAAGTCATTTACAGTATCAGTTGCGAGCTTATTAACCTCTCTAATAAGGGTTTCAGAATCACGAGCGTATACAAAGCCACGCGAGATTGTATCTGGACCAGAGATGATTTTCTTCTCAGCTTTACTAATGGTAATCACGATAACTAGCATTCCGTCTTCAGACAATTGCTTACGGTCTCTGAGGACAATATTCCCCACATCTCCAATGCCCATTCCATCCACATAAATATTACCAGAAGGAATTTTTCTAGTTTGGGATGCGACAGAATTTTGGATATCTACTACATCGCCATTTTTGATGATAAAAATATTCGACTTCTCTACTCCAACTGATTCTGCTAATGCACTATGATGATGAAGCATTCTAAATTCACCATGTATTGGAATAAAGTACTTTGGTTTCATTAGTGTAAGCATTAGTTTTAACTCTTCTTGATATGCATGGCCTGAAACATGCATACCAGTTGAACTACCCGATCCATAAATTACATTTGCACCAAGCGCGTAAAAATTATCAATGATTCGAGATACATTTCGTTCATTACCCGGAATAGGTGATGCTGCGAAAATAACAGTATCTTCAGGGTAGACTTCTACATCTCGATAACTGGAGCTTGCTAATCGAGCAAGTGCAGCGAGAGGCTCACCTTGGCTTCCTGTACAAAGAATCGTAACGTTTTCTGGTGGAAGACGATGAATTTCTTGCGTATCTATTAGCATACCTTCAGGAATTCTCAAATAGTCTTTTTCCATTGCAACTGTTACTACATTTACCATGCTTCTTCCTAATAAGGCAAGCTTTCTATTCGTCTTTATTGAGGCGTCAACAATTTGCTGAACACGATGAACATTTGAGGCAAAAGTAGAGATAATGACTTTTCTTTTTGCTCTATGAAATGCTTCTTCAATATGTTCGCCAACCATACGTTCTGATGGAGTTGAGCCTGGTCGTTCCGCGTTAGTACTTTCAGATAACAATAGTAATACGCCTTTACTTCCGATGTCAGCCATTTTATGAATATCTGGATATTGATTATTAACTGGAGTTAAGTCGAACTTAAAGTCACCAGTATGAACAACAACTCCCTCAGGGGTATGAAATACAATACCGAGGCAATCAGGGATACTATGATTTGTTTTGAAAAAAGTTACACCAATTTCATTAAATTGAAGTTCAGTATCAGATTGAATAATATGTAATTCTGTATCACCTAGGAGTCCATGTTCTCTTAATTTAATCTCAATTAATCCAAGTGTTAATCGTGAAGCATAGATTGGTAAATTCAATTGCTTTAATATGTATGGAATGCCACCAATATGATCCTCATGTCCATGTGTGACAATTAATCCTTTTATTTTTTCTTTATTCTGGTGTAGATACGTTATATCTGGAATAATCAGATCAATGCCTAATAAACTCTCATCGGGAAATTTCCCGCCACAATCAATAATGAGTATTTCATCTGCATATTGAATGGCATACATATTTTTTCCAATTTCATTTACACCACCTAATGCGAAAATTGAAAGTCTTTCTTCTGTCCTCAATTTCTATCCCTCCTAATTCTACGAGCAAAATTAATTGAATTCTAAATATTAAATGCCCATAAAATTCCCATATTTTTCTTAGTATGTGCGTTATACCTGAATTGATTCAATTTTATCTAGTCAAAAAAAATAAGCTGGTAGCCAGCTTATTTTTAACTTTACTGTTCAAAATAATCTTCAAATTGCTTCTTACTTGATTTTGACTCATGTTGATAATATGGATTATCCGTAGTTGAGTCTTTTGGATCTAAATTGGTTTTTATGACTAATGTTGGCCCAGTATTAGAAGGCTCCACGATCAAACGATCATTCAATTCATTAAAATCAGGTAGCTTCTTGTTTCCAGGTTGTATTGGTTCTGACATCATCACACCTCCTTTAAATAGGATGGTTTTTTTGTTAACAATTATGTGCTTTCGTATACATTGTTTTAATTTTAAGTATGTGTTAGTTGATTACAACTCCAGGATGTTTCCTTTCAGCGGGGCGTGAGCTAAGAATGGTAGGCATGCTAAAACCATCTTGTCCTGTCGAAAAGCAAGTATGTCCGACATCCTGTTGACCTCCCTGCGGAGTCTACCCTTCCCGCAACTCCCAAAGAAGACTCGCATCTTCTGTGTATTCAACTTGTGTTTTTGTCATTTTATATCCAAAGAAACAATCTTTTAGAGAAAAGCATTGTAAAAAAATTTTTCATTACATCGAATGGTGCAATATTAAGTACATATAATTTAGAAGTTGGGTCTAAGTTTTATTAAAAGTTACGTAATGATAATAAATGAATCATAATATTAAAAATTGATAGATTAATAACTTACGTTAATCAGTCGAAAAGATAAGTTTTTTGTTCAATGGAATCCATAATACAACTTTGCTAAGGCTTAAAGGAAGTGATTGTATTGATCAAAAAAACTGGAGCGATAAATGGATGGGCAAGAAGGATTTTCAAATGGTTGATCGGACATTATTCACAAGCCATTCTTTTTTCGCTAGTGATTGTAGCTTTTTTTAACTATTGGTCAGTATTTTATATTATAGCTTTTTTGCGTGAGGCATTAACAAGAAATAGTGAAAAATTCGGAATGAATTTTTATTTATTACAAGCATTTATTTATGGATGGGTTGGATCAGTATTAATCCTTTTTGGACATTGTTTAGTATTGAAGTACATGTTACTGCATAGAAAAATTAAGAGCGTGGTCGTTTTTCTATTTCTACATGTCGGTTATTTTATCTTTCTTATTTTGTTTTTAGTTTTCGCATAAGAACATAGAAGCATTACTTCAAAAAGCTAGAAGTAGTGCTTTTTAATTGAATTTTAATCCTTGTAAAATTTACAATCATTCATTTCTATCATTATAATAAAGGAATCAAGATTTTTTGAAAGAAGGAGACAGAATGGAGCAACACTCTGTAAGGCAAGCTAGTTTACTTATTTTTATTACGTTATTAGGAATTATTACTTCGGTTATATTACATTTTTCACTCGTATTTGGCATTTTGCCAGGGCTTTTTTTCATAATATTTTTAAGCTTAAAAAAAGGTTATGATGTTAAGCTTATGTTGAAGATAGGGTATAAAGGAATTGGAAAAGTAAAAATTGTATTAATGATTTTATTTTTAATTAGCTTTTTGCTGCCCTCTTGGTTTTTGTCTGGAACAATTAACTCGATGGTTTCTGTTACTTTACAAGCTATTAATCCGCATCATTTTTTTGTCTTTTGTTTTCTTACAACAATGATTTTTTCAATGATACTTGGTTCATCAATCGGAACATTAAGCGCTTTAGGTGTACCGTTAATGAGTACTGCAATTTTATTACATATACCATTAGAAATTACAGCCGGTGCTGTTATTTCAGGAGCGTTTGTTGGAGACCGAACTTCACCATTTTCAAGTGCGCATCAACTATTAGCCAATATATTAGAAACAACTGTAAAAAAACAAGGCAAAGCAATGCTTTTAACTTCCATCTTAGCAATCTTAGTGACGGGGTTGTTTTTTAGCATGATGGATATTAAGTATGGAAGTAATCTTTCAGTCATACATAATGAACTAGAGTACGTACAAGAGATCGCATTCATTCATTTTATCCCGCCGGTTCTGTTAGTCTTGCTTGTTTTATTAAGATTAAACATTATCGCTTCATACGTTATAAGTATTTTATCTAGTAGTTTCATAGCTATTTTTCATGGAAATATTTCTTTTTCAGATATTATACATGCACTTTGGTATGGCATTGAAGGATTAGGCGGAGGTCTAATTCATATGTATAGCTTACTTCTGTTTATTGCAATCGCTGGTGTTTATAATGCATTATTGGAAGAATTAAATGTAATTCAACCCATCTTGGATAAATGGCTCTTATCATCAACATCTATGATGTCTGATTCTTTTAAAACTGTTATTGCATCTCTGTTTATTTGTATAATAGCCGGAAATCAAACGATGCCAATTATTCTGACTGGTCGTTCATTCCTTTCTCATTGGTCAACTAAATATAGTAAAGAAGAACTGGCACGAATAATGAGCGATACAACTTTGCTTTTTCCAGCAATGATCCCATGGAATGTACTTGCTATTATGAGTAGCACTGTTGTAAATATGGATTTGTTTGACTATATACCATATGCGATATTTTTATGGATACTGCCATGCTTAACATTAGTTGTTTCATTTGCGAAAAGACGTAAAAATTATCAAACAAGATATGAGATAAGTTCATAATTATTTAGCGAAAAACACTTTTCCAAAAGTGTTTTTTTATTTTGACCTTGTATTAATAGGTTGAAAGTACCTTTTGAATGAAATCGAATCTGCTAAAACTAGAAATTGATTAGTCTAAATATTTTATTATTGGCTCTGTTATGAAATCAACCATCTTTTTTAACAGAACCATTCATTTTAATACAACCTATCAAGAATTGCCGAGGGGGTACTGTATGAAAAAGTTATGTATTTTATTAACAGTGTTGTTTGCTATTATGTTTATCATGGAGAATCACCGTTTTATTTTAATCTGAAAGAGAGAACGAAAAATTATGATATCGGGTATATTATGAATCTACCATCAGTGAAAACAACTATTGTAAAGGGAAAACCTTTTCGAGAAGAATACATAGTAGGAAGTGGGGGCTATAGTAGTGATGACCCGAAAGAATATGTAGATTTTATGAAAAAAATCATGGATACAAAACGCTTGCCCTATGGTTACTATATCCTTAACGGTAGTGCAGAATTTTATGTAGAAACAGTTAAGAATGGTAAAAATGTTGAAATTGACTATAACATTAGCTCGCCAATTGATTTTAAAGTGAATGAAAAATAAAATATAAAAACACAGAAAGTTTAATCCTTCAAACGATTGAATTGGTGAAAGTATCTGTATAGAAGTTGGATATTTAGTGAAAGAGAAAAACGATAACACTTATTATGAAAAGTGTTATCGTTTTTTCTTTAGATATTTACTTTAATCCAGTTATTTATATAATCAGCAACTTCTTCCCAACCGTCTTGGGCAATGATCCAATGATTGCGATTTGGAAATTCTTTGTATTCAGTAATAGCCCCTGAGTTTTGTTTGTAAAAACTAAAATTCTTTTTAATTTGTTTTGCTGTAACGAGACGATCTTTTTCAGCAGCAATCATTAATAGTGGACCTCTATTTCCATTATTATAATTCACAGCAGCAGGGGTGTTCGATTTAAATGCAGAAGCAGCAGATTCAAAGAAAATCTTTGTCGTTTCCGGTACAACATGTTTATCATAAGCATCAATTTGTTCTTTTTCAGGAAGACCGTTAACAAAAGCATATTTAAACTCTGGCAATGACAATTTAATCGTTTTTAACCATGGGAAAGAGAATATACGGGTAGTTGCTATTGCAGTAGTTGGATAAGCAGCACCGAAAATTCCTTTTGTTCCTGCCGGACTAATTGCTATTCCTAGCTGACCTAAATTACGATCCATTAATAACTGAGTTAACATTCCACCGAAAGAATGACCAATGATAATAGGTTTTTCTGGAAGTGATTTAATGATTTTTGAATAATGTTCAATTAAATCGTTTAAACCTAAATTTCCAAGCTCCTTTGATGCGTTTTTTCTATCATTTTTTTTGGAATTATCATGAAATGGCCATGGTGGCGTGATCGTATTAAAACCTCTATCAGTAAAATAATTTTCGATTTTCTTAAAACTTTCTGGTGTCACAAATGCACCATGAATGAATATTATTGTTGGTTTAGTCATTAAGAACACTCCTTATATTTATCTACTAGTAGGTAGAATTTATTCAAAAAAAAATTAGGTTGTAGCTAATTTTATTAATTTATTTTTTATAGAATGAAAGTTATTTGAATCGTTAAATATCCTTGATGTAAGCATTCCACCATGAATACCGGCTAACAATAAGTTTGCTCTCTCTATTGAATCATTCTTATCATTATTTCCGTAACTTTCAAATGTACTAATAAGCCATTCCTTTAGTTCTGTAAAGTGAGCCTGTATCTCATCTTGAACTTCTTGGGGTAAAATAGGAATCTCAGAAATTAATATGGCACAAAGACATATATCTCTAGGATTTTTAGCTAAACACTTATCCCAAAAAAGAATGAACTCTTTTACTCGATCCTTAGGATCTGGGATTGAATTCAGTAATCGCATATTACTTTGAATCACATTTCGATAGTTAATTATAACTTGCTGTGTTAAATTTGCTTTTGATGGAAAATAGTAATGAATAGATGCCTTCTTTATACCGATTTGTTCCGCGATATCTGCATAACTAAATCCACTGTACCCCCTTTCTAAAATCAATTGATGAGCAGAGGATATTATTTCATTTGAACGACTCATTTACTTTATCACCTCACATTGATGATTTTATCTACTAGTAGGTAGAATGTCAAGCGTGTTTCATCATAACAATTCGTTATCTATTAATAATAATGAAAATAACCTTATTTCATTATAGAGAAGGATAAGGTTATTTTCATTATTCTACATAACTTTTTTACTTTTACAGTTCACAAAAATTTCTACAAATAGTAAGTGATAATGAATATAGGGTGTCTTATAACCTAATTATGAATAAATCTGCTTTTTAGGAACAATATATATGAGAAACAAATACATTAATTTAATTGTATAAGATGGTGGAGATAAATGGATAAACTAAGCAATTCAGTAAATGAAAATTTTAAATTTTTCCAGCAGCGTCTTTCCCACTGTGAAGATATTGAGTTTCGTATTTTGAATCCATACAATATCGAAGGTAACGAGATTGTATTTATCTTTTGTGAAAATATAATTAATGAATTGTTAATCTTTGAAACTCTTTTCGAAAAAGTCATTCAAAATTATCCTAGCAAAGGGAAAATGGTTGATGAGTCTATCTTAAGTAATGTTTTCCCACCTACATCAATATTTTTTCTAGATACGATAGAGGATATCATTTCTAATTTATTTTATGGATATTGCGTAATTCTATTTCCAAACAGTAATAAGGCAGGCTTAGTTTGCTTCTCTAGTAAAAACTTTAGAACGGTTTCAGAGCCACAATCCGAGGTAGTAATCAGGGGCCCTAAAGAAGGATTTGTTGAGGTAATTCGTACAAATTTGGCTCTTGTGCGCTCAAGAATACCTAGTCCAAACTTAAAGATTAGATTTAAAAAAGTTGGTTCTGAATCACAAACATGTGTTGCAGTAGTTTACATGGATAATAAGGTTTCATTAGGAATACTTCAGAAGGTTTTAGATCGAATAGATGAAATACATATTGAAAATACACATGATTCTGGAACGATTGAGAGATTTTTAGAAGAACATCCATTTTCTTTGTTTCCTCAAATCGTCACGACTGAGCGTCCTGATAAGGTTGCTTCGGATGTTATGGAAGGTAGAATCTGTATTATTGTAGATGGTAGTCCTTGTGCATTAATTGTTCCGTCAACTTTAAAAATGTTTCTTCAAACATCAGAGGATTATTATGAGAGATTTTGGCTTGGGGCTACATTAAGAGTTGTGAGAGTCATGGCATTATTAATTTCGATTCTTTTGCCATCTTTTTATATCGGTGTTACTTCATTTCATATTGAAATGTTACCTACAGAATTTGCGATTGCAATTGCAATGCAAAAAGAAGGGACCCCATTTTCCGGTTTTTTCGAAGCAGTCATAATGGAATTGTTTTTTGAATTGTTACGTGAGGCAGGAATTCGATTACCACAGCCAGTAGGTTCAGCAGTATCAATTGTAGGTGGCCTTGTAATCGGAGACGCTGCGATTCAAGCGGGTATTGCATCACCTGCTATGGTTATTGTAGTAGCCTTAACAGGTATAGCTAATTTTGCGATTCCAAAGTACAGCTTTGCAATTCCATTAAGAATACTAAGGTTTTGCTTAATGATTACTACTGCATATCTTGGTTTATTTGGGTTAATGCTTGGTATGGTAGCAATTATTGTACATATTACTTCTTTAACATCTTTTGGTGTTCCATTCTTTGATCTTTCTTTTTCTAGTTTTAAAGAAGTCAAAGACCTTATTATTCCTTTCCATACGAAGAGATCTCAGGAACGAAAAAAGAACAATGTTTATAAAGTGAGTGAGCAGTAAGATGAAAAGAATGATTTTATCTTTCATGTTGATAACACTATTTTTGACTTCATGTAATGTAACACGAGAAGTGAATGAAATATCTTTAATAAATTCGGTAGGGGTAGATTATACAAAAGACCAAGACTATAACCTGACCATACAATATTTAAAGCCTGTTAAAAATATGGAACCTAAACTAATAACCAAAACTGTATCGGGCATTTCGCTTTACGATGCAAATAAGAGATTTAACGAATTTCTTCCGAAACGAACATATTGGTCTCATAATTTTGTCATCATTTTAAGTGAAGATATTGCAAAAAATGGAATTAGAGGAACGTTGGACTTTTTTAGAAGAAATCTTGAAATGAGACAAGACGTATTGATCCTAATCGCAAAGAAGCCTAGTGAAATTTTAAGTAAAATGCAAAGTGAAAGTATTACGGGTTTAAATTTAAAAAATATTGCCAATGACGCATCAAAGCTGACTAGTACTGGTGAATTAAGTACGATTCATAAAATATATCAAAATTTATATTTTGAAGATCCGAACTTAAGAGTTACTCATATCTCAGTAAGTGGAGACGATCCAAGAATTGATGGATTATCAGTGTTTAACAAAGATAAATATGTAACAACCATTGACGGAGAAGTTGCTAAGGGTTGGGGGCTATATAATTTAGAGAATGATTGGTCACGAATGATTCTGAATTGCAATCAATCCTCTTCAAAGAAAAGTAAAATTTCATATAGTATAAAAAATAAAAATAAGAAAACAAGCGTGTCACTTGCACAAGATAATAAATTACATATTAAAATTTCTGGTTATTATGAGGCAATGATAACAGAGAACCAATGTATGTTAGATTTAAAGAATCCAAAAAATATTACAAAATTAGAAAATGAATTAAATCAAGAGATTACTAAAACGGTATTAAATACAATAAAATACGCACAAAACATTGGTTTAGATTACTTTGGATTTGGGAATCTACTCTATCGTTCTCATCCAAAGCAATGGAAGAGAATCAAAGCTGATTATCCAAATCGATTTAAAGATGCAAAAGTTAATTTAGAATTCGTAACAAGAATCACTCAAACTGGCGCAGTTTATGACTAGAGGTGGGTATTGTGAAACAAATTAGATTAAATACACTACAACTTAGTTCTATTATATTTGTACAAATCGCTGGAACAGGTCTATTAATCGTACCTGGTACAGTTGTTTTAATAGCAGGAATTGATGGATGGATATCGATTGTTATTAGTACACTTCACGCATTACTGCTCGGAATGATTGTATTTTTTTTATATAAGTACTTTCCAAACGATACATTAATTGGGATATTTGAAAAAGTAACTGGGAAGATAATTGGAAAATTATTAGGTGTTGGATTCGTCATCTATTGTTTGGTTTCATTAAGTACAGTAATCAAACAAGGATGTTCTATTACTTTAAATATTTTTCTACCGGAATCTAAACCGGTTAATTTTTATATTGCCTATTTTTTGATCGTAGTTTACATTCTCAAAATGGGAATTACAGTATTAGCTAGAACAAATGTGTTAATTACGATTTTTCTTCTAATTTCCTTTCTGACAATTATACTAACTGCAATCCCTTTACTTGAGATTCCATTAAAGCCGATTATGGCAGAAGGAATGAAACCGGTATTAAAGGGCTCTTTATCTCCGTCTAGTTTGATGAATCAAGTCATACTCATTTCAATGATATTCCCACTATTTCCAAAAGAAGAAAAAGGGAATATCAAAAAAGTGATTATTTATTCTCTTTTACTAGTAGGAGTTTTAAGTACAATCTTATCAGTTATAACGATTGGTATTCTTGGACTTGAAACAAAAGATCAATATTTCCCAATCTATACTGTCGCAAAATTAATTGAGATTGATTACTTTTGGAGAAGATTAGATGTATTAATCATGTTCGCTTGGGTAGGTGGAGTGACTTTAAAAATCTCATTTTGGTTTTACTGTACACTTTTAGCTATAAAACAGATTTTAAATCTTGAAAGTTATAAGCCAATCGTATTGCCAATGACTTTATTAATGTTTACTTTAGCATTTTACGCTACTAACAATTCAACTGAGTTGTCTTATTACTTAGGTAGAGTTTATCCTTTATTTTCATTATTATCTTATGAACTGTTAATACCAGTATTAATTTTCATCATTATGCTTGTAAGAAAAGGAGTATCAACTAGATGAAAATCTTACTTATTTTGATAGCCTGCATTTTAGCACTAGTTTTTGAAATAAAGGGTAATAGAAATGAAGGTCATCAACATTATTTATTGATTAATGTCATAGTGCTATTAATTGTAATCTTTACAACGGTTGTCCATGAACACAAACCGTTTACAATAGCGAATCTTATGATTAAATTCTTTAATCCGATGGTTAAATTGATATATGGGTAAGTCCTTTAAATAATTGCAAGTAATTTTACTGCTTGTCTATATTTAAGTATGAGGTGACGTAATTGATTTTAAAAAAATATAAGATAAATGCAGATTCTATTAAAATGACCACATCACTTATGGCTGGAAATCATCAATTTTATTTAGATGAGTCAATTGAAGCTGGTGGGGAAGATAAAGGGATGCATCCACTGAATGCTTTTTTAGGAATATTAGCTGGAAGCCAAAATAATTTTGCACACATTCTAGCAAAAAAAATAAATTTCGAACTAAAAGGAATTGAATTTAATGTTGAAGCGCAATTAGATCCGCGTGTCATTGAAGTCGAGGATTCAGTGAGACCATCTTTTGAAACAATCACCATTTATGCTGAAGTTGATACGCCAGAGTCTAATAAAAAAATACAAGAATTAAAAAAAGATACTGAAACTAGATGTCCCCTATTTAATCTAATCATTGAATCTGAAATAGAATTAGAATCTACATGGGTAAAGAAAAAGTAACTAAATCAATTACTCAATTAAGGAAACATGCAGCTTTTGAATTATGTTTATGAAGTGTAATTTTACTGGACGAAGAGAATATAATGCAACTTATGAAATAAATGGTGATTATTTACAGAACATCATTAAATATTCATAAGTTTTTTTGCATTTAGTGAAGTTTCGTATTTTAATGGTTCATAGAAACTAAGATAGATAGGAGTACCTGGCTAACCTCTACCTATATGGTTTGATTAGAACCTAAAAGTAAATAGAAAAAACAGCAATCAATAAGATTACCGTTTTATGCCTCATAATTTATTTGTTCTTTTTGAGATACAATGTCTTTTAATTGTCTTACAGTAATACTATATTTTAAACGAATCGCTTCAAGCTCCATGATAGCAACATCAATATATTCTGGTTCAGCATGGATAAAATTGATTTCTTTATATTCTAGTTGTTTTTGTAAGTTTCGGAGTTCGTTATGTAATATTTCCGTTGGAGAATTTTCTTGAAGAGTTGATTTTGAGAAACGGTTAAAAAATAAATTGAATTTTGTTTTTTTAGAGACTGTTTTTTCTTGAATCAAAACTGAATTAGCCATTAATATATCCTCCTAAAATATAGAATGAATCAATATTTATAGATTTATAACTTGTCCAAATGAATAAACTAAACTCATAGATTCATAACAATCTTTGTTTTTATAAAGATATTACTGTGAAATAAAGAAAATGCTAAAAAATTATTGATTTTGAATAAAAATTTTATTAGGGAGGTTTTATATTGAAAAAAATAAATAAAGTAATCGTTGCTTTGATCGTTTTTTTTCAATTGGTTTTATTATCTTCATGTAGTAATATACCGTACGAACCAAAAATAAAAATGCACATAATAGTTAGAGAGTTAACGAAAAAAGAATATAGTGAAGTAGGTACGAAGGATTTAAATAATCCTACTATTCATGATTTTAAGAAGCTAGTTTTTGATTTTGAAATGAAAACTTCGAAACATATTACATATCGAAGTATTAATATCCCAGAACATCCTATTTGGAAAATGAGAATCAATTCGATTGATGGAGAACGTTATTGGTTTGGGAATTATAATGAAATGAAAGACAATTCAATGGTTCATCGAGAAATTGTGTTTTATTCAAAAGGGGTAACTGAAGAACAAATTAGAAGAGCTTTTGAGAATACGTTTATAAGAATTTCTTATCAAACAAAGGATTCGGTTAGTAGTACAATGGAATACAATGTTGGGAACTATATTGAATTCAAAAAGTAGCATCGCTAAATAAAATTTAAGCTTTTCGTATGAATCTGATACACTTAGGGAACATAAAGAATAGATGTACTTTATGTAAAATGAATCTAGAAATGAGGACAAAAATCCATGGAAAAAATTGAAGTAGGCGAAATCCTAACATTAAGCTATGAAGATGATCAAGAACAAGACTATGAAGTACTAGGTTCAATTGACATTGAAGGTGTAGAATACATAGCAGTTGGCTTAGTTGAAGATGTGGAACAAGAGAGTGAAGAAGATATTGATGTTTTCTTCTTAAGAGTAGAAGAAAGTGGCGAATTCTTTGATATTGAAACAGAAGAAGAATTTGAAAAAGTATCTGCTGCATTTGATCAATCACTAAAAGAAGAAGAATAAAACATAAAAAAGTAGAAATTGAGATGATACAATTTCTACTTTTTTTATCATAATTAACTTGAAGCAGGAACGGTTTCGCTTATTGATTCATTCTGTACGAATGAGGCAGATTCCCATTTTTTTGAACGCCATCTCCAAAGCATGAGTAATCCACGTATCCATTCATCAGCAATAAATGCAATCCATACACCTATTAGTCCAAGGTTAAAGTGAACTCCTAGTATGTACGCGACAGGAATGCTAATGCCCCACATGGATATAATACCCATCATGACGGGGAATTTCACGTCTCCAGCTGCACGTAGAGAACTGATGACGATTAAATTGAAAGCACGACCAGGTTCAAGAATAATAGTGCAAATTAAAAGCAATGTACCTGTATGGATAATTTGTTCATTATCAGTAAAGATTGAAAATAATGGTTTAGAGAATAAGGCTGCAATAATGGCCATTAATGTTGAAATACAGATTCCTAATTTTAGACTGCGTAGACAATGTTCATATGCAGTTTTTAAATCTCTGGCACCTACTAGTCTACCAATGATAATTTGTTCACCTTGCCCAATTGCTACTGAAAATAAGAAAATAAACATCATAATATTTTGTGCATATACCTTAGTTGTCAGAGCCTCAGTGCCAATCATTGTAATAAAGATCGTAATAACAATTTGAGAGGCATTATAAGAGATATTTTCTCCGGCTGCCGGTACGCCGATTTTAAATAAATTTTTCGAATGCTGAATCGGCTTAGATTGAAGGACTTTTTTAAACGAAATAAAGCCAATCCTTTTCATGAAAATATAAATAATTAAAATTGTACAAATGATCCTTGCAATTGAAGTCGACCATGCTACTCCAGCTTCACCAAGAACTGGTAATCCAAAAGGACCAAAAATGACAAAATAATTTCCGATTGCATTTAATATGTTCATTAAAATAGTGACTTTCATCATATCTTTTGTGAAACCATAACTACGTAAAGTTGCCGAAATCGTCATCATGATTGCTTGCACGAACATAAATGCACCAACGATTTCTAAAAATGAATTTCCTCTTACGATTAAATCTGGATCTAATCCCATCCATTTTAAAATGTAGGAAGAAAAGAAGAATAATAAAATACTAATAATAATACCGATCCCGAAGTTTGCAATCATAGATACTGTAAAAACTTCTTTTGCTTTATACTCATTTTTTGCACCTAAATATTGAGCGACTAATATTGATGTACCAGCAGTTACAAAACCAAATAATAATGTAACTAGACCCATGACTTGAGACGCAACACCTACAGCGGCTACTGCATGATCCGAATACTTACTAAGCATTAAGGTATCGACACTACCCATTAACATGAATAATAATATTTCAATAAATATTGGCCAGGTAATATGCAAAAGGGAGAGTGGCTTATCGTTACTTTGAATCTTGTTTGAAGATTCCATGTTTCATCCCTACCTTTTCAAAAAAGAAAAGGATGTCTCAATACAATAATGTATTGTGTTAGGACACCCTTTACATTTTATAATTTGGTTTTAGTTAAAATAAATTTAACAAATCCTATAATTTAATAATTTTGATACCATAACCTTCAAGTGTAAACTCTGTATTATATGTTTCATTTTTTTCTGTTATGACATTAAATACTGTTTTATTTTTGAATAAATCAGGCGTTTTGACTGATAATTTATTAGGATTATTACTTAAAATATAAACAAAAGTATCGCTCTCATATGTTTTAGCGTAAACAATTGTATTATTTTCATTGTTTGCTTCAATAAAGCTAAATGTTCCTTCACTACCAATAGCTATATGGTCTTTACGAAGCTTTAAAAGTGTTTGAACATATTCAAACAGTTCACGATCTTGACGTTCTTCATCCCAAATCATACATTTACGGCAACCAGGATCTTGTTTTCCAGTCATCCCAATTTCATCACCATAATAAATACAAGGTGCACCTGGGAATGATAATTGGAATGTGTACAATAGCTTTAATTTTTCAATATTTTCGTCACAAATTGTTAACACGCGAGGTGTGTCATGACTTCCTAATAAGTTAAAGGCAACTTCATTTACATTTTGTGGATACGAATGAAGTACTTCACTGATCACATTGGTGAAATCCTCAGCAGTGATTTTGTCTTTTGCGAAGAAATCTAAAGCGCCATTAGTGAATGGATAGTTCATAACAGCATCAAACTGATCTCCTTGTAACCAAGGCATTGAATCATGCCATATTTCACCTAAAATATAAAGGTCAGGATTAACAGATTTCACTTCTTTTCTAAATTCTCTCCAAAATGCATGGTCGACTTCATTTGCAACGTCTAAACGCCATCCATCAATATTAAATTCTTTAGCCCAATACTTACCAACTTCTAATAAGTATGCTTTTACATCAGGATGTTCAGTATTTAATTTTGGCATTGATGGTACAAATGCAAAAGCATCATAATTCGGTGTCGGCTCAGTCACAATTGGGAATTCCTTTAAGTGGAACCAATCTTTATAAATTGATTTTTCTTGTTTTTGCAGTACATCTTGAAACGGCTCAAAGAAATAGCCACTGTGATTAAACACAGCATCTAACATTACTCTAATATTGCGCGCATGGCACTCTTCTACTAATCTCTTAAATGTTTCTTTCGTGCCAAATTGAGGATCAATTTCCATATAATCAATCGTGTCATATTTATGATTTGAATGTGCTTTAAAAATTGGAGTAAAATAAATTCCGCCAATTCCTAATTCTACAAGATGGTCCAGATGTTGAATCACACCTTCAAAATCTCCACCGAAGAAATTATTTGTAGCAGGTTCTTCACTTTCCCATGCTAATGTACCTTTAGGGTTAATCGAAGGGTCACCATTTGCAAATCTTTCTGGGAATATTTGATACCATACTGTATCTTTAGCCCAACTAGGAGCTTTAAAGATATCAGCTTCATTTAAAAATGGAAAACAGAAATAATATGCTGTATCATCTGTCGGGATTTCATCATAAAATCCTCTCTCTGCATAAACAATCGTTTCCTCATGATTGCTAAGTTCAAAACCATAACGAAGACGACGGAATGGAGGCTTGATTTCTACAAACCAGTAATCGAACAATTCCGTACTACCACTTTTTTTCATTTCTGTTTTATTAATTTGCCAAGCTCCATCTTCCCAATGATAAGGGTCACCATGAAGTAAATTAACAGACGACACATCATCTTTTTTTGTACGTAATCGAATGTGAAGTGTCTCGTTATTGTAAGCGTATGCATAGTTATTTTTCGGGCGGTGATATATAGCTTCTTTTAACATTATGCTACCTCCAGCGTCTTATTTAGACAATCGTTTGCTTAAAAAAAGAGTATAATTAAACGCTTTCATTGTCAATTGTTTTGAAAGCACATATTTGAACAATGAATGATTTTTATTTCATACTTTATAAATGTATAATATGTGATAGAGTAGACAAGAGCAGAATGTACTAGGAGGAGCAGAATTGATCAGAAACTTTTTTACAAAGCGATTTAAGTTAAAAAGTATATATGAAGCAAAAGATAGCAAACTAATTTATGTATTAATTCAAAATATATTAGTTGGCTCATTAATTGCTTTTCCATTAGTGTTTCAAATCATACAAACTGATTCACAAAGATTAGCGGAGAGAGTATTTGCTCCGTATTACGAAAACACTAGTTGGCAGAAAGAATTACCTGATTGTCGTTTCGATCATCAACTTTCTTGTCAGGACAATAAACAAAAAGTAATTGAATTAAAAAATCAGCGAATTGTTTTTGATCCAACAGATCAATATGATGTGGATGATAAAGAGAGTATCACGATTATTTTTGGGAAAACAACTATCCATGCAAATTTACTAGGATTTGATCTTTATGGAGGATACAATGACCAATTAGTAAATGCGTTAAATCAAAAAAATGCGGAACAATTATTACTTGGAATTGTCTCAAGTGTCAAAATGCAAGCAGTTGCAATGATGATGCAATTATTTTACCCAATAACGATTGTTACGAATATTATTTATATCGCAATTGTATCGTTAATGGCTTTATTATTTAATATTGGAAATTCTAAAAAGTTGACATATAGGCAATTCTTCTCATTTCTATCATACGCAGCTACATTACCAGCTATTTTTGCGTTTATGATAGGAACGATTTTTTCAATCGCATTTCTATATATTGCTTTTAATTTTGGGGTCATTTTATTTGCGTTCTATATCTATCGTAAATATAATCGAGTTGTTTAAATACAGTAGTGACAAGGGGAGGACGAGCAGTTCTCCTTTTATTTTTAAATTTTCTAAAAATTAAGAATTAACTTGGTATTAATTACCAAATTGTCCAATATATTTAAATCGAAAAGCTATATATATTTTCGTCTTCATCGTTTATGATGAAAGTAGAATTTCTTAAAAAAGTGAAATGTAAGCGCTTATAAAAACAATTGATATAAAAATTAAAATATACTAATTTGTTTGACTTTCATATTTTAGTAGATTATTATAAAAGTGTGAAAGCGCTTGCTATACTTTATGAAAATTATAACCTTGTTAGGGGGAAACGAAAGTGAAACTAAAATCAATGTTTGCTGTATTCGCAACGGTAAGCTTAAGTTTAGGTGCATTAGCTGGATGTGGATCTTCAAAAGATACTACAAACACTGCTAAAGACAAAAAGAAAGACGACCTTCCTTGGGATGAACAAGCAAAAGGTTACAAAATGGAAGAAGAAGTACTAAATGGTGAAGCTCCATTAAAAGTATGGTTAGATAATGACGATTATGCAAACGCTATCATTGAAGCTTTCAATGCTAAATATCCAAAAGTAAAAATTGAGTATGAAAAAGTTGGTGCGGTTGATACACGTGCTAAAATGGAACTTGATGGTGAAGCTGGATTAGGTGCAGACGTTTTCGTTCAACCACATGATGGTATCGGTGCTTCATTAGAATCAGCAATCATTGGACCAATGGGACAATATACTGATCAAATTAAAGATCGTTTCTTAGATTCTTCAGTTGGTACTGTAATGAGCGATGGTCAAGCTTATGGTGTTCCAATCTCTACAGAATCGGTTGCATTATTCTATAACAAAACATTACTAAAAGAATTAACTGGTTCAGATGCTGCTCCTACTGAGTGGGATCAAATTTCTGAGTTAGCTAAAACATATAATAATAAAAAGAAAAACCAATGGACAGTTCGTTGGGAAGTTGGAAACTCTTACATGAGTTACTTCTTCTTATCAGCTAATGGTTATGATTTATTCGGTAAAGATGGAACAGACGCTTCTAAAATCGGATTCGATTCAGCAGAAGCAAAAGCTGGTCTAGAAGCATTAAAAGCAGTACGTCCTGAGTGGGATGTAAACTCTGCAGATGCTACAAATGATACAACTACTTTAGAATTTGCTAAAGGTAAAACACCATTCTTAATTACTGGTCCATGGGCGATTGGTGATGTGAAAAAAGGTGCTGAGAAAAATAAATTTGAATTTGGAATTGCTCAACTTCCAAAAATTAATGGTAACCAACCTGTAACTTTCTCTGGTAACCAAATTGCAAACGTATCTTCTTACTCTAAATATCCAGCGGCTGCTCGTGTATTCGCAATGTTCTTAGGTTCTAAAGAAGGTGCAGAAGCTTTATACAAAACAACTGGTAAATTACCAGCTCTTAAAGAGGATTTTGCAAGTGAAGTTCCAGGTTTAAGTGATGATGTATTACTTCAAGGTGTTGCAGCTCAAGCAGCATTCTCAAAACCAATGCCTTCAATTCCAGAAATGGCTAACTGGTGGGATCCTGCTAAAAATATGATCGTAAACGTTTGGGATGGCTTAATGTCACCTGAAGAAGCACAAAAGAAAGCTGTTGAAGATTTCGAAGCATTACAAAGTGGTGCTGGTAAATAATCAATCTAGTATCATTACAGCCTCTCAACAATATGAGAGGCTGTATTATCAACTAATTATGCAAACGGTTTCTGCTATTTGCATAATTTAAGATAATAAGATATTGTTTTGCATATACGGGTACCGATTTTTGGTACGGAAGGGGGAGAAAAGATATGGCAACGGCGAATGTTAAAGAACAAAAGCCTAATATACCTGATAACGGATCAAAAAATATGAACCCATCACTGCCAGCCATTCTGTCAGTCTTTATTTGGGGACTTGGACAAGTCGTAAACAAGCAATTTTTAAAAGGATTATTCTTCTTTGCAGTACAATTATTGGTTGTATTAGTTGAGATTGCAACAGGTCACTATTCAAAAGCTGATCTTTCTGAAGGTTTCTATTTAAGAGAAAATGGTGGATTTTTTATAAAAGGTTTTTGGGGTTTAGTAACACTTGGTACACAGCCTCGTACGATGGGAATCACTGGACTAACAGAGGGTGATCACTCAATTGTACTTTTAATAAATGGAATTATAGCACTAATATTTATTTCAGTACTTATTGGAATATACTATTGGAACATAAAAGATGCATACAAAGTAAGAAGAACTTTAAATGAAACAAACTTTGTACAAACTTCAAGAGAATACTTAAGAGACTTATGGGATGGAATGTTTGAATTTATCGTTCTAATTCCATCAATGGTTATGTTGACACTAATTTCTTTAATGCCAATCATATTTGGCGTTTTAATCGCATTTACAGATTATAATAAATTCCACTTACCGCCTACTAAACTAGTAAGCTGGGTTGGATTCGAAAACTTCGTTAATTTATTTTCTTTACCAATTTGGACACATACATTTACTGGTGTATTTACTTGGACATTTGTTTGGGCAATTTTATCTACAGTAACATGTTTCTTTGGTGGATTGTTTATGGCAGTCGTCGTAAATAGTAATCGAGTAAAAGGTAAGAAATTCTGGCGTACAATTTTTATTTTACCTTGGGCAATTCCAAGTATGATTTCACTTCTAGTATTTAAAACATTATTCAATGGTCAATTTGGTCCAATCTCTCAGTTCCTAGTAGATATTGGCTTGACTGCAGAACGAATCGGATGGTTTACAGATTCTAATCATCCAAACATTGCTCGTGCAACAATCATTGTCATTAACCTATGGTTGGGCTTCCCTTACTTTATGGCTTTAATGACTGGGGTTATGACTAGCTTAGATAAAGAAATTTATGAAGCTGCTAAAATTGATGGTGCAACAAGAACTCAAGAATTTTGGAAAATTACTTTCCCATTAGTACTTGCTGCAACAGCACCACTATTAATTATGTCATTTGCTACAAACTTTAATAATTTCAACGTTATCTATTTCTTAACAGAAGGTGGACCAGCTAATCCGAATTACCAGTTTGCTGGATCTACAGATATCCTAATTACGTGGATTTACAAATTGACTTTAGATAACCGTATGTATAATATGGCGTCTGTTATGTCGATTCTAATCTTCTTAATTATCGGATCAATTTCTGCTTGGAACTTTACTCGTACAAAGCAATTTAAAGAGGAGGAGTTCTAAAATGTCTACAAATATAAAAATAAACAAGAAGAGTTTTAATTTTGGAAGCGCATTATTAACATCATTAACTTACATTTTACTAGTATTAGTTGCGATTGTTGTATTATTTCCAATTATATGGATTGTAGGTTCGTCATTTGGAGAGTCAACAGGTCTTGCAAGTGCAACACCGATTCCAAAAAATCCTACAATTGAACACTACAAGGAATTATTTGAGAAGACAAAGTTTTCTCTTTGGTACTGGAATACACTAAAGATTGCATTATTAAACATGGTCATTTCAGTATTTTTATCAACTTCAGCAGCATATGTATTTTCTCGTTTTAAATTTAAAGGGAAAAAATTTGGTATGGTTGCAATTTTAGTTCTACAAATGTTCCCTTCATTTATGGGAATGATTGCGATTTACATCTTATTCTTAAACTTTGGATTATTAAATAATCACTTAGGATTAGTATTGGTATATGCAGCGGGACAAATTCCATTTAATACTTGGTTAATTAAAGGATACCTAGGTGCAGTGCCAAAAGCGCTGGATGAATCAGCAATGATTGATGGAGCAACGAAGACACAAATTTTCTTTAAAATTATTTTACCTTTATCAAAACCAATTTTAACATTCGTTGCCTTAACACAATTTATGGCACCTTGGATGGACTTCATCCTTCCACGTTTGTTAATTAGTTCAAATGAAAAGAAAACATTAGCAATCGGATTATTTGAATTAATTAAAGGTCAAACAAACCAAAACTTTACAATGTTTGCTGCTGGTGCAGTATTAGTTGCAGTTCCAATTACGATTTTATATGTATGGTTACAAAAATACATTATTCAAGGTGTAACTGCTGGTGCTAATAAAGGCTAATCAGTAACAAAATATAAAAATGAACAGAGTGAGGTCTAGTATCTCACTCTTTTTTCAAAATGAGGGCAGAAGATGAAATCAATAAAAACGCTAATCGCTTTATTATGTGTTGCCTCACTAATTGGATGTTCGAATCAAACTGTAACAGAAAAAAAAACATCGATTGAAGATAAAAAAATCAAAAATTTTAATATAAGTAAGACTTTTAGTGAAGATGTTCGAACATGTTATTCATTATTTCCAATATCATTTGCTGATTCAAATAATGATGGATATGGTGATTTAAAAGGGATAGAAAATAAATTGAATTACTTAAAAGAACTTGGTATTCAATGTATTTATCTGAATCCGATTCATCCATCTCCTTCATACCACAAATATGATGTATTAGATTACTATGCTATTGATCCCAAATTTGGTTCGATGAATGACTTTGAAAATCTATTACAAACTGCAAAAGAAAAAAATATTAAAATTATGATGGACATGGTGTTTAATCATACATCAATTCAGCATCCTTGGTTTAAAAAGGCTGTTAAAGGTGAAGGGAAATATAAGGATTATTATATTTTCAACGATGGGAAAGACAAAGATTTTCCATTAAAAGGACCATGGTATCGTGCAGGGAAACAATTCTATCATGCATTCTTTTGGGAAGGAATGCCTGATTTAAATTTAGATAATGAAGATGTACGAAATGAAATATATAAAATCTCAGATTTTTGGTTAGATAAAGGGATTGATGGATTTCGTCTAGACGCTGCAGCAATGGGATTTGAACCAAGTGAATATAAACGGGGTACAAATGTACTCGGCAAAAATATAAATTTTTGGAAAGAATATACATCCAACGTTAAGAAAACCAATCCAGATGCCTTTGTAATAGCAGAAGTTTGGAAACCGATTAATGACCAAAAGAGATATTATGAATCATTTGATTCAATGTTTAATTTTGATGGGTCAGATCAAATAATGCGTGTTGTGAAAACTGGCACAGCATTTGACTTGCAATCTTTCTTTTCAAATGAAATTGAAGGAAAAAAATTGAAGGATGGACAGCGATTTATCGATTCTGTATTTATAAGCAATCATGATCAAAATCGGGTAGCAAGCCAAGTTAATGGAAATCTTGAACAAGCAAAATTAGCAGCAAGTATTTATTTAACATTGCCTGGAATTGCCTATGTTTATTATGGTGAGGAATTAGGAATGTTAGGGCAAAAGCCAGATGAGCAAATTAGGGAACCATTTAAGTGGAATAAAACACTAACTGACGGTACAACAAAGTGGGAGCCGATAAGTTTAAATAAAGAACTAGCTTCATTAGATGAACAAAGAAAAAATCCTCAATCAATGTTTTCTCATTACAAAAATTTAATATCAGTTAGAAATAACAATGAGGCATTTGATATTTTTAGTGATTTTATTGAAGGTCCTTATAATGAAGGATCGAGTTTATCTTATTATAGAGAAAGTCAGAATCAAAAGATTTTAGTCATTCATAATATTGAAGCAGAATCGATTAAACTAAATGTAAAAGAGAAAATCACCAAGAATTTATATATGAATCAAGCTACTTTTAATCAATCAAATCTTACTTTAAATGGCTATGGCACAATCATTTTTGAAATTCAAAAATAATGTACTATATCAAGAACCCCTATGATAGTGATATCATATATTTAATCGCAGAATAGAAACTTAAATATAAATAAGCTAGAGAAAAAATGAGGTGTTACGATGGGAGTTACAATAAATGATGTAGCAAAAGCAGCTGGAGTTGCCCCTTCTACAGTTTCTCGTGTTATCTCAGATAGTTCACTGATTAGTGATCGTACAAAACGAAAAGTAAAAAGAATAATGGAGGATCTAGGATATCATCCTAATATAAATGCACGTAACTTAGCGAATCAAACATCTCAAACTTTAGGGATTGTTATGCCGAGTTCAGCAAGTAAATCATTCCAAAATCCTTTTTTCCCTGAGGTAATTAGGGGAATCAGTTCAACTGCTCATATGAAGGATTATTCTTTACTACTCTCAACAGGTGAAACAGAGGAGCAAATACTTGAGGCAGTAGAAAAAATGGTAATGGGAAAACGTGTTGATGGAATTATTCTTCTATACTCACGAGAAAATGACCCAATTATTCAATATTTATTAAAACAAGAATTTCCGTTTGTTCTTGTTGGTAAACCATATCAACATGTTGAAAGAATTACCTATATTGATAATGACAATTACGGTGCAGCTAGAGAAGTTACGAACACTTTTATCCGTAAAGGACATCAAAAAATCGCCTTTGTTGGTGGTAGTAGAGATTTTCTTGTAACACAGGAGAGATTAAGTGGTTATTGTGATGCAATGAAATTATCTGGTTTACCATTAAATGAAGAATATGTTTTTCATGATGACTTCCTATTAGAAAGTGGTAAAGCATCGATTGATCATTTGATGAGATTAGAAGAACCACCAACAGCTATTGTAGCAGCTGATGATATCATCGCATTGGGTATATTAAGCTCATTAGCTGATTTAGGGAAGCAAGTACCTGAACAGGTATCGGTTATTAGTTTCAATAATTTAGTACTAGCTGAACTAGCGACTCCTAGACTTTCATCTGTTGATGTCAATATATTTCAACTTGGAAACGAAGCTACTAAACTAGTAATCGACCGAATTCAGTCAAATGATACACATTCGAAAAGTGTGATTGTACCTTATCGTATTGTTGAGAGACAATCAAGTTTAGACGAGCAAGCGAAAAAATAATCTAATGCTTCGTAAAAAAGAGAACACATTATGTTATGTGTTCTCTTTTTACTTTGATTAAATCTATTGGATTTTTAATAAAAGGATACAAAAAATAAATATTTCGTTATACTATCAATAATAGCAACTAGATTAGGAGGAACTTTATGAAGTTTTCATGGAAAAATTATGCGTTTCCGTTGATTTTACTTATTAGCATTGCAATAGGTTCAATTATCGGTTTAATGTCAGAAAATGTTGGGCTCGCACTTAAGCCAATAGGTGACTTGTTTTTAAACTTATTATTTGTTGTTGTTGTACCGCTTGTATTTTTCTCAATCGCATCAAGCTTTGCGAATGGTGGAGGAGAGAATTTTGGGAAAATGATCAGAAATATGTCTGGTGTTTTCTTATTTACAGGTATTATTTCAGCGGTTATTATGCTCGTTGTTATGAAAATCTATCCACCTGCATATGGAGTAAATATTCCAATCGTTAAACCTGATGCTACTGAAGATTTATCAGTGGCAGAGCAAATTGTTAATACATTTACAGTTGGTGATTTTTCTGGACTATTTTCTCGAAGTAATATGATGGCAATTATCGTATTTGCGGTTTTAGTCGGCTTGGCTACTAATAAAGCTGGAGAAAAAGCTGACATTGTTAAGAAATTATTATCAAGTGGTAATATCGTTATTATGAATATGGTTAACTATATTATGTATCTTGCACCGCTTGGACTTGGAGCATATTTTGCTTACCTTGTACCTACTTACGGAAAAGAATTAGTAGGATCATATGCAAGAGTATTTATACTATACTATGTAACAGCTATTTTATTATATTTTATTGTATATAGTATATTTGCTTATATGGCTGGTGGCCGTGAAGGTTTTATCAGTTATTGGAAAAATGTTATCCCTTCAACGCTAACTTCACTTGGAACTTGTAGTAGTGCTGCAACAATTCCTACAAACTTTGAATCTGCTGAAAAAATGGGCGTATCGAAAAACGTAAGAGAAACTGTTATACCGCTTGCGAGTGCGCTTCATAAAGACGGATCTGTAATGGGAGGCGTTGTAAAAATTGCCTTCGCATTCGGAGTATTCCATATGAATTTCTCAGGATTAAATATATATCTTGTGACAATCGGAATTGCGCTATTAGTTGGAATGGTTATGGGAGCGATACCTAATGGTGGGATGATAGGTGAGATGTTAATCCTTTCGTTATTTGGTTTACCAGTTGAAGCCTTACCAATTCTAGCGGCGATCAGTACAATTATTGATCCTCCTGCAACAATGTTAAATGCAACAGGGGACTTATCTGCAAGTATGCTAGTAGAACGAATGACAAATGGAAAGAAATCTGCTTAAGGGTAATTTACTCTGCTTAGAGAAAATTTTAAAATTGGACAAGAAAAGGGAACTAATTAGTTGTTAATTAGTTCCCTTTTTTTATTCTAATTCTAAATATAAAAAATGGATACTTGAATTTTGGAACTTGATTCATGATTGACTCAATTCCTGGTTGCATGTCCTGATGACCTATGCGCAAGTCAAATGATAAATCTTCAAAAAAATACCACATATTCACTGAATATGTGGTATTTCCATTAAAATATTATTTTAGGTTTTCAGGGTTTAAGCCTAGTAGTTCTTCAACTACGAAGCGGCCATCTTTACGGATTAATACGTCATCGAAATAAATTTCTCCGCCACCGTATTCTGGACGTTGGATACAAACCATATCCCAGTGAATGTTTGAGTTATTTCCATTGTATGCTTCGTCGTAAGCTTGACCAGGAGTGAAGTGGAAGCTACCATCGATTTTTTCGTCGAATAAGATGTCTCCCATTGGGTGTAAGATATATGGATTTACACCAATTGCAAATTCACCAATGAAGCGAGCGCCTTCATCTGTGTCAAAAATTTTATTGATACGTTCTGAATCGTTTGCAGTAGCTTCAACGATTTTACCATCTTTAAATTTAAGCTGAACATTTTCAAACGTAAAGCCATTGTTAGGAGATGGCGTATTATAAGAAAGCGTACCGTTTACTGAATCACGTACAGGTGCAGTAAATACTTCACCATCAGGAATATTCATTTCACCAGCACATTTAATTGCAGGTATATCTTTAATTGAGAATGTTAAATCAGTACCTGGACCTTTGATTGATACTTTGTCAGTACGGTTCATTAACGATACAAGAGCATCCATTGCTTTGTCCATTTTACCGTAGTCTAGATTACAAACATCGAAATAGAAATCTTCGAAAGCTTCAGTGCTCATTTTTGCAGATTGAGCCATTGAGTCTGTAGGGAAGCGTAATACAACCCATCTTGTTTTTGGAACACGGATTTCTCTATGTACTTTATGACCAACTGTTTTACCATGAATTTTTGTTTTTTCATCAGGTACATCAGAAAGTTCGCTAATATTAACACCAGAACGTAAACCGATATACGCATCCATGTCTTTCATTACATTTGCTTCATAGTCAGCAATTTTATTAAAATGTTCTTCTGTAGCACCCATTAATAATGCGCGGTCTACTTTATGATCTTTTATTGAAACGAAAGGAAACCCACCAGCAGCATATGCTTCTTTTACTAGTGCAGTTACTAATTCAGTTTCAAGTTTAAAGTTCTCAATCAGGATTTTTTCACCTGGTTGTAATTTTACTGAGTAATTGATTAAGTTTTTAGCTAACTTAGCAATTCGTGGATCTTTCATGAAAATTCCCTCCATTATTTAAGACTATAATACTATTGTAAACTATTTGGTCAGTTTTGTTTACTGATAGTATTCTTTTTTTACAAAAGAATTTGAAAACTTATAAAATGACATATTTAGTGTTTGGTAAATTTTGTAGTATAATACGAAATAAGTGATTAATTTTGTGGAAAGCTACTGTATGAAAGGGGTCAATTTAAAATGAATCTAATTTCAGTTAGTGCATTAATTGCAGCAATCGCATTTGTTGTTTTAGTCGTATTTATTAGTCGCACATTGTTTAGATTAGAAAGAGTGTTTAGAGAGGTAGAAACGACACTGTCAGAGACACAAAAAGATTTACATGATGTTAGTGTGGAAACAGTTCAATTCATACATACTTCGAATCATTTAGCTGAAGAAGCTAAAACTTTAGTTAGAAATTCAAATGAATTAGCAAAAGATATGCGTGAGCGTGCAAAATCCCTTGATGTATTAGCTAAATCAGTAGAAGAAGTTGGCGTTACGATTGCTGAAATGAACGAAAAAGTAAGAGATACTGCAACAAATGTCACAAATACAGTAAAAACAAGTACTGAAAAAGTGTCCCAAGCTCTACAATGGGGAAATACTGCAATTGATATTTGGGAAAAGTTTAAAACGAAGCGTGAGGGAAAAAAGAAAAATGGTCAATCGAATTTCAACGATTCAACAGTTTGATGAATTACTTAGCTCAAACGAGAAGTTCATCTTCTTAAAACATAGTACGACATGTCCAATCAGTCATGCAGCATATACTGAATTCCTTGCATTTGATACAGCTTATGAAAATATTCCTTTATATTATTTACAAGTACAGAATGATCGAGAGTTATCAAATTATATAGCAGATAAAACATCAATTAAACATGAGTCGCCTCAATTATTCATTTTTGAAAATGGAAAAGCAGTATTTAATACATCACACTTTTCCATTAAAAAAGACTCTATTGAGAATGCTTTTTTAAATAAGTAGACAATATTTAGTTGTTTTATATCTAAAGAAATACCTTAGTATAGTAAATCTTACTGTACTGAGGTATTTTTTTAGTTAAAATAACAAACTTGCTGAATAAAAGAGGCGTGAAATTAAAAGCTGAAAATATAATGAAGATAGAAACCAGTTACAAAAAACACGTGAGAGATTTTCAAATGAAATCCATATCGCATCACACAGGAGGTAAAAAATGAGTATTTTAGTTCTTGGTGGAGCTGGTTATATTGGATCACATGCAGTGTATCAGCTAATCGATCAAAACTATGAAGTTGTCGTTGTCGACAATTTACAGACTGGACACCGTCAAGCTATTCATTCGAACGCAATCTTTTATCAAGGTGATATTAGGGATAAAGAATTTCTTCAATCTGTTTTTGAAAAGGAAAAAATTGAGGGAGTTCTTCATTTTGCTGCTAATTCACTAGTAAGAGAGTCAATGGAGCAACCTATTAAGTACTTTGATAATAATGTATATGGGACTCAAGTATTGTTGGATGTCATGATTGAGTTTGGTGTACAAAACATTGTATTCTCATCCTCTGCAGCTACATATGGTGAACAAACCATTATGCCAATTACCGAGGAAATGCCTACAAATCCTACAAATACATATGGTGAGACAAAATTGATTATGGAAAAACTAATGAAGTGGTGTGATATTGCCCATAAAGTGAAATTTGTTTCATTAAGATACTTTAATGTTGCTGGTGCAAGAGCAACAGGAGAAATAGGTGAGGATCATCAACCAGAAACACATTTAATCCCTCTTGTCCTTCAAGTAGCTTTAAATCAACGGGACCATATATCAATCTATGGAAACGATTATAATACACATGATGGAACTTGTATCCGTGATTATATACATGTTGAAGACCTAATAGAAGCACATATCCTCGCACTACATTATCTACAAAATGGAGGAGAAAGTAATATTTTTAATCTTGGTAGCAGTCAAGGTTACTCAGTTAAAGAAATCATTGAAACAGCAAGAGAAGTTACTGGACATAGTATTCCGTCGGAAGTAACAGAGCGTAGGCAAGGTGACCCTAGTCGTCTAATTGCATCTTCAGAAAAAGCTGTTGATGTCCTTGGATGGAGAGCGAAGCGAGCTTCAATCCATGAAATCATAAAAGACGCATGGAACTGGCATCAATCGAATCAAACCGGTTATCCAAAGTAGGAATCTATAATAAAATACATCAGATCAAAAAGAAAAAACGTGCTTAAATGCACGTTTTTTTTAGTAAAAAATAGGTATAGCATTAAGATGAAGAACGCTTACTCTACGTCGAATCCAGCTGCTTTCCATGCTGCAGTACCGCCGTCGATATATGCTACATCAGTAAAGCCCATTTTTTTTAGTAAATAAGCACCTAATGAAGCTTGTCCTCCTGCACCGCATGTAACTAGTACGGGACGATTTCTATCAGCTAATCTTGGCTCACGTAGATGTTCAGGTAACTCAAGGTCAGCACGAATTGGTAGCATACCAAGTGAAATATTTACGCTACTTGGAATTAACCCACAAGCGCCAGAATCCTTCGCATCTTGAACATCAATAACGAAAGTATCAGGATTTGCATTAATTTTTTCACGTGCTTCAGCAGAACTAATACCAGGAACATTTTCACGAGCTTCTGCTACCATTTGTTTAAAAGTAATTGCCATTTTATTACCTCCATTAATGTATATCGTAGAAATCCCTTAAATTGGAAACTTCATACTATACATTACACCTAATATAGGATAACTATCAAATAATCGACACATTGAAAATGAATTGAAACACTATTTTTCTCATATCATGCAGTTATTTTGATTAGCTTTCTAGAAAGTGTCATAATAACAAATGAGATATATTAGGTTATTTGCAAGGAGGACTTAAATTGAACAACAATGATTTAGATCAACTAAGAAGTGAAATTGATGAGATTAATCATCAGATGCTTGAATTACTGAATAAAAGAGGAGAAATTGTTAAGAAAATAGGCATTGCGAAAATAGATAAAGGTGTAAAACGATTTGATCCTGTTAGAGAACGTAAAATGCTTGATTATATTGCTGATCAAAATGAAGGACCATATAGCACATCTACACTGCAACACATTTTCAAAGAAATCTTTAAATGTAGTTTAGAGCTTCAAGAAGAAGATGATAAAAAAGTTTTATTAGTATCTAGAAAAAGAAAATCTGAAAATACGATTGTTGAAGTAAATGGAGTAAAAATAGGCGATGGAAGTCCAATCATTATTGCCGGACCTTGTGCAGTTGAAAGCTATGAGCAAGTAGATTCAGTCGCAAAGGTTCTAAAAGAACAAGGTGTTAAGATTATGCGTGGAGGAGCATTTAAACCACGTACTTCACCTTATGATTTTCAAGGTCTTGGAGAAGAAGGCTTAAAAATACTAAAAGAAGTCGGTCAAAATCATGGACTAGCTATTATTAGTGAAATCGTCAGTCCAGAGCATATTGAAATGGCTCTAGAATATGTCGATATCATTCAAATTGGTGCAAGAAATATGCAAAACTTTGAATTACTAAAAGCTGCAGGATCAGTTAATAAACCAATCTTATTAAAACGTGGTTTAGCAGCAACTATCGAAGAGTTTATTTATGCAGCAGAGTACATCATGTCAAAAGGAAATCAAGAAATCATTTTATGTGAACGTGGTATTCGTACGTACGAAAAAGCTACGAGAAATACATTAGATATTACAGCAGTACCGATATTAAAACAAGAGACGCATTTGCCTGTTTTAGTTGATGTAACCCATTCGACAGGAAGAAGAGATTTATTAATTCCGGCAGCAAAAGCAGGTTTAGCGATTGGTGCAGATGGAATAATGGCAGAAGTTCATCCAGACCCTGCAACAGCATTAAGTGATTCAACACAGCAAATGAATTTTGTACAATATGAGCAATTTATGTCAGAATTACATTCATTCATGAATAGATAATGTTCATAAAGCACTGATAGGATTCATTCCTGTAGTGCTTTTTTTGAATAATTTGTGACAATTTGTTTTAAATTAGCTCTATATAGTAAAAATCTGCAAATATTTTACATTTTTTCTAATCGTTCTATTGAATGAATATACAATTCACTATAAGATATACTGAAGGTACTATTTTTGTGGAATATGACAATTTATGACTATTTTACTGAAATACAAACAAACTACATAATAGATAGAAATGAATAGAGGAGTGATAAAAATGACGGTTACAATTTACGATGTCGCACGAGAGGCAAACGTTTCCATGGCTACTGTTTCTCGCGTAGTAAATGGCAATCCAAATGTTAAGCCTACTACTAGAAAAAAAGTAAATGAAGCAATTAGTCGTTTAGGATATAGACCAAATGCGGTAGCAAGAGGATTAGCTAGTAAGAAAACTACGACTGTAGGGGTTATTATACCTGATATTTCAAATAGTTTTTATGCAGAACTTGCACGTGGTATTGAAGATATCGCTACAATGTATAAATACAATATCATTTTAAGTAACTCTGATGAAAATATTGAAAAAGAGATTACTTTAATCAATAATATGTTAGCTAAACAAGTTGACGGGATTTTATTTATTGGTGGAACGGTTAGTGATGTACATAAGGAGGAATACGAAAAAGCTGGTGTTCCGATCGTTTTAGCAACAACTTATGATGAGGCAAAAACTATTCCTTCAGTTAATATTAACTATGAGCAGGCTGCTTTTGATGCAGTTGACTACTTAATTAAAAAAGGTCATAAATCAGTTGCTTTTGTAAATGGTCCAATTGAAAATAACATCATTAGCTTAAGTAAATTAAACGGATATTTAAGAGCATTACAAGAAAATGGGATTGAATTTGACGAAAATTTACTAACATATGGTGATCATAGTTATGAATCAGGTAGTGAGGCATTTGAAACGTTTCATGAACGCAATATAACACCAAGCGCAATTTTCGTAGCTTCAGATGAAATGGCAATTGGAGTGATTCATAGTGCTCAGGATCATGGGTTATTAATACCAAATAATTTAGAAGTTATTGGATTTGATAATACAAGACTTGCATTAATGGTACGTCCAAAGTTAACGACTGTAGCACAACCAATGTATGATATTGGCGCTGTTGCAATGCGTCTATTAACAAAATATATGAATAAAGAAACAGTGGAAGATTCACATGTTATACTTCCACATCATCTTCAAATTCGTCAATCAACAAAATAAAAAAAGGAAGCTAAGAACGATGTTGTTCAATAGCTTCTTTTTTTTATATAAAGGGCTTCTTTTGATGTATGTATAGTGGATCAAGTGCACGGTTAAGTATTTGAGAATTGTATTCTTCTATTTCTTTTTTTCTTGGAATGGTTTGGACAATAGATGGGTCATCTGTCCAAGTTTTAGGTAATTTTACATTTGACACTTTTTGCCATTTTTCAAGCCAAGAGCTCGGAATTTGTTCAGAAGAAGGTTGTTGATTTGTCATAGCTAACCAAACATTGGACCAAGCTCTCGGTACAACTCTCCAGTAATCATATCCACCACCAGCTACGGCGACCCATCTTCCTTCACAGTATTTATGCGCGATTTCATGTGCGATTTTAGGGATTTCCTGGAATGTTTTCATTGTTGTACATAGATGAGTTAAAGGGTCAAAGCAATGTGAATCTGAACCATTTTGAGTAAAAATAATATCGGGTTTGAAATATTCTGCAATTTCAGAAAGTGCTTTTTTATAGTTTACTAGAAAAGATTCATCTTCCGTAAACGCATCAATTGGAACGTTAAAAGAAAAACCAAAACCTTTACCTTGTCCTCTTTCATTAACCCCACCAGTGCCAGGAAATAAGTAACGGCCTGTTTCATGAATTGATAATGTACAAACTGTCGGATCATCGTAAAATGCCCATTGAACGCCGTCACCATGGTGAGCATCCGTATCTACATATAATACTTTTAATCCATATTTTTTCTGAATATATTTAATAGCAATAGCACAATCATTATATACACAAAATCCTGATGCTTTCCGTTTAAACCCATGATGCAAACCGCCCCCTAAATTAAAGGCATGATTTGCTTTACCTTCTAGTACGGCATCAACAGCGGTTAAAGTACCGCCAACAATTAGGGAGCTTGCCTCATGCATATTTTTAAAAATAGGGGTGTCTTCAGTTCCTAAACCGAATTGCTCTGCAATTTGTCCATTAATTGTTTCGTGACTAGCTTTTTTTACTTGTTCTATATATTGGCTATCATGAAATAATAAAAGCTCTTCATCCGTTGCGACTCTTGGAATTAGTACATCTGTATCATTTAATAATTGACTTTCTTTTAACAATTCATAAACTAGTTGTGAGCGAATTGGATTAAACGGATGATTTTTATTAAATTGATATGAATGATAATCTTCACTGTATATTAAATAAGCATCCTTTTTCATAGCGATTCACTCGCTTCATTTGGCCAGAGAATTGTATATCCTTCAGTCTTTAATTTCGTAATCATCGATAATGGATTCATTGTTTGAATCCTAAAAACGAGCACTTTATGCAAAGGATCTTTTGCTGGATAAACTAAAACGCTAACGATATTTATATTTTCTTTCGCAAATACAGTTACGACTTCACTTAAAATGCCTGGTTGGTCACGAACTAAAAGTTCAATTTGTGAACTTGGTTGATATGCTCCAGTTAGTGTGACCAATGTATGAAGAACGTCAATCTCGGTGACAATGCCAACTAATTTCCCACTAGAAACGACTGGTAAACAACCAATTTTATATTGGTAAAAATTTGTTGCTACTTCCTCAACGAAGTCCATTTGACTACAAGTTATCACATTTGTTGTCATTATTTTTTCAACTGAAACTTGAAAAACAGTTGAAATTTCTTGGGGAAACAAAGTAGAGGGTAGTGCATCGCGAACGTCTCGGTCAGAAATAATTCCAATTACTTCTGAATCATCATTAATAATTGGAATATGACGGACTTCACCTTTTCGGAAAATTGTAACGGCTTCTCCAATAGTATTTTCTTTCTTTAAAGTAACGTTTGAACTGCGCATAATATCTTGAATAAGCATTTTTTAGAAACCTACCTTTCGAGATTAGAAGTCAGTTAGTACATGTATCTTTGTAAGAAACGTAGAGCGTCAAAAGCTTGAATGTCTTCAGTTGGAACTCGTTTTCCAATTCTAACCATTAAACAGTTTGCAGGGTGAGAGCAAATCTCGGGGTCATCAGTTGCAAATTGAATAAGTCCTCCTGCGTTCATCATCTTTTCCATCATTTTACGGTAATCCCAAACACTTAGGCCGGTTCCTTTTAAGTCCCAATGCCAGTAATACTCTGTTGTAATAATAATGTAATCTTCCATTGCATCATCCATCATTGAAATCATTAACATATTTTTGGCTACAGAAAACCCTCTAAATTCAGGAATGACCTCAATTGCGCCAAGTTCTATCAAATTTTCTAATGTTGTTTGTGACCATCTTTCAAGTGGATCAGGATATAAATATGTCACGTATCCTACGATTGTCTGATCAAACCTTGCGATTATAATCCTTGCTTCAGGCAAACTAGCAATTTCAACAATAGCTTTATGTTGTTGCTTCGGTGGCCTAAATGAAGTTAAATTCTCGTGAAACTCATATGTTTCAAGTAAAGCAGATTCAATCGGGCCTTCTATGATTAACTCACCTTTATTTGTAAGAATTTTCTTTGAAAAATACTTTTTTGGGTGATCCAATTAAACTCACTCCCTAGGAAAACACCTTTTTTCTTATCATACTAAAAATTATGCAGAAATAGATACAGGAAAAACATCATAATGTGTCTAATTATTTAAAAGTAGATAATATAGTAAAAATACTGAAAATTAAGTTTACTAAAGGTATAATACTTATATACATAATCGAGGAGGGATTTTAATGAAAGTGGAAGCGCTTCCTGTGAAAAATGGTCATTTTAATTTAACAAATTATGAAGAGAGTTATCAAAATTTTGATTGGAAAGAAGTAGAAAAAGAGTTCTCTTTTCATACTACACAAAAGTTTAATGTTGCATATGAGGCGATAGATCGTCATGCAAATTCCCATCGTAAAGATAAAATTGCCTTGTATTATAAAGATGATGAACGCAATGAAAAATATACATTTGGAGAAATGAAAACCAACTCTGATAAAGCTGCAAATGTACTAAAACAATATGGTGATATTGAGAAGGGTGACCGTGTATTCATCTTCATGCCACGTCAGCCGGAATTATATTTTGCATTACTTGGTGCTTTGAAATTGGGTGCAATCGTAGGGCCTTTATTTGAAGCTTTTATGGAAGGTGCGGTAAAAGATCGTTTAGAAGATAGTGAAGCAAAAGTTTTAATTACAACACCAGCTTTATTATCTCGTGTTCCAATCAATGATTTACCTTCATTAAAAACAATTTTCCTTGTGGGAAATGAAATTAATGAAGGTGGGAAATTCGTTGATTTCACGGCACGATTTAAGGAAGCAAATGCTGACTTTGACATTACATGGTTAAACCGTGATGATGGTTTAATTTTGCACTATACTTCTGGCTCAACTGGAAAGCCAAAAGGGGTACTTCACGTTCAACAAGCTATGATTCAGCATTATCAAACTGGTAAATGGGTATTAGATATTAAAGAAGATGATATTTATTGGTGTACAGCTGACCCAGGTTGGGTAACGGGTACATCTTATGGAATATTCGGTCCATGGTTAAATGGTGCATCAAACGTAGTATTAGGAGGAAGATTTAGCCCTGATACTTGGTATGAAACGATTCAAAATTTTGGAGTTACAATTTGGTATAGTGCTCCGACTGCGTTCCGTATGTTAATGGGTGCAGGTCAAGATGTCCTTAAAAAATACGATTTAAGTTCACTACGTCATATTTTAAGTGTAGGTGAACCGTTAAACCCAGAGGTAGTTCGTTGGGGAGCGAAGGTGTTCGACTTACGTATTCACGATACTTGGTGGATGACAGAAACAGGTGCGCAGTTAATTTGTAATTATCCATGTATGCCGATTCGACCAGGATCAATGGGCAAACCATTACCAGGCGTAGTGGCAGCAATTGTAGATAATAACGGTAAAGAGGTTGCTCCATATACGATGGGGAATCTAGCAATCAAAAAGGGCTGGCCATCAATGATGCATACGATTTGGAATAACGAGCCAAAATTCCAATCATATTTTTTAAACGATGAATGGTATGTATCTGGTGATTCAGCTTATATGGATGAGGATGGATATTTCTGGTTCCAAGGCCGTGTTGATGATGTAATTATGACATCAGGTGAACGAGTAGGGCCATTTGAAGTTGAAAGTAAACTTGTTGAACATCCAGCTATCGCTGAAGCTGGTGTTATTGGGATTCCAGATCCAGTTCGTGGTGAAATCATTAAAGCCTTTGTTGCCCTTCGTGATGGTTATGTGGCAACTGATGAGTTAAAAGAAGAAATTCGAAACTTTGTCAAAGTAGGCTTAGCGGCACACGCTGCACCAAGACAAATTGAATTCCGAGATAAATTACCAAAAACACGCAGCGGTAAAATTATGCGTAGGGTGTTAAAAGCCTGGGAATTAAATCTACCTACAGGCGATTTATCTACGATGGAAGACTAATAATCATCATTTAGAAGGAAGCTCTTTTATAGGATGTTTCCTTCTTTTTTTACGAATTTAGAGAACAATTTTCTACAATTTTGAATAAATTAATATAGAAAAATGATAAAAACCTATTTGACTTTCTAGATTTATATGTGTTATAAATGTTTCATAACATTTTAATAGTGAGCGTTGAAAGGTTTAGTAGTGTGAATGATATTGTCTCAGAGAGCTAATGGTTGGTGAGAATTAGCACAAACATTGACATGAATTACACCCTGGAGCATTCTTTTTCGACATTTGTTGTACATAGCAAACTAGGATTAGAACGGTTAACAACCGTTAATTGTATGAGAGGTAGACTAATTTAATTAGCTACAACTAGGGTGGTACCGCGATTTTAATTATTCGTCCCTACTGTTTAACAGTAGGGACTTTTTATTTTGTTTTGAAAAATTGATGATGCAATGATAGAGAGAGAGGATTGATTAAAAGTGACAACGATTTTACAGGATTTAGAATTTCGTGGATTAATTAATCAAATGACTGACGAAGAAGGATTACAAAAATTACTAAATGAAGAATCGGTTTCTTTATACTGTGGTTTCGACCCGACAGGCGATAGCTTACACATCGGTCATTTATTACCTGTTTTAATGCTTAAAAGATTCCAAGTTGCTGGTCATAAACCGATAGGTGTTGTAGGTGGAGCAACTGGTATGATTGGTGACCCAAGTGGTAAAAAAGCAGAACGTACACTTAATACAACAGAAACAGTTCAAATGTACAGTGAACGAATTCGTACACAGCTTTTACCTTTCTTAAGCTTTGAAGGTGAGAATGCTGCTAAAGTTGTAAACAACTTTGATTGGACTGGCGATTTAGACGTAATTACATTCTTACGCGATATTGGGAAAAACTTTGGATTAAATTACATGCTTGCTAAAGATTCTGTAGCATCACGTTTAGATGCAGGTATTTCATTTACTGAATTTAGCTACATGATTTTACAATCATACGATTTCTTAAAATTATACCAAGACCATAATTGTAAACTTCAAATTGGTGGAAGTGACCAATGGGGTAATATTACGGCAGGTATGGAATTAATTCGAAAAACTGAAGAAGATTCAAAAGCATTTGGTTTAACTGTACCTTTAGTTACAAAAGCTGATGGTTCAAAATTCGGTAAAACAGAAGGTGGAGCAGTATGGTTAGATCCTGAAAAAACGACTCCATATGAATTCTACCAATTCTGGATTAACACTGACGATCGAGATGTTGTTAAATACTTAAAATACTTTACTTTCTTATCGAAAGAAGAAATTTTAGAGTTAGAAAAACAATTTAATGAAGCACCAGAGCAACGTGTAGCTCAAAAAGCATTAGCTGCTGAAGTGACTAAACTAGTTCATGGTGAAAAGGCACTTGATCAAGCAATTAAAATTACAGAAGCATTATTTAGTGGATCTGTTAAAGAATTAACTGCTGATGAAATCAAACAAGGCTTTAAAGATGTTCCATCTTTTGCTTTAAATGAAGCAGAAATGGGATTAGTTGATTTGTTAGTAGCTGCTAAAATTTCACCTTCTAAACGTCAAGCACGTGAAGATGTACAAAACGGTGCAGTGTACGTAAATGGAGATCGTATACAAGACGTTGCAAAAGTTTTATCTAAGCTTGATGCAATTGAAGAGCAATTTATTATTATCCGTCGTGGTAAAAAGAAATACCACTTAATTACATTATCATAATGAATAAACAGTGAACGAAAAAGCAGTAGTTTGATTGTCACTAGATCCAGAGAGCGAGTGGTTGGTGTGAACTCGTCTAAACAATCAGCGAATTACATTTCGGGAGTTTTCTTTTCGTAGTTAGAGATTCTAATGAAGGGAAGAACGTATGTCTACGTTACAGATATCGAGTGATAAAGAAAAAACTTTTCGAGAAAAAGTAATTTTTCTTTATAACTAGGGTGGTAACGCGATCGAGGTCGTCCCTATTTTTATAGGGATAACCTCGATTTTTTTATTTTTTTGAAAGGGGGATAATTCATGGAAATGATTCTAACTAAAGATTACGGAATATTGGCAAAACTAAACGAAGGTGTGCAAAATTTGCATGCTGAACTATTTCCAGAGCAATTTAAAATTCACAATATAGATGAAGTAACTGAGTTTTTTAAAGAAGTAGTGGATAAGCCAAACCATTTATTTTTATTGATAAAGGATGAGGATGATTTTGTCGGATATGCATGGATCGAAATTAAACATTCTTTAGAAACTCCATTTAAGAAGGCTTTTGGGACTGTTTATGTTCACCAAATAAATATTATAGAAGGTGAACGAAATAGAGGATATGGGTCTTTTATCATTCATAAAATAGTTAGTTTTGCTCGTGAGCATGAAATAAACAGAATTGAATTGGATTACTGGACGGATAACAGAATCGCAAAGAATTTTTATGAAAAACTAGGGTTTAAAAAATTTAGAGAACATGTATTTATGGAAATTTAAAATTACAATGAAAGAGGAGATAAGCGTCATGAAACACATCGAATTAATATCAATTATAGGATTTTTCACATTGATTATGTCTAGTTGTCTAGTTATATTAAAAACAGAGCCACACATTCCTTTATTGCTATGTGTAGTAAGTCTAGCTATTTTTGGTTTTGCGAAAGGAATTAAATGGGAGCAAATTGAAAATGGTATGAAAAAAGGTATTCAAAATGGTCTATCACCTACATTAATTTTAATGATGATTGGACTATTAATTGGTTCTTGGATGTTAAGCGGAACAGTTCCAACACTACTTTTTTACGGGATTTCAGTACTTTCAGCAAAATGGTTTGCAATTAGTGCAATTTTTATCACAATTATCGTAGCGAGCTTTACAGGTAGTACATTTACTACGATAGGAACAGTAGGTGTAGCATTAATGGGGATCGCACATATAATGGGTGTTTCTCCAGCAATTGCAGCAGGTGCAATTATCTGTGGTGCATGCTTTGGGGATAAAATGTCACCAATTTCAGATACGACAAATTTTGTACCAAGTGTATTAGGAATTAAAGTAAATGAACACATTCGTCATATGGCATTCACGACAATTCCGGCATTAATTGTGACAATTATATTGTTTTTAATAATTGGAATGGGTCATGGACAATCTGACATGGCACAAGTTAACGAGATGAAAAAAGCAATTGCAACAAGCTTTGAAATTAATCCATTTTTATTAATACCTTGTATCATCGTATTTATTATGTCATTTAAAGGCTTTTCAACTTTACCTACAATGTCTGCAGGGATCATTAGCTCAATTATTTTAGCATTTATTATCCAAAAGGGAGTATCATTAGAACAAGTATTTACGACACTTCAAAGCGGTTTCCAACTAGATACAGGGAATGCAATGTTAAACTCAATCGTAAACCGTGGTGGCTTACAGTCTATGATGTGGTCTGTTTCATTAATTTTTATTGCACTGGCTTTAGGTGGTTTATTACAAGAATTAAGAGTGTTTGATTCAGTGATTCAATCATTAATTAATTTAAAACGAAAAGGTAATATTGTTATTGCAAGTACTTTATCAGCAATCTGTGTGAACCTGTTAACAGGAGAACAATATCTGTCAATTTTACTTCCGGGTCAATTATTAAAGGATGTATTTATAAAAAGAAACATACCGCTTAAAAACTTATCAAGAGCACTTGAAGATGGTGGAACATTATTCAACCCAATCGTACCTTGGAGTGTAAGTGGCGCATTTTTTGCAGCAACATTAGGTGTTCCAGTATTAGAATACTTACCATTTGCATTTATCCTATTTATTACACCAATATTTAGTATCATTGCAGCGATCATTGGCAAAAGTCTAGATGGTAAAAATGAAATGAAAGATTCTCGAAAAATTGCATAAACAAGTTCTTTCTACGTAAACTAGTTTTTGTACTAACTGGTTAGATGGAGGGAAAGAAATGAGTCATGCAGCAGGTGGTTCAAAGAAAAATCGTCCGAGTGATGCAAATCATGTAGATGCAAAAACGAAAGCTCATCAAAAAAGACTTTCAAAAGATCAACATGATCCAATGGATGAAAAATATCCTAGATAAATAAATACTGAGGCAAACAATTAAATGGTAAAACATTAAATTGTTTGCTTTTTTTAATGAAAAAGACCTCAATTTTCGCTACAATTAAAAGTAAAAAATGAAAGATTGAGGAAACCTTCAAATGGGCTTTATTAAAATGATAACTTATTTCGTTCTATTTGGAATTTTTGTCTATGTATTTTGTTTTTTATTTATCGGCATAAATAGTTATTTGCAATATAAACATAAAGTTCCTAAAAATGCCGATTATGTAATTGTATTAGGAGCAGGATTAAAGAAGAATAAACCAACATTAGCACTGAAATACAGAATTGAAACCGCAGCTGTGTATGCAAAAGAAAATCCAAAAACAAAAATTATTGTTTCAGGTGGACAAGGTAAGGATGAACTAATTTCAGAAGCAGAGTGTATGAAAATTGAATTAATCAAACTAGGTATAGAAGAAAAAAGAATTATAAAAGAGGATTTATCAACGAATACATATGAGAATATGAAGTTCTCCAAAAATTTTATTAATGAGAATGAAAAAGGAATTATTGTAACGAATGACTATCACTTATTCAGATCAATTAAGTTAGCTCAAAAACAAGGCTTACAAATTGTTGGATTACCAGCAAAAACACCAACCGTTATTCTACCTACTGCATATATTAGAGAATGTTTATCTATATTAAAAGCTCTATACTATGATCATATTTAATAGATTTATTAACTATTTTTGAAGAAATAATAGGTTCATTTGTGTGATTGTCCGTTACTTTTTTTCTGATTTTACATTTTATATTATATGGACAAAGCTTGTCCAAATAATATAATAGGAGAGATAGAATTGGGTACAAAAATTTTATCGACTGGTGTATTAAGAAGACATTCTGACACTTCATTTCTAACAGTTGAAGCAATGAATGCTGATCCAGACAGCTTTCGTTCTGTAACGGTTCAAATGTTTGATTGGTCTTCAGGCTCACCAGTCATTCTACCAATGATAGATCCTTCAACAATTTTAATTCCACCAAGTCAATATCGCACTTTTAGATCACTTGCACTACCACCAACTGTATTTGCGTATGAAGTAAGAATTGTTCATCCGAAAGACAAAGACGTTGTAGTGAGTACTTTTGGATTAAGTGCTCTTGACTTTGATCCACAAACTGGTAATAACGCAGTACAACATGATTTAGCAAGATTAAGCTTAAAATAACAGTAGCTTTGCTTTCATGAAAAAACACCTCTCTTTTTTGGCTCTCGATTTTTTCGAGGCCTTTTTTGTTTTATGTAAAGACTCATTACACACCTTTATAATAAAATCCACCTACAATTAATCTAGTTAAAATAAAAAACCTCTAGAATCGTTGATAAATCAACTTTTCTAGAGGTTTTTGTATCACTTCTTAAGAAGCGATATTATTAACGGTTGTAGAATTCAACGATAAGAGCTTCGTTGATTTCAGCTGGTAATTCAGAACGCTCTGGTAAGCGGTTGAAAGTACCTTCTAATTTGTCAGCGTTGAAAGTGATGTACTCAGGTACAAAGTTGTTAACTTCAACAGCTTCTTTAACAACAGCTAAGTTTTGTGATTTTTCACGTAAGCTGATAGTTTGGCCAACTTTTACGCGGAAAGAAGGGATGTCTACACGTTTACCATCAACTAAGATGTGACCGTGGTTAACTAATTGACGAGCAGCACGACGAGTACGAGCAAGACCCATACGGTAAACTACGTTGTCTAAACGAGTTTCTAATAAGATCATGAAGTTTTCACCGTGTTTACCAGTTAATTTACCAGCGATGTCGAATGTGCGACGGAATTGACGCTCATTAACTCCGAACATGTGACGAAGTTTTTGCTTCTCTTGTAATTGTAAACCGTACTCTGATAATTTTTTACGTTGGTTAGGTCCGTGTTGACCTGGTGCGTAAGGACGTTTTTCTAATTCCTTACCTGTTCCGCTTAATGAAATGCCTAAACGGCGAGATAATTTCCAAGTAGATCCTGTATAACGAGACATTGATTGTCTCCTCCTTCAAGTTTTTATTTTGGAGTAAAATAAAAACGTTCGTGTAGCCCCAGTTTGTTTATTTTGCTTTCATGTATCCTCGCCCCAGCAGCCGGAGTTACGCGATGACACCTCTGTTAAGAGGAACAAAATAAATTTCAAGCCCGTGCTTACAACGCTGCGTTATTTTACACAAAGAATATTATATCTAGATTACGTTATTTAGTCAAGAACGCATTTTTTATAAGTATAGAAATTATTCTTGGGAAAAAATGAAAAATTGCATAGAAACTTGCTATTTAATAAGGAAGTAATTTTGTCGGAATTATAAGAAAATGTCCAATTTTGTATAAAAATAGTTGTAGGAAAAACTTACTAATTGTTTTATAATGGGAATAGTAAAAATAGTTATATTAGTTCATTTCTTAAATTGTAAGTAGGTGATTTTGTATGAATCTCGACGAGAAAAGTAAAATATTGTATTTGAAATCGGAATTTTTTGATTTAATGGTAAATCAAGAAAATTTTCAGCAACATTCAAAAGTATATAAGAAATATTCTAAATTGGTGTGTGATGTTTTAGGGTCAAGAGCTGTTACATTGTACGGTAAAAATGGTAATGGAGAGACGCTTGAGTCTTTAACTTATAATAGATTTTCCGAGGAAGACGATCAATATGAAGTAAACTCGAATGTATCGATTGAAAAATTAAATATTGAATTTGACAGAGAGAGTAAATACAGAATAGTACACAATTTACATCATACTTTTTTGTATTTATGGTATTTCGAAGACAGTGATATTCACATTGTAGAATTTGATTTTACAGGTGCAGTGGACAAGCTTGAGCAATATAGTGAAAGATTTTTAATAAATATCCACAAAGAAACGTTTGAGTTACGAGATTTACTAGTAAAAGTAGCGAGAACGGTTGAACAAGGTAAACAGTATCTACAATTATCAAAAATTACTTCGAAACTACATTCATCATTTAATATCGAAAATGTTTTTTCCGAAATTATCTCTTCATTAAAAACAGTCTATCCAAATTATGAATATCTACTATTACTGACAAATCAAAGTGTAGAACCGTCACATATTGAAGTAAAACAATTTTCACCTATGGATAAGGATGCAAATCCATATGCTATTCAGGCTTATAGTGAAAATGTTAATACTTATGAAACAAATAGTGATTCGATTTTTATGTATGCACCGGTTCATGGACAACAGGGTGTTTATGGAGTTCTTCAAATATGGAATAAGAATGTCAATCGATTTACAGTCTCTGAACAAGAGTTCTTTACTTTATTGGCATCTAAAGCAGGTATTGCTTTAGAAAATGCAAAGCTGTATCAACAGGTTGAAGATAGTGCAAAACGAATTCAATTTGTAAATGAAGTTGGACAAAATTTAAATCAGAACCTTCATAGTTTAGAGCTTGTAAACTATTTAGTATATAAGTTTCAGAATCGTTTTGAATGTGAAGAATTTGCGATTGTAATTCTTCAAGAACATAATCAATTTAAAGTGTTAGATGGTAGTACAAGCTATTTTAACTCGGAAATTGCTAATTCGTTGATTGGACAAATAGTCGATGATATAAGGTTGCATGACGGAACTTTATTAAAAGTAAATGCAACACAGGAAGAATGTTATGAACAGTACCCTTTTAATTCCATCGTGGCCGTTAAAATTGAGACGACAGGTTTAAAAGGTGTAGCAATTATGCTTCATCGTAATCCATTCAAATTCAAATATGATGATCGCACGTTAGTCCAAAATGTTATGGAGCCAACTAAATTAGCGCTTCGAAATACAATGCTACAAGAGAAATTGGAGCAATTGGTTGCAACGGATCACTTAACTGATCTATTTTCTAGAGCGTACTTAGAAGAGCAAATTAGCAAAAGTATGCAGGAAGATTCCCAAGGAACATTAATACTACTGGATATTGATGATTTTAAGAAAATAAATGATACTTACGGTCATCAAATCGGCGATAATGTTCTAGTTCAAGTTGCGAATATTATAAAAGATGTAGTGCGTTCAACTGATATCGCTGCAAGATGGGGTGGAGAAGAATTAGCTGCATACTTACCAAAAATCGGTATTGATACTGGAAAGAAAGTAGCATCAAGAATTATTGAAGAAGTTGAAAAGATTTCTAGTCCAAGAGTAACGACTTCATGTGGGGTATCTGCGTGGGGAAATGGTACTTATAATACTTCATCAATTGATAAATTATTTAAAAGCGCTGACGATGCTTTATACATTGCAAAAAATACAGGTAAAAATAAAGTGACAATTGCAAATTAAAAGGAATCCAAAGATAGAATATGTCTATTTTTGGATTCCTTTTTTATTACTTAATGTTTCCTTCGATTATTTGAACAATTTCTTGTAAATATTGTTGATCAATCTCATCAAAACGATTAAATTCAGGGCTATCGATATCTAGTACTCCAATTACTTCACCATTATGGTAAATTGGGATAACGATTTCTGAGTTAGATGCTGCATCACATGCGATATGACCTGGAAAATCATGAACATTATCAATACGTTGTACAGTTTTTGTTTGAGCTGATGTTCCACAAACACCTTTTCCAAATGGAATACGGACGCAAGCTGGAAGACCCACAAATGGTCCTAATACTAATTCATCGCGATCTCCATCTTTTAAATAGAAACCAACCCAATTTATATCATGTAAAAATTGATTTAAAAGTGCAGCTGTATTAGCTAAATTTGCAATTAAATTAAATTCATCATGTGTTAATGCTTTCACTTGTGATGTAAGCGTCTTATATTGTTGTTCTTTCGTACCTGAATATTCGACTTTTTGAAACATAAGTTGACCCCTTTCCCTATATCGTTTGGAATATCATAGCATATTTCAAGAGATTACTGGTAATTTTGTCGACTATTTCATAAAGGATTTTAGTAAGTTTTCGCCAATGTTTTAAAAAAGGAAATTGTGTAGAAGCAGAGGTGACAAGTATGGAGCAAGAAAAACTTGCAACTAAGAATAAAGTCATCGAGACAGCCCTAGCATTATTTAAGACGAATGGTTATCAAGGTACATCAGTGAGAGATATATCTAAAAAAGCCAATGTTAATATCGCAACAATTTCATATTATTTTAAAGGTAAACAGGGATTATTAGAGCACATAATAGTAGATTTTTTAGAAGGCTACGTAGCGATATTAAATAAATATACTCTACTTCTGGAAACTAAAAAGGCAGATTCAGTATTAATTGACCTAGTAGAAGAAGTTTTGAATTATAATTTTCATAAAAAAGAATATGCATCTATTTTTTATAGGGAATTAACACTTGATTCCGTTTTTATCCGTGAAATTATGATGACATACTTGGCAAGAGAGCGATATACATTTATTCAGATCTATGATGCGTTAAGATTAAATAATACAAACATCACTGTGCCTTTTTCAGTGTTCTTTGTCCAATTAAAATCTTTTCTATCTACACCATACTTATTTCCTAGTTATATGAATGAAGTCCTATATATTCAACAGAATGATACTTATTTTTTTGATAGATATAAAGAATATGTGGAAAAGTGGATTTCTTCACTTTTCGTATTAGATACACATGGTTTGACTGAATTAAAAATGTACTCTTAAAAGATTCGCCTTTTTAATGTGAGTAATCACAATAAGAGAGGCGATTTTCCTTGTTTAAAAAACATGTTTTTAGACAAGTTATTACAATATTTATTATAGTTTGATAAATATTTAAAAAAATTGAAAAAATAAGGTCAAAAATCAACTGTATCATGTTATGATAAACTATAAAGTCTAAGATGAAACGACTTAAAACATCAAAAAATGTCACGGAACGATAAATAGATTAGAAGGCAAGCAGAGGAGGTACACCTAGGAAATGACAATCCCAGTAATTTTAATTGTAATTTCTATTGTTATTGCTTTAATGATAATAGCCCTAACAATGCGCAACCGTTTATACAAAAGACTTGATGAGCTTGAGGCTTGGAGAATGCAGCTGATGAGTAAGCCAGTTACTGACGAGTTGTCAAAGCTTAAGGGACTAAATATGACGGGTCAAACAGAGGAACTCTTTGAAAAATGGAGAACCGATTGGGATGAATTAGTCACAACTGTGTTACCAAAAGTAACAGATTCGGTTTATGATATTGACGAAGCAATCAATAAGTACCATTTCATGGAAGCAAAATATACAATTGCTGAATTAGAAAGCGTACTAAAAGAAGCAGAAGCAAATATTGATACGATTTTAAGTGAAGTAAGTGAGTTAATAGGTAGTGAAGAACAGAATAATTCGGATATTGAACATTTAAATCAAGAATATCTCGAACAAAGAAAACTATTACTTACTCATCGTCACTTATATTCAATTGCGGAAACTCAATTAGAGAAAAAGCTTGATGAAATAAAAAAAGAAATTCAATTGTTTAATGAAACTACAGAACAAGGGAATTATTTAGAAGCTAGAGAGTTAGTAAAAACAATCGTTGATAAAGTAAATACAATAAAAGCTCAAATGCAAATTATACCAGATTTGTATATTGAATCTTCAACGACAATGCCATCACAAATACATAATTTACTTGAAGGTGTTAAACAAATGAAATCTGATGGCTACGCACTTGAATTTGAAGTGATTGAAAGTGAAGCAGCTGACTGTTCGAAAATATGTAATGAATGTATTGAATTAATTAAGAAATTAAATATCACTGAAGCAAATGAAAAGCTTGAATCTGTTAAAGATAAAATTGATTCAATCTATGATTCATTAGAGCAAGAAGTGGAAAGTAAATATATTGTTGAGAAAGAAATTTGGTCAGCACAAGAAGAAATACATCGAATTCGTGAAGCGAATTTAAAAACAAAAGAAGAAACTCAATTAGTTCAACAAATTTATGAGTTAAACGAAGAAGATACGCAAGCTCAAAAACTTGTTGAAAAGCAAGTAAGTATCATTACAAAGCGTTTTGAATTATTACAAATTCGAGTGGCAGAGCAAGATCTTGCATTTTCAGTCATTCGAGAGGAACTAGATTTATTGAAAAAGCAAATGCTGGATGTGAAAGAATCACATGCAATGTATGTTGAAATGTTAAAGGCACTTCGTAAAGATGAACTTCAAGCAAGAGATCAGTTGATCGATATGAAGCGACTAATGTTAGAGGTCAAACGTCTTGTTCAAATTTCTAACTTACCAGGGATGCCTGTCTCATCATTAGAACAAATTCAAAAAGCGCAAGAAAGTATGCAGAATGTCTATTTAGAATTAGAGAAAAAGCCTTTAAAAATGGGCAAGGTTTCTATTCTATTAGAAAAAGCATCAACTGCTGTGAATGAATGCTATAATGATACAAAATTTATGATTGAACAAGGATATTTTGTAGAAAAAGTGATACAATATGGTAATCGCTATAGAAGTAAAAATGTACAAATTGCATCTGCAATGGATAAATCAGAACAACTTTTCAGGGAATTCCAATATAATGAAGCTCTTGAAGAAGCAGCTGCTTCTATTGAAAGTGTTGAACCAGGTGCAATTAATAAATTACAAGAAATACTAAATGAACAAAAGTACACACTACCCCTATAGATTAAATCTTAGGGGTTTCAGTCTGTTTTCGGCTATAATAAGGACTTAAGTGAGCAGCATGGAGGAACTGTGATGATTTATTTTGATAATAGTGCGACAACAAAACCATATAAAGAGGTATTGGAAACATACATGACTGTCTCTGAACAGTTTTTTGGTAATCCCTCCTCTATTCATAAATTAGGTGGTAAGTCTGAGCAATTACTATCCAAGGCAAGATTACAAATAGCTGATCTCCTTTCGGTTCAACCTTCAGAAATTATCTTTACATCGGGTGGAACAGAAGGCAATAATTTAGCTATTAAAGGAACTGCTATGATGCATCGTTCTAGAGGAAAACATTTAATTACAACAGAAATGGAGCATCCTTCGATTTATGAAGCTTATAAGCAGCTTGAGGAACTCGGTTTTGAAGTAACGTATTTGTCTCCTGATGAAGATGGATTTATTTCAGTAGAAAATGTAGCAGCTGCCTTGAGAGAAGATACAATTCTAGTTTCAATTATTCATGTAAATAATGAGACTGGAGCCATTCAACCGATTAGTGAAATTGGACAATTCTTAAAAAAGTATCCAAAAATTTTCTTTCATGTTGATGCGGTGCAAGGAATTGGAAAGGTGCCTTTACAGATAAAGAAATCTGCAATTGACTTACTCACTGTTTCAGGTCATAAATTTCATAGTGTAAAAGGAACTGGATTTTTATATGTTCGTGAAGGAGTTACATTATCTTCTATGATGACTGGCGGTTCTCAAGAAAGAGAAATTCGATCTGGTACTGAGAATCTAGCTGGAATTGTTGCAATGGCAAAAGCTTTAAGAATTACACTTGAGAAGCAAAAATCGATGAGTGATCATTTATTAACATTAAGAAATGAATTATTGCATCATTTGGAGAAAATTGATGGTGCTGTCATTAACTCTCCATCTTCAAATTTTGCACCTCATATATTAAATATTTCTTTTGTAGGGTTAAAGCCTGAAGTAATTGTACATGCTCTATCTGAAGAAAATATTTATATTTCGACTAAATCGGCCTGCTCATCTAAGAATTATGAAATCAGTCGTGTACTTCAAAGTATGGGAAAAAGCGAACAGGTCGCTGGAAGTGCGATTAGAATCAGTCTTTCTTATGAAAATACAAATGAAGAAGTTAAGCAATTTAATGAAGTTATGAGTGAAGTAATTAAAAATTTATATAAAGTAACGAGGTAACATAATGAATGTAGAATATATATTAATCCGCTATGGTGAAATGACAACAAAAGGAAAAAATAGAGGTCGTTTTACAAGTATATTAAGAGAAAATGTTAGAAATCGCTTAAAAAGTTTTGAAAACATTAAAATTACTGCTACTCGAGATCGTATGTATATTAAATTAAATGGTGATGACCATGAAAAAGTTGCTGCAAGCTTGAAACAAGTTTTTGGTATTCATACGTTTAGTTATGCTCGAAAGGTTGAAACAGAATTAGAAGCGATTAAAAAAGGCGCATTACAAGCAATTGAGGAATTAGGCGATACTGTAAAAACATTTAAAGTGAATGCTCAACGAAGCTATAAACAATTCCCATTAAACACTCCACAATTAAATCGTGAACTAGGTGGCTATATTTTGCAAAATACAGAGCATCTAACAGTAGATGTTCATAATCCAGATGTTGCCGTACGAGTGGAAGTGCGTGATGATGCAACTTATATAACTTGCGGTGAAGAATATGGAGCAGGTGGCTATCCAGTTGGAGTAGGCGGAAAGGTAATGCTTCTATTATCTGGAGGAATAGATAGTCCAGTTGCAGCTTATATGCTTTTAAAACGAGGTGTTTCAATTGAGGCAATCCATTTTGAAAGTCCGCCTTTTACAAGTGATCGCGCAAAACAAAAGGTAACAGATCTGGCTAGTACATTAACAAGATATTGTAAGAGAGTAACGCTTCATGTCATACCTTTCACAGAAGTTCAAAAAGCGATCCACAAAGAAATGCCTGCTAGCTATACAATGACAATTATGAGACGTATCATGTTACAAATTGCAGAAAAAGTTTCAGTGGAACGAAAAGCACTTGCTTTAGCGACTGGTGAAAGCTTAGGACAAGTTGCGAGCCAAACGCTAGATAGTATGCATACAATTAATGAGGTTACAAACTATCCAGTATTACGTCCGTTGCTTGCGATGGATAAATTAGAAATCATGGATATTGCTAAAAAAATTGATACGTATGATATTAGTATTAGACCGTATGAGGATTGCTGTACGATCTTTACACCAGCGAATCCAACAACAAAACCAAAGCGTGATAAAGTGGCGCGTTTTGAAAGTCGTTTTGACTTCACTGATTTAATAAACGAGGCAGTAGCCTCGAAAGAAACACTTATTTTTGAAAATGAAATGATGCGAAAACAGTTTAATTCAGTAGAAGAACAGGTTGATATAGACGCTTTATTATAAATTACTAAAAATTTCCAGAAAAATTATGTATGAAGATATGTGTTTTATCACACTCTATACTCACAAGGAGGTGACAACACATGTCAAATAGAAATAATTCAGGTAGTAATCAATTAGTGGTAGAAGGTGCACAAGCTGCTTTAGATCAAATGAAGTATGAAATTGCTTCAGAGTTTGGCGTAAACCTTGGCCCTGATGCAACTTCTCGTGCGAATGGTTCTGTTGGTGGTGAAATCACAAAGCGTTTAGTACAAATGGCTGAACAAAGCCTTGGTGGATTTTCTCGATAATACTTTTTAAATATCTATGGATTAAGGGGTAGGGTTAAACCTACCTCTTTTCTATTTGTTAGAGATAATTTGGAATAAATTGTGCACTTTGAGCTGTGAATATAACCAAGGTTGTAAAAAGAACGACTCTTAGGGTAATTGTAGGGCAAGTGAGACCCCTCTACATGAGAATTAATTTGCATATCACGATGTCCTCAGGTAATGCATGCATGACCTTTATGTGACCAGTAAGTAAACTGTTAATCCCATGGAAAGTGAGCAACCTGAAGCGGAATAAAGCATTCTTCTTTAAAAGAAGCTTTCGAAAACATTATATTAGTAAAATGGACTGGAAATAGTAAAATGGGTTTTTGATTATGAAATTTGCTATAATAATGGTTAATGAAAATAAAGGAGCAAATTGATCATGTCAATATTAGAAAATGAATTCATTAAAATTACCTCTAAACCTGAAGGTGCAGAATTGACGAGTATCCTATCAAAAACTGATGGAATTCAATTTCTGTGGAATGCGAATCCTTCATTCTGGGGGAGACATGCTCCAGTCCTATTTCCAATTGTGGGTAAATTAATCGACAACCAATATAAGGTGAATGAAAAAATATTTGAATTAACGCAACACGGCTTTGCTCGTGATATGGTATTTAACGTAATAAAGGAAGATCAAAATGAGATTATTTATGAGTTAGTTAGTAATAGTGAAACATTATTAAAATACCCTTATAAATTTTCTTTAAAAATAAAATATCGAATTGAAGGTTCATCAATATATGTCACGTACAAAGTGACAAATAAAGATGATGTTTCAATGCCGTTTTCAATTGGTGCTCACCCAGCTTTTAATGTACCTTTATTGGAAAATGAATCTTTTGAAGACTATTACATACAATTTGAAGAAAAGGAAACAATCGAAACAATCAAATTAGAAGGATCTTATCGGAATGGAAAGAGAGAATTGATAGCAGACAAGACGAGTGTTCTTCCATTAACTCGCGAGCTATTTAAAGATGATGCATTAATTCTTGAAAATTTGAAGAAAAATTCTATTTCAATTCACTCAAAAAATCATTCAAGTTTTGTTAAGGTGGATTTTGAGGGCTTTCCTTATGTAGGGATTTGGACGACGGAAACAGCACCATTTGTTTGTATTGAACCTTGGTACGGTATCGCTGATGAAGCAGGTCCAGTGAAAGAAATGAAAAATCGTTTAGGTGTAAATATACTTGAACCAAATGAAAGCTTCGATTGTACATATAACATTACGATTGGAAAATGAGTAAGTAAAAACCATCTTTTTAGGTGGTTTTTTTATTTGTTTAAATTTTCTGAATAAAAGAAGGTTTTACGCATATTATTAACGAAATGTTTAATTATTCTAATTTGGACAGCTACTAAATATAAATTAGTAATCGTATAAAAGGGGGAGTTTCCATATGAATGGAATCAATTTAGTTGCTCCGAAAGTATATAATCTTGTTTGGGAGATTGAAAAGTTTGCGACAACAAGTAAGGTAGCATTAAGATGGGTAAATTCGAACGGTGAGACTCATTCGATAACTTATAAAGATTTATATAGTAAGGTTCACCAATATGCATTTTCATTTAAGAACAATGGGATTGAAAAAGGGGACAAACTATTTGTTATGATGCCTAGATGCGTAGAGACATACGCTGTTTATTTAGCGATTTTAAAAATTGGCTGTGTCATTGTTCCAGGCTCAGAAATGCTTACAGTGAAAGATATTCAGTATCGAATTGACCATAGTGAAGTAAAAGGAATTGTAGCGCATAATCAGTATTTAGATACATTTAGTAGCTTTGCTAAAAGTGGAAATTATAAATTGTTTACGATCAACGAAGAAACTGGTGTATGGAACTCATTAAACGATCAAGCAATTTTAGGAGCTCATGTTTTAACTGTGGAAACAAAAAGTGATGACTTAGCATTTATCTCTTATACATCAGGTACAACTGGCAATCCAAAAGGTGTGGTACATACTCATAGTTGGGGATACGCACATATTCGTACAATCGCTTCAAGCTGGTTAGATGTAACTGAAGATGATATTGTGTGGGCAACAGCGGGTCCAGGGTGGCAAAAGTGGATATGGAGTCCATTTCTAGCTACACTAGGAAGCGGTGCAACAGGTTTCTTTTATGAAGGTAAATTTGATCCCGAAACATTTTTAACTTTATTAAATGAACACAATATCACTGTATTTTGTAGTACACCAACGGAGTATCGTTTCATGGCAAAAGCGGAGAATTTGGACCAATTCAAATTACCTTCTTTACGAAGTGCTGTTTCTGCAGGGGAGCCATTAAATCAAGAAGTAATTCATACATTTAAAAAATACTTTCAGGTTGATGTAAGAGATGGTTATGGCCAAACAGAAAATACTTTATTAATTGGAACGTTAAAAGACTTAAAAGCCAAAGTAGGTTCAATGGGAGTTCCGACTCCGGGGAATTTAGTTGAAATTGTTGATGAAGATGGTAATCCGGTTGAGATTAATACAGTTGGAAATATTGCAGTTCATATTAATTCTCCTGCTTTATTCAAACATTACTATAATGATACGAGTAGAACAAAGGCTCAAATAAGAGGAAGCTATTACATTACAGGAGATCGAGCTAAAAAGGACGAAGACGGTTACTATTGGTTCGATGGTCGTAGCGACGATATCATTATCAGTGCAGGCTATACAATTGGTCCATTTGAAATAGAAGATGCTCTTGTTCAGCATAAGCTGGTTAAAGAATGTGCTGTTGTAGCAAGTCCTGATCCATTGCGAGGTAATGTCGTAAAAGCATATGTCGTGTTAACGGAGAACTCTTCTAACAATGATGAGCTAGTCATTGAATTACAAGAGCATGTAAAAAAAGTAACTGCTCCATATAAGTATCCTAGAAAAATTGAATTTGTTCATGAATTACCAAAAACGACATCAGGAAAAATAAGAAGAGTTGAATTACGTGCTAGGGAACAAATGCCAGAATCGAAATAAACAAATACTTATGTTAAAATGAGGGGAAATTCCCTCTTTTTTTATTTTGGCTCTTTAATCAGAAGAAAGCATCCAAATAAAACAGAAAATGCGGTAATAAAAAATAATAACAAACGAAAATAGCATTATTTTAGAATGGACGGTGTTCTAATTGAAAAAGCTTTGGTTTAATGGATTATTTTATTCGATGGCAAGAGAAGGAGAGACACTTGAAGCAATTTGTACCGAAGACGGAAAAATTGTGAAAACAGGTTCATACAATGATCTGATAACATGGATAGCTGATGAGGCTGTTGAGTTGATTGATTGTAAAGGGAAAGTAGGACTGCCAGGTTTTATCGATAGTCACATGCATTTAATTGGCCATGGTGAAGCGATGAATCGAGTTGACCTTTCAAACTGTTCCTCTTACCATGAGATGCTTCAAAAAATGCATTCCGCAGTAAAAGATGCCAAGCCTAATGAATGGATCATTGGGGAGGGGTGGAATGAAAATGAATGGACAATTCAAGAAGACTTTTCAATTGTTGATATAGATCAGCTATCAAATAAAAATCCAATCGTTTTAAAAAGAACTTGTAGACATGTTTACTTTGTAAATTCTTTAGCACTTATTGAAGCTGGAATCGACCATCAAACGGAGATTGAAGGAGGACAAATTGGAGTAGGCGTAGATGGTAGATTAAATGGCCTGCTATATGATGAGGCAGTCAATTTAATTTTAAAAGCAATGCCTGCGCCTGATGATCTTTATTTATCAAAAGCAATTACTACAGCTGTGAAGGATTGCCATCGCTATGGAATCGTCGCGTGTGTGACAGAGGATCTATCTTATTATGGCAATGCAAACCTCGTTGTTGATTTGTATGAACAATTACTTGAAGAGCTTTCCTTTCATACACATGTACTAATACACCATTCAACACTTGATGATGTAAAAGGGCGTTTACATAGTGGTAATGAAAATGTTTCTTTTGGTGGAGTGAAAGCCTTTATAGATGGCTCATTTGGTGGTAGAACAGCTCTTTTAGAAAAGCCATATGCTGATGATCACAATACAAATGGTTTACAAGTCACTGCACCTACTAAACTGGAGTCAATTACAAAAAAAGCAAGAGAGGCAGGCCTTCCAGTAGCTTTTCATATGATTGGTGATTTAGCAGTAAAACAGGCAATTGATGTTGTTACGAAATATCCGAATCATTTAGAACTACCTGATCGGTTTATCCATTGTGAATTATTGTCAAATCAATTAATTGAAGAAATGAAGAACCTACATATCGTTGTTGACGTTCAAACATCCTTTTTATATGGAGATTATCCATGGCTAATTGAGAGAATAGGGGAGGAGCGTAATCAAAATGCTTTCCTTATAAGAACCCTATTAGATGAAAAAATACCGATAGCGAATGGATCAGATACACCAATTGACACAATAAATCCATGGCAAGGTGTATATTCTGCAGTTACTCGAAAAGCAAAAGATGGATTAACATATAATGAATCAGAAGCAATTAGTCTATTTGAGGCTATACAATTATATACAGTTAGTAGTGCAAAATCATTTGGACAAGACAATCATAGGGGATTAATCAAAGTAGGGTATAACGCCGATTTTATATTATTTGAAGAAGACCCATTTCAAATGAACCCAAATGATTTATTAACATTAGAATGTAGTGAAACAATCAGTCGAGGAAGAGTTGTATTTTCTAGAAACTAGTTATTTTTTTCTTAAAAAATTTGAAAACGCTTGTCTTTCGAGGCGGAAAACCGGATGTTACCTTTGACGGTAATGAGCACCGCAAACAGGAAAAGTAACGAAGAAAGTGAACGTTTGTCAATAGTCTGAAAGAATGGTAAGTATTTTTACCATTCTTTTTTGTTTATGGAAAAGTTTGATTGCCCATACTGATACAAAAAAGGGTGGTTTCTTGCTTTACTTATATTCCTTCTTAATCATTATTGGAATCTTAATTTTAACGTTAATTCTAATGATACTATTTATTGATCTAAGAGTAATGAGTCATACCATTTACACAAATCAGGAACGAATTATGATTGTAAAAATTTCTATGTTAAAAAATTTGTTGAGATATAAATTTATCATTCCGTTAAAACCAAACGAAGTAAAAGAAGAGTTAGAGCACTTAGAGAAAAAAAGAGATATTTCTATCTTTCAACAAATTGATTTTTTCATAAATTTATATTCAAATGCACATACTATCATTATTCGTTTTTTACAATCAGTGCAAATATATAATGTAAATTACCATGTCCACTTTGGTGTTGGAAATTCGGCTATAACAGGAGTATCTATTGGTGCAGCTTACAGTATGATTGGTTTAATAGAGAACATTCTAGAACGATTTACAATCTTACATAAACCACCAAATATAGATATAACACCTAATTATTATGCAACAATCATTGAGGCGAATGGGAAAATTCGTTTTTCATTTTCAATTAGAAAAGCAGTTTATACAGGCTTTTTAATGTTTTTGGCTTATAGGAAGACAAGAAAAGAATTTCAGGTTACACATCCATTTGAATCTATTTCGAGGTGATTAGTAATGAGTCAACATCCAATCGGTGATTTAATGCATGCAGCGATGGAAAATCTATCTGCAATGATAAACGTTAATACAATAATCGGTGATCCAATTTCAACACCTGATGGAAGCATCATATTAACTGTTTCAAAAGTAGGTGTTGGATTTGCAGCTGGTGGAAGTGAGTTTAGAAACTATCATTTAATTGATGGTGTCAAACAAACTGAAACTAGAAGTCCTCATCCATTTGGAGGAGGTACTGGTGGTGGAGCATCAATCACGCCAATTGCTTTCTTAATTGTAAACAAGCATGGAGTAAAACTTTTACACTTAGATCAGAACACACATTTAATTGAAAAACTAATGGACTTAACACCGCAAGCATTAGAAAAAGTTAAGAGCTATATGAAGAAAAAAGAAGAACCAACTGATGAAGAAGATGGCTACGATTCAGAACTAGATTAAATATAAAATTTGAGTAAAGTTAATTGCATTCATGCATTCCTTCCAGTAAGATAAATGTTGTGAACATTTTGTAATTTTTGGGAGGAATTATCATGGCATCTGTAACATTCAAAAACAATCCAGTAACTTTAATCGGCTCTGAAGTAAAAGTAGGAGAAAAAGCTCCAAACTTTACTGTATTAGCTAATGACTTAAGCCCTGTTACTTTAGAAACTTCGGCTGGTAAAGTTCGTTTAATTAGTGTTGTACCTTCAGTAGACACTGGTGTATGTGATGCACAAACTCGTCGTTTTAACGAAGAAGCATCTAACATTGGAAATGTAGAAGTATTAACTATTTCTATGGACTTACCATTCGCACAAAAAAGATGGTGTGCAGCTAGCGGATTAGAAAATGTACATACTTTCTCAGATCACCGTGATGCTTCTTTTGGTGAAGCTTATGGCGTATTAATGCAAGAATTACGTTTACTTGCTCGTGCAGTATTCGTAGTAGATTCTAATGACGTAGTAACTTATGTTGAATACGTAAGTGAAGGTACAAGCCATCCAAACTACGAAGCAGCAATCGAAGCTGTAAAAGCAGCGAAATAATAAAACTCTATTTTAGTAAACAAAGCTGTCGAGTGATACTCGGCAGTTTTTTTATATTTCTGAAGAGATGGTGGTTTGGTGTGGACAATCATAGAAAAAAGACAACTAATGAAAATGCTAGTTGTCTTTTTATTGTTTACTTATCATTTTCCATGAATTTTTATTTACCAAGAGCGCTAGATTTTGCTGTGCATCGTTCCATAGCGCTGATTATAGAAGAGCGGAATCCTTGCTTTTCTAACTCAGCAATTGCTTCAATTGTTGCACCACCTGGTGTACATACTTGGTCTTTCAATTCGCCTGGATGTAATCCTGTTTCAAGGACCATCTTAGCAGCACCAAGTACGGCTTGGGCAGCTAGATTATAAGCTTGTTTACGTGGGATACCTTGCAAAACAGCACCATCAGCCAGTGCTTCTATCATTAAATATACATAAGCAGGAGAAGATCCACTAACTGCAGGGATTGCATCCATTACATTTTCATTTACAATTTCGCATTTTCCGAAGCTATTAAAAATAGACATAACTTCTTCAAGTTCAGAATCTGTAACGATTTGATTATGGCAAAGTGCACTCATTCCTTCTCTTACTAATGATGGTGTATTTGGCATTGTACGAATAATCTTTACTTCGTTACCAAAAGATTTTTCTACCCCTTCTAATGTTATACCTGCCGCAATTGTGATAATTACTGTATGATTTGAAATTTGATCCTTAATTTCATCAATGATCGTTGGATACAGATCTGGTTTAACTGCTAAGAATAAATAATCGACTTTCGAAGCTAATTCTACATTGTTTTGTAATGTTTGAACGCCGTATAAACCTTTTACTTTTTCAAGTGTTTCATTCGATTTAGCACTTACAATTATATTGTTTCTTTCTATTAGATTGGAGTCAATTAACCCACCAATCATCGCTTGAGCCATCTTTCCGCAGCCTATAAAGCCTATTTTTTTATCCATTTCTTCACATCCATTATTAAGTAATAAATTGAATTATACAGTAGGACCTAATTTTTACCAAATAATAGTTTGTTAAAAAATTTTAATAATTTATTCCCGTTCACATCATTTTTTTGTAAAATAGAACATGCAAGTGATATTGAAGCTTCATAAGGGGGGAATTATGAAACAAACATGTATTCAGCATAAAGACAAAAATACGATCCAATTAATTCAAGAATTCATTCAAACTTATGGTGGTTCATCTCAAACACATTTAGGTTTTCTTGGTGATAAGGATATTTTTGTTACGAAAAATAAAAAGGCTGCATTTCTATATCGAAAAAATAAAGACAAATTCGTTGTTTTAGGAGACGCACTTGGCGAAAATTCTGTAGAAGCATTACTAGAATTTGAACAATTTGCCAGGAGCATGAAATGTGTGCCGTGTTTCTATCAAATAAATGATAATATGAAAGAAGTATATATAAAGGCGGGATATAGCTTATTTAAACTAGGCGAAGAAGCTGTTGTGGAGTTAGAACAGTATGAAATAGCAGGGAAAAAAGGCGCTAAGCTTCGCACGAAAAGGAATAGATTAATTCGTCAAGGCTTTGAATTTGAAGTATCAATACCAGATCATGATGTGTATTTCCTTGAGAATTTAAAAAAGGTATCTGATGAATGGTTAAATGGACGAGAAGAACTATCGTTTTCTGTCAGTTCTTTTCACTATGATTATGTTTCCAATTTTCCTGTTGCAAGTTTAAAAAATAGTGATGGGGAAATCATTGCATTTGCAACCTTAGCAATTGAAGGAGAGATTATTTCCATTGATTTAATGAGGCATAAAAGAGATATGCCATACGGGGCAATGGATATGCTATTTATTTCTATCCTATTTTGGGCTAAAGAAAAAGGATTTGTTAAGTGTAGTTTAGGAATGGCACCTTTAGCGAATGTAGGAATTGATTCAAATGCTACTATATATGAAAAATCGGCTAAATTAATATTTAAATACGGTAATTCAATCTATAATTTCAAAGGGCTTTTAACATATAAAAGTAAGTTTGCAAATTGTTGGGAACCAAAGTATTTAGCGTATAAGCCTTACACATTTATTATGGTAGTAAATACTTTGTACAAAATTGTACACGGAAAAAAATCACTCGATTCAATTATCAAATTTAAAAAACCTGTCTTAAAAAAAGCAAAAATAAGTTAATGGAGAAAAGGCCTTGATTTAGTTCGAGGTCTTCTTTATTTTTTGATTTGAATTGTAATCAACTAACGCATTCTTAAGAGCAATTTCATATCAAATTTGTCCAAATATAGAAATAAATACTTACTAGTTGAAAGAAATAACTTTTACACAATTAATAAAGTGGACACGCTTAAAAGGCATACGTATAATGAGAAACAATGATTGAACAAATTAGAAGGTGAGGAATACATAAATGAGTAAAGAAATATCAGTTGAACTATTTGATTACATAGATGAATCTACAGAATTATTAAAAGACAGTTTAGAGTTATCTTATTTAGAAGCATTAATTGAAACGGGCGAGAATTTCTTCGAAGGGGAAATATTACAAGAAGAAATTACTGACCAACAACAAGAGAAACTTATGCAAATGATCCAACAGTTCAATGAAACGTCAAAAGATAATGAAAGTATTAGACGGGCTTTTCAACTAGCAATTTTAAAAGGAATGAAGCAAGGTGTCCAAACAAATCATGAGATGACACCTGATGGTATTGCCTTTATTGTTTCCTATTTAGTTGGAAAATTTACTGATGGAAAAAAAGATTTGAAAATTTTAGATCCAGCTATCGGTACAGGGAATCTTTTATTAACGATTCTAAATGCATCAAAGGATAAATTTACTGAATCAGTTGGGATAGACGTAGATGATGTTTTAGTAAGAATTGCATTTGTAGTCGGAAATTTATTAGGTCACGAAATCGAACTATTTAATCAAGATAGCTTAGCACCTCTATTTGTCGATCCGGTTGACTTAGTTGTATGCGATCTACCTATCGGTTTTTATCCAAATGATGAACGCGCAAAAGCTTATACACTAAAAGCAAAAGAAGGTATGTCGTTTGCTCATCATTTATTCATTGAACAGAGTATGAACTATTTAAAATCTGGAGGATTTTTCATCGGATTAGTACCAAATCATCTATTTACATCTGAACAATCTCAAGATTTACAGAACTATATTAATGAAACAGGTGTGATTCAAGGATTAATACAGTTGCCAGTATCTGCCTTTAAGGATGAAAGACATCAAAAAAGCATATTAATTATCCGAAAAAATGCAGAAAATATGAAGAAGCCAAAACACGCTTTATTAGTTGATTTCCCTAAGTTAACTAATATGAAGGCTGTTGAAGACATCATGCTTCAAATGAATTCATGGTTTAAAGAAAATTTACAATAATTGAACTTTTAAACACGTAAACTTATTTGTGTTATAATGATTTTAATTAAAAAAATATAACAGTTTCATGTTTAAAGGAGATGTTGAAACATGGCAAATATTCTTGCAATTAACGCTGGTTCTTCTTCATTAAAGTTCCAATTAATCGAGATGCCTAGTGAAAAAGTACTAACAATAGGGTTAGTAGAACGTATTGGTCTGAAAGATAGTGTTTTTATTATCACTGTAAATGGCGAAAAAATGAAAGAAGTAACAGACATAGTTGATCATTCTGTAGCAGTAAAAATGCTATTAGATAAGCTAACAGGTTTAGGAGTTATTTCTTCGTTCGATGAGATTCACGGTGTAGGACATCGTGTAGTTCACGGCGGTGAGTTATTTACTGACTCAGCTTTAATTACTGAAGAAGTGGAGAAACAAATTGAACTACTTTCAGATTTAGCACCACTTCATAATCCAGCTAACTTAGTTGGAATTCGTGCGTTTAAACAAATTTTACCAAATATTCCTGCAGTAGCAGTATTTGATACGGCATTCCATCAAACAATGCCTGAAGAGTCATTCTTATACAGCTTACCTTATGAATACTATAAACAATTTGGTATTCGAAAATATGGATTCCATGGTACATCTCATAAGTTTGTAACTGCTAGAGCTGCTGAATTAATCGGTAAACCAATCGAAGAATTACGACTTATTTCATGTCATTTAGGAAATGGTGCAAGTATCGCAGCTGTTGAAGGTGGAAAGTCTATTGATACTTCAATGGGATTCACACCGCTTGCAGGTGTAACGATGGGTACTCGTTCAGGTAACTTAGACCCTGCACTAATTCCTTATATCATGGAAAAAACAGGCAAAACAGCAGAGGAAGTACTTGAAGTACTAAATAAAGAGAGCGGAATGCTTGGAATTTCAGGCTTCTCTAGTGATTTACGTGATATTGAAACTGCAGCAGAAGAAGGTAACAAACGTGCTATTATTGCACAAGATGTCTTTGTAAGTCGAATCCATAAATATTTAGGCTCTTATGCTGCTCGTATGAAAGGTGTCGATGCGATTATTTTCACAGCAGGTATCGGTGAAAATGGTCCAGAAATTCGTGAAGCAGTATTAGAAGGACTAGAGTTTATGGGAGTTTACTTCGATCCAAGTAAAAATAATATTCGTGGTAAAGAAGCATTTATTAGCTTTGACCACTCACCTGTAAAAGTAATTGTTATTCCAACGAATGAAGAAGTTGTAATCGCAAGAGACGTTGTTCGTATTGGAATGTAATATCAACTAAAGCATTCTTTTATAGCAACAATAAGATGAAAAATAGTCAAATGATTTAATGTAACGTAGAGCATACAAAAAAAGAAGATCTCATATTCTTATTATGAGTTCACTTTTTTTGCGCTCTACGTTTTTTTATACTTCGAGGTGATGGCAATGGACAGTATAAAAGAATTAAATCTTTGGTTAGAGATTAGTGAAAGGATGAATGAGAAAAGACAAAATAACGCAAATCGATTTGAGCAGATGTTTAAAAAATCCTCTTCTTATATTTTTCAAAAAATTCCACAAGCATATTCTGATGCTTTTAAAGATTTTTTATCAACTGCATTCTTTCACTCACAATCCTTACTACAAACTTCTAAGCATTTCCATGAAAAGAAACATGATATTTTAAGAAGAGCACAGATATTAAGAAGTGATATAACGAAGATTAATGACCTAAGGAATTTACCAATCCGTCAACTGAATTTTTTAGCCGAGCAAGAGATTTCTAAAGCACTCATTATTTCAAGTGTACAAGGTGGGATGAGCGGCACAAGCTCTAAACTTGCGATGTTTTGTGATTTGCCGGCATTAGTACTTGTAAATTTGAAAACTGTCCAAGAAATTGCAATGTGCTATGGGTATGACGTCAGTATTCCATTAGAAATGGAATGCTGTTTAAAAGTATTGCAAGGTGCTTTACTTCCTTCGCCAGTTAAATATGAGAGATGGCATTCACTAATGACTGACACTTTGAAGCATGAAGATGAGGATGTATTTGCAATTTGGGACAGTGAATTTAATGGAGAAGATTTTTACCAAACATTATTTCTACAATTTAGTAAGCTATTCATTCTTCACTCGTTAAAAAATCGTTTAATTGGTGGCGTTCCTGTAGTTGGAATAGCTGTTGGGGCCAAGTGGAATGAAAATCTTACTAAAAACGTTCTAGAATACACGAAAGCTTTTTATCAGTATAGATTGTTATCAAAACGAATCAAAAAAGAGCCAACAGTTTAACACTGTTGGCCCTTTTTATCCATGTATCTTCATATCATCAATAGATACCTGTTGGTTACTTCTAAACCAAATCCATAAATCATTAATAATGGAAGCCAATTCCGCTATTTCAGAATTTAATTTACAGCTAACGACAAAATCAGCTTCATTATTTAATTGCTCTTGTTTATGATTAATTGAGAACTCAAGGCGTTTGATGCGATCAGGAATATCGCCTCTAATACATTCCCATTCTGTCAGGATCGCCTGCTGCTGTTCGTGAGAGTATTCTTCCCAGTCTAATAATAGGTTGGGTAGAAAAATACCTAATCGTTCATCAAATGAAAAATAATCTTGTAACATCCGTACTCCCCCTCTACACTATATTATACATTGAAAAAAATAAGTGAAACAATTTGTTTTTGATATTTTTAAAATATAGTCTCAGCTTCATTTTTGAAGACATTCTATTTAACATAAATCAGAAACTAAGTTATATTTACCTTACATATCTAATTTTTTCTAGTATACCTGTTGCAAATTAATTTTTTCTATATTGTATAAGATAGAAGAGATAGATACTTACATAAAACGCATGAAATTTAAATAAAAAAATACTCATTTTAGTCTTAAAACATAAAAAAGTTGTTATTTAGATTTGAAAGGAAGAAGTATATGAAACATGCTGTCATAACAGCAGGGACGAAAGGGTTAGGAAAAAAAGTTACAGAATCATTCTTAAAAGAGGGTTACTCTGTAACAGTTACCTATTTCTCAGATGAAGAAGCAATGAGCAAAAGAAAAGAAGAGTGGAATGAATATTCAGACCGAATTCTTTTTTTAAAAGGAAATATAACTGATAAAGAATTTTTAAAAGAGATTACGACGAAAACCATGAAGAAATTTGGAAGAATTGATTGTTTAATCAATAATGCTGGACCCTATCTGTTTAACCGTAAAAAACTGGCTGACTACTCTGAAGAGGAGTGGGAATACTTGTTATATGGTAACTTGCACAGCGTGTTTTATCTGTTAAAGCAAATCATACCAATCATGAGAGAACAAAAATTTGGTCGTATTATCAATTATGGTTTCCAAGGGGCAAATTCAGCATCGGGTTGGATTTACAGATCAGCTTTTAGTGCTGCAAAAGTAGGGTTAGTTTCACTAACTAAAACAATTGCATATGAAGAGGCCGAAAATGGGATCACTTCTAATATGATTTGTCCTGGCGATATATATGGCGAAATGAAGGAAGCTTCTAGAATCGATGCACTACAAAAAGGTAATGGAAATGCACCAGTTGGTCGATTCGGAACTGGTGAGGATATAGCAAGAATGGTTCAATTTTTATGTAAAGATGAATCAGACTTTATTACGGGTGATGTAATCGAAATAACTGGTGGGTTAGATGTGATTCATAAATATAGGCATCAATCATTATAATGAATAAATGGGACAATTCCAATATTGAAGCATAAATTATAGTACAAAAGATTGTGAATTAACAATTTAATTAGAAAAAAAGCGTTTTCATTGGGTCATTTTACCTTTTTGTGATAAAATAAAGGTGTTATATTTTTAAATATAGAATTCATCCTAAGAGGCACGAATTAATTATATTTCAGGGGGAAATAAAATGCGTATTGGGGTACCAAAAGAAATTAAAAATAATGAAAATCGAGTAGCGATTACACCAGCTGGAGTAATGAATTTAGTAGGCCATGGTCATACAGTATTCATCGAAACAGCAGCTGGTCTAGGTTCAGGTTTTACTGATGAAGAATACGTAAAAGCTGGTGCTTCAATTGTTGAAACAGCTGAAGATGCTTGGAACAATGATATGGTTATGAAAGTTAAAGAGCCAATTCCGAGTGAGTATGGCTATTTCCGTGAAGGTTTAATCCTTTTCACATATTTACATTTAGCTCCAGAGCCAGAATTAACGAAGGCTTTAATTGATAAAAAAGTAGTTGGAATCGCATACGAAACTGTACAAGTTGGAAACACATTACCATTGTTAACTCCAATGAGTGAAGTTGCTGGTCGTATGTCAGCTCAAATCGGTGCTCAATTCCTTGAGAAAAACAAAGGCGGTAAAGGTATTTTATTAGGTGGCGTTCCTGGTGTTCGTCGTGGAAAAGTAACAATCATTGGTGGAGGAGTTGCTGGAACAAATGCTGCGAAAGTAGCTGTAGGTCTTGGCGCTCATGTAACAATGATCGACTTAAACCCAGATCGTTTACGTCAATTAGATGATATTTTCGGACATCAAATTACAACTTTAATGTCTAATCCATATAATATTTCTGAAGCAGTTAAGGAATCAGATTTAGTAATTGGTGCAGTGTTAATTCCAGGTGCTAAAGCGCCTAAACTTGTTACAAAAGAAATGATTGAATCAATGGAACCAGGTTCTGTTGTAGTAGATATCGCAATCGATCAAGGTGGAATTTTTGAAACGACTGATCGTATTACTACACACGATTTCCCAACATATGAGAAACATGGAGTAGTTCATTACGCAGTTGCTAATATGCCTGGTGCAGTACCACGTACTTCAACAATGGCATTAACAAATGTAACTGTACCTTATGCTGTTCAAATTGCTAACAAAGGCTACCAAAAAGCTTGCCTAGACAATGCAGCATTATTAAAAGGTATTAACACGCTTGATGGATATGTAACATATGAAGCAGTTGCTGAATCTCACGGTTTAGAGTTTAAAGAAGCAGCTACATTATTACAAGGTACTTCTGTATCAACAAACTAATTAAATTAAATCCCTTTTCCTATGGTGGAAAGGGATTTTTTATTTACTCTTATTAAATATTTGATAGCAATACCCTCATTAAAAATGTAAAAAAGGTAGTTCAAGTAAACTTGAAACTACCTTTTATTATTAATTCAAAAATTCTTCTCTTAAAAAACTATATTGGTACATATCACGATGTTCGCCTCTAAAAAATTCATGCTTTCTTAGGATTCCGTCTAAATGAAAACCGTTTTTTGTAAGGAATGTTTGTGATGCTACATTAAAATCATAAGCTTCCCCATACAATTTTGTTAAATGTAAATTGTTGAAAGCAAAATTTAATAAATAGTTTATAGCGAATGAACCAATGCCTTTATTTTGTAAATCTTTTTCGCCAATGAGAATGCCAAAAGCGGCATGACCATTTTCTTGATCAAGATTTCCAAGCTCGACTCTGCCTACACATTGGCCATTATACTCAATTGTAAACAAATGAAGCGTTGGTTTTAAACCTTCAAAATACTGTTTATAGCCATTTTGCATTTCTTCAAGACTTCTTGGTTTTTCTACTCCAACTAGCCTACCAATCGCATCATCACATTCCCATTTGTGCATTATCGGAACATCTGAAGGGGATACCTGACGAACAATTATTGTACCTACTTGACACATATTATAAAATGATTAACTCTTTAGGGAATTTTGTAAGAGTTAAAGCTCCTGTTTCAGTAATAACGATATCATCCTCAATACGGACTCCACCAACGTTTGGTACGTAAATACCAGGCTCAATTGTATATGACATGCCAGTTTTAATAATGCCAGTATTTGAATCATTTACTGAAGGGTAATCATGAATACCGATTCCTAAACCATGACCGATTCTATGAACAAAGTATTCACCATAACCTGCATCTGCAATGATGTTACGAGCAGCACGATCAACATTACCTAAAGTCTCACCTGGTTTACTTACATCGATTGCAGCAAGTTGACCTTTTAATACAGTTTCGTAAATTTCACGTTGTTGTTCATTAGGCTCTCCGAACATTACCGTACGAGTGATATCAGAGCAATATCCATCAACAATAAATCCTAAGTCCATTAAAACAAACTCACCTTTTTTAATTGCGTTTGTTCCTGGGTTACCATGTGGTAATGCTGAATTAGCACCAGTTAAGATTAATGTACTAAATGAAGTTTTTGCAAAACCTTTTTTCTTCATTTCGTATTCCATTTCTGCAATTAAATCCATTTCAGTTTTACCTTCAGCAATACGGTCGACAATGATTTGACATGCTAAATCAGCTGCTCCAGCTGCAGCTTGCATACGACGTATTTCTTCTTGGTCTTTTATTAAACGTAAATCATGTAATTTTTCTTCGGCAGCTAAGAATTGTACACCTGGGAAAAGTTGTAATAGCTTCTCATATCGTTGTACAAGTAAATGTTCTTTTTCAATTGCCATACGACTAACAGTAATATTACGTTTAGCTAATGATTCTTGAATCATATCCCAAGGGTCTTGACTGTCATTGAAGCCAATCACATCATATTTCCAGCCAGCGTGTTTTACATGTCCAACTTCCATTTGTGGACAAACTAGAATTGGTTCTTCATTTGGAAATACAAGAACTGCTAGTAGGCGTTCATGTGGATTACAATGGAAATTAGTTAAATAAAATACATTCTCAGTAGATGTAATGAATCCTAGTTGAATATCTTGTTCTTTTAACCAAGTTGATAGATTTTGTATACGGTGTTCCATATGTAACATCCTTTCTCAAAAAGCAATTTACTGCATTCAACAAATAGTCTTTACAGTGTTTTATATCATTATTTTATCATTAGTTATAAGTGTCGTAAAATAACAACAACATTACTTGGTTTATTGTTTTTGAAAATACAGAATATCTGTTAAAATATGGTAGAAATAATTTTATGTAAAGGAGTGAGTTCTTTTGAATATCACATATTTTGGACAAAGTGTTTTATTAGTAGAACATGGGCAGGATGCTATAATCATTGATCCGTTTATTAATGGTAATCCTCATACGAATATTAAGGTTGAGGATATAAAAGTAAATTATATTTATGTTACACACGGACACGGAGACCATTTAGGTGATACGGTAGAACTTGCAAAACAAAATAATGCAACAGTCATCGCTCCAGTTGAACTAGCAACATGGATTTCATGGCAGGGTGTGAATGTTGTACCAATGCATATTGGTGGAGAAAAGGAGTTTTCTTTTGGAAAACTGAAATTAGTTGAAGCAATTCATGGCTCAAGTATTGTTGACGAAGAAAATAAACAAATTATTAATGTAGGTCCTGCATCAGGAGTTTTACTAAAAATTGCAGGTAAAACGATTTATCATGCAGGAGATACAGCGTTATTTAGAGGAATGAAAACACTTGGTGAATTCGAAAAAATCGATTTAGCTTACTTACCAATCGGCAATCATTTTACAATGGGGATTGATGATGCAGTTATAGCTGCAGATTGGATCAATGCAAAACAAGTAGTGCCAATTCATTACAATACATTCCCGGCTATTCAAGCGGACCCTAATGAATTTTTAGAAAAGTTAACAAAGAAAAACGGTTTTGTTCAAGAAGCAAATACAACTATTTCATTATTGTAATATAAATTAAGCGTTAAAATTATGGTACAGTTTATTAAGCACGTTGAAACGTGCTTTTTTTAATGGTATGAATTGTTATATAATAGTTAATAAAAATATTAATACAACCATTGAAAGCTTGGTGAGGCAATTGACAACAAAGCACGATCAAATATTAGAACACATTGAACAACTACCAGTAGGTCATAAAATTTCTGTTAGACAAATAGCAAAAGATTTAAGCGTTAGTGAAGGAACTGCTTATCGAGCTATTAAAGATGCAGAAAATAAAGGGTATGTAAGTACGATTGAGCGAGTTGGTACAATTCGAATTGAAACAAAGCGAAAAGAAAATATCGAAAAGTTAACTTTTGCAGAAGTCGTTAATATTGTTGATGGACAAGTTTTAGGTGGAAAAGAAGGATTACATAAAACATTAAATAAGTTTGTTATTGGAGCAATGCAGCTTGATGCAATGATGCGTTATATCACAGCGAATAATCTATTAATCGTTGGCAATCGTGTGAAAGCACATGAACTAGCTCTAAAAGAAGGATCTGCTGTTTTAGTAACAGGTGGATTTGATACAGATGAAAGTGTGAAACGTCTAGCAGATGAGATGAAAATGCCGATTATTTCGTCTAGCTATGATACTTTTACAGTTGCAACATTAATTAACAGAGCAATTTATGATCAACTAATAAAGAAAGACATTGTATTAGTTGAAGATATATTAATTCCATTTGAAAAAACATCTACTTTATCACCTACTGATGAAGTAGAAAAATGGTTTGAATATAATCGGAATACGGGGCATGGACGTTATCCAGTTGTAGATGATCGAGGGAAATTAATCGGGATTGTCACTTCAAAAGATGTCATTCATGAACAGAGATCTCAACGAATTGATAAAGTTATGACAAGGCACCCAATCAGTGTAAATGAAAAAATGTCAGTGGCAGCTGCAGCTAGAATGATGGTTTGGGAAGGCATTGAATTACTTCCAGTAGTTAATTCATCAAATATATTACTAGGAATTATTAGCCGTCAGGACGTACTTGAAGCATTACAACAATTGCAGCGTCAACCACAAGTTGGAGAAACAATTGATGATATTATTACTAGTCAATTTCATAATGAAAAGGATCAAAAAAGTGAAGAATTGATTATTCGTTGTAATGTTACTCCTCAAATGACAAATGTAATTGGAACATTATCACATGGCGTATTTACTACAATTGTTACTGAATCAGGAAAACGTGCTGTTCGAGAAATGAAGAAAAATGGAGATGTAATCGTCGAAAACATTACGATTTATTTCGTACAACCAGTTCAAATAGATGATGTGATTGAGATTAAACCAAGAGTATTAGAACTAGGGCGTAAATTTGGAAAAGTTGATGTTGAGGTATACCAACAAGGAATTCTAGTTGGAAAAGCATTAATGATGATGCAATTATTAGATCGTTAAATTAAAAAGGAAGGGCAAAACAATACCCTTCCTTTTCATCATTTTATAGATCTGTTCTGTATCTTTTACATTGTTTGTTTATTTTGAATTGCTTTGTAATGTTTATTTTGCAAATATCCTCTGTATAGATTAGCAAAACCAAAAATGATAAAAACAATTCCAATTACGATTGTTAATAGCTCAAGTTTTGACATCATTTGAAACACTCCGTAAAGTAACAAGAACAACCCAAAAGTTAATCTAGCTCGAGAGCCAGCAATTTTTTTTGTTAATAGTTCGCTTGTAAAGAAAAATTTGGTAACATAAAATAAGAATAATAGAAATGAAATAATTACGATTGTTGCGATGCTATCCACTTAGCTTCCACCTTTCAATAACAAATACATAATTCTATTTTAACTTGATAGAAACTATATTTCAAAAGTTTTAAAATAATGGAAAGTAGGGGTAAAACGATGAAAGATCAAATTTTAAAAGATATACATATGTTCGATACAATCATTTTACATCGTCATGTTCGTCCAGATCCTGATGCGATTGGTTCGCAGTGTGGTTTAGCTGAAATGATTAAAGCAAGCTATCCTGAAAAAAATGTATATGTAGTTGGTGAATTACCACAGTCTTTACATTATTTATATCAAATGGATGATATTGAAGATGCAACATATAACGATGCACTTGTAATTGTATGTGACACAGCAAATACAGAGCGAGTAGATGATGTTCGGTATTCAACTGGAAAAAAACTAATTAAAATTGATCACCATCCAAATGTAGATCCTTACGGTGATATTATGCATGTTGACACAACTGCTAGCTCAACAAGTGAATTAATCTTTGAACTTGCTGAGAGCAGTAATGAGCAACTTGTCATAACTGACAAAGCAGCCCGTTTAATTTATGCAGGAATTATTGGTGATACTGGTAGATTTTTATTCTCTAGTACGACAGAAAGAACGTTCCATGCAGCTAGTCAGTTAATCCAAAAAGATTTTTCAATCAATGATATCTATGACAATATGTATGAGACGTCTATTGAAATGGCTCATTTAAACGGATATGTTCTTCAAAACTTCAGCCTAACTGAAGAGGGTGTAGGACATATTAGAATGACGAAAGAATTAATGGCGAAATACAACGTTAATTCTGAACAAGCATCTTTAGCGGTGAGCTCACTTGGTCATATTAAAGGTGTAAAAGCATGGGTGATTTTCCTAGAAGAAGATGATTTAATTCGTGTTCGACTTCGTTCAAAAGGACCTGTAATTAATGGAGTAGCGGCGAAGTTTAATGGTGGTGGACACCCACTTGCTTCTGGAGCAAAAGTCTTCACGTGGGAAGAAGCGGATCAAGTAGTTGAAGAGTTAAAAAAGGTATGTAAAGAGGAACAATAATATGATGTATAAAGAGAGGCAACCTTTTTTTAGCAAATGCCTCTCTTTATTTTGTACTTCTGATTTTTAATGTGATTTCTAACGTCGTATCAAAGTAAATTGTATCGACTTCAAGCTTAAACCTTCGATCATCTTTCTTGTAAACTTTGTTTTCAATTGCTCTTCTTAATAATTCACGATTCCTTGATACACTTCGAATATCTTGCGTCAGTAAGTGACTTAAATCATTTTGTACATCTTCAATTAATTGAAAGCGAGTGAATTTATTTAAGCTATATTGCTTTTCATTAATTATCGTTACTTTAATTTCCTGAACTGTTAAGTTCCGTTTATTTTCCTCATTTAACCTTTCTTGGTTTTCAATTAAAATATTGTTATCGCGTATCAGGTCATTTCTTTCATCTTTTAGCTCATTAATAATTTTAACCTGCTGCTCTTGTGTAACGCCATACTGATAAATGAAGACCATCCAACTAATAACTGAGCCAAAAAAAATACCGGCAAAAAACTTAGCCCATCCAAAAGAAAGTTTCTCTGGTGGAGCTTTCACTATACATGCTCTCCAGTGAACCATTGAATAATGATTGTTCCAGTATGTGTTCCACCCATTGCAGCTATAATCATAAATATTTGCTTAATAAACTCAATCGTTTCTCCTGCAAATAGTCCTTTTTCAAAGCTATAAAACGTATCAAATGTTCCGCCAACCGCCCCAACAATTGCCCAAATACGTAAACTCATCGACAAATCATACATTTTACTAAGTGGTGGTTCCCCAATCACATAGTATCCAATTGACCCTATTAATGCACCACCAATGATAATCCCAAGTGCTATAAAGTACATTGAGATTAACGTTGGAATAAACGGTAATTTAAGCTCCATTATAAATCACTCCTTCTTTAAATATATATGGACAAAGTGTTTTATGTATGATGATTGTTTCATGTATGTTTTAATAAAGAATAGAAACGTTGTCTGAATTTTTTTACGAACAAAAATAGAATGTAAGTTCGTATTTTGTGATAGAATAGATTATATAAAGAAGGAAGATAAGGAGGAGTGTAGATGAGTTTCGTTCATTTGCAGGTTCAAAGTTCGTTTAGCCTACTGCAAAGCGCTTGTAAAATTGAAGATTTAATAAATGCAGCTGTTACACAAGGCCATCCTGCGCTTGCTATTGCAGATGAAAATGTCATGTACGGTGTTATTCCTTTTTATCATGCGTGTAGAAAAGCAGGTATAAAACCTATTATTGGAGTAAAGCTTTCCATATTAACAGAAGATCAAAAAGTATTTCCATTAGTTTTGCTAGCTAAATCTCTAAAAGGTTATGAAAACCTTCTAAAATTAACTAGTATTATCGGAACAAAGTCGCCCTTGGGCGTTCCTAAAAAATGGTTATCTGCATATAGTCAAGACGTCCTTGCGATTACACCGGGAATTGAAGGAGAAATAGAAACATATTTGCTAAATGGCGAACATGAACGAGCGGTTCAACAGGTAAAAGAGTATCAAAACATCTTTGAAGAGTTTTTTATCAGTATTCAAGATCACGGTTTACCTGAAGATCGTACTTTATATCCACTCATTAAACAGCTTCAAAATGAAACGAACGTTAAATTAGTTGTTACAAATGATGTCCGCTATATAGAAAAAGATGATGCGCTGATCCAGGATGCTTTATTCTCTGTTAAGAATGCTACAAAATTATCAGACGAATCAAGACCGAGATTAAGAACACATGAGTATTATTTTAAAACGAAAAATGAATTACAAAATTTATTTTTTGAAGAAGAGGATGCATTTCTAAATACAGTTAAAATCTCACAATTATGTGATGTGGATATACCGTTTCATCAACCGTTATTGCCTAAGTATCCAGTACCTGAGTCTTATTCCACTGTAGAATACTTAAAGTTAATTTGTGAAAAAGGTTTAGTTGAACGTTATGGTGTAATCGAAGAAAAACATATGGAACGATTGGAGATGGAGCTCAGAATTATACATAAAATGGGCTTTGATGATTACTTTCTAATTGTATGGGATTTCATTAAATATGCACTAGAACAAGGGATTACTGTAGGGCCAGGACGAGGTTCAGCTGCAGGGTCTCTAGTTGCTTATGTTTTAAATATTACAAATGTAGACCCACTTCATTATAATCTGCTTTTTGAACGCTTTTTAAATGAAGAACGTATTTCAATGCCTGATATAGACATAGATTTTCCAGATCATCGTCGAGATGAAATGATTGATTATGTTGCTGCAAAATATGGTGATGTGCACGTTGCTCAAATCATTACATTTGGAACATTAGGAGCAAAGGCTGCAATTCGAGATATAGCTAGGGTAATGGGGCTAGCCCCTGTTGAAATTGATCGGTATTCAAAACTAATCCCATCAACAATTGGGATCTCGTTAAAAGATGTTTACGAACAATCAAAAGCGTTCCGAAATCATGTTGACCATTCAGGTATCCATAAACGAATATTTGAAGTAGCTTGTAGAGTAGAAGGCTTGCCGAGGCATACAAGCATACATGCTGCTGGCGTTATTATTTCAGAAATACCTTTAACGAATGTGGTGCCTTTACAGGAAGGGAATCATGGTGTTTATTTAACTCAATATCCAGCAGAAATTCTTGAAGAGCTTGGATTAGTTAAAATGGATTTTCTTGGGCTCAGAAATTTAAGCTTGTTAGAAGAAGTATGTAAGTTAATTACAGAAACAACGGGTCAGAGAATTCAACTAGAACAAATTCCATTAGAAGACGAAAAGACATTTGAAATTCTAAGTAAAGGTGATACATCAGGTGTTTTCCAATTAGAGTCATCAGGTATGAGAAGAGTTTTACAACAATTACAGCCAAATCAATTTGAAGATATTGTCGCTGTAAATGCGTTATATCGTCCGGGTCCAATGGAGCAAATCCCTAAATTTATTCAATATAAACATGGGTTAGAAAAGGTTACTTATCCTCATCCTGATCTGGAAAAAATATTAGAGCCTACTTATGGCGTAATCATCTACCAAGAACAAATTATGCAAATTGCATCTTCCTTAGCTGGTTTTACTTTAAGTGAAGCGGATTTACTTCGTCGAGCTGTCAGTAAAAAAAAGAAAGAAGTGCTGGACGAGGAAAGAATTCACTTTGTTGAAGGTTCTATAAAAAAAGGCTACGATGAAAAAATTGCTAATGAAGTATATGACTTGATTGTGCAATTTGCAAACTATGGTTTTAACCGAAGTCATGCAGTTGCTTATAGTATGATTGCATATCAATTAGCATATCTGAAAGCAAATTTTCCATTACAATTTTATGCAGCGTTATTATCAAGTTTTATTGGAAGTGAAGAGAAGGTTTCAACTTATATCGGTGAAGCAAAATTAAAAGGAATTCCAATTTATCCACCTTCAATTAATAAAAGTCAGTATGCTTTTGTTGTTGAGGGGAAAGGTATTCGCTTTAGCTTGCTAGCTATAAAAAATATTGGAATGGCTACTGTTAGAGAAATTTTACAAAAACGTCCATATAATGACTTCTTTGAAGTTTGTATTAAAATATCTCCAAAGGCTTTAAATCGTAAAAGTACTGAAAACTTAATCTTTGCTGGATGTTTTGACGAGTTCAAAATAGACCGGGCTACTCTTCTTGCCAATATTGATATTATTTTTGATTATGTTGATATTGTAAGACCAGAAAATGAAGATCAATTCGATTTATTTTTGGATGAAGATTTTGTACCAAAACCACAATTAATCCAAGTAGAACCTATGAAAATTTCAATTAAGCTTGAACTTGAGAAACAAGCGCTAGGAACGTATTTAACGGGTCACCCAATTAGTCAATATGAGAAATTACAAAACGAAAGCAAAACAGCAACGATAACATCAATGATCCAAAATAGTAAAGAGGAACAACTTGTATTTGTGTACATTAGGGATTTAAGAGTAATGAAAACAAAGAAACAGCAACAAATGGCATTCTTACAAGTAGAAGATATGAGCACCTTAATTGATGCTGTTGTTTTTCCAAAAACTTTAGAAAAATATCGTCATAAATTAAAGGAAAAAGAAGTCGTCGTTGTAAGAGCTAAGATAGATGAACGTGATGAGCGAAAGCAATTAATCATAAATGAAATCTTTACAGTTGAGGAAATTGAAGAGAGAAATAGCCAAAAAGAGTTAACTTTATTTATTAAAATAAGTGGACATACTAATAAAAACATTTCATTTACAATACAACAAGCAATTGCACAATTTAAGGGTCATACGAAGGTCGTTTTATACTATGAAGAAGAAAAGAAAGCAGTTCAATTATCTGAACAATACTTTGTGAATCCTTCTGTTACATGTCTGTCTATGTTGAAAAATATTGTCGGAGATGAAAATGTTGTATTAAAGAAATAGACATTTTTCTTTAAAATCATTTATTATTAAGATGGATGTTATTCTAAAAATAAAGACATCTTTTATAAAAATAAAGTTTCCAAGAAATAAACAGTTGAATTGAATTTCAACTCGTCGTTATTAGGGAGAGTGAACAGTTTGTCATTATTAAGTGAAGAAGCATTACATATGCATAGGGTTCATCAAGGTAAATTAGAAACAATTTCAAAAGTACCTGTTACAAATGCGAAAGAATTAAGTTTAGCATATTCACCAGGTGTTGCTGAGCCATGTAAAGAAATTTATGAAGAAAAAAGCAGAGTGTATGAGTACACGATGAAAGGTAACATGGTTGGTGTTGTTTCGGATGGATCTGCTGTTCTTGGTCTTGGAAATATAGGACCAGAAGCTGCATTACCTGTAATGGAAGGAAAAGCTGCACTATTTAAAAGTTTTGCTGGTGTAGACGCGTTTCCAATCTGTTTAGCAACGCAAGATGTTGAACAAATCATCCAAACAGTAAAGCTGTTAGAGCCTACGTTTGGAGGAATTAATTTAGAAGATATTGCAGCACCAAACTGCTTTATTATAGAAGAACGATTAAAACGTGAAACAAATATTCCAATCTTCCATGATGATCAACATGGAACTGCTATTGTTACATTAGCTGGATTAGTAAATGCTTTAAAATTAGTTAATAAAAATATGGCAGACATAAAAGTAGTACTAAACGGTGCCGGAGCAGCAGGAATTGCAATTTTAAAACTATTATATCGTTTCGGTGTACGTTCAATCATCATGTGTGATACAAAAGGTGCTATTTATGAAGGTCGTCCAACTGGTATGAATAGTGTAAAAAATGAAGTAGCTAAATATACAAACAAGGACAGAATTCAAGGAAGCCTTGCAGATGTAATTAAAGATGCAGATGTATTCGTAGGTGTTTCTGTAAAAGGAGCAGTTACGAAAGAAATGGTACGTTCAATGAATGAAAATCCAATAATTTTTGCAATGGCTAACCCAGATCCAGAAATTATGCCAGAAGATGCAAAAGAAGCTGGTGCACTAGTAATTGGTACAGGTCGCAGTGATTATCCAAACCAAGTTAATAATGTACTTGCATTCCCAGGAATTTTCCGAGGTGCATTAGATGTTCGAGCTACACATATTAACGAAGAAATGAAAATTGCAGCCGTAAAGGCAATTGCAAGTTTAGTTAGTGAAAATGAATTAGCTCCAGATTTCATTATCCCAGCTCCATTTGATCCACGCGTTGCACCAAAAGTAGCAGCAAGTGTTGCGAAAGCTGCTATGGAAACAGGTGTTGCACGAATTAAAGTGGACCCTAAGGAAATCGAAGAAAAAACAAAAAAACTAGCTTTAATTAAATAGTTTTTATCACCAGATATTAATATTTGGAGGGGATAGTATTACAATGCTCAAAATAAGTAGTGTAGTACTATCCTTTTTTATCTGTTATAATACTTAAATGGATAAAAAAACATTAGAAAACGTTGAATTTTAAAGGTTTTTGTATGTGAGTTAACGAGCTAATTATTGATAAGTTTTTACAAAATTCTACGGTTTAGAAATTTGTGAATGACGAAATTTAGCTGAATTTTATCGACAAATGTTAACAAAAAGTGTATAACATTTATTGTATCCTATTAGTATTTAGTACTAAAAAAGTTAGGAGGAATTAGGTTGCAAATAAAAGACTTATTTTCCAAAAAGAAAAAATATGCATCCATACCTTCAGAAGTAATGAAACAAGATTTACCTGATGGTGTTATGACAAAATGTCCTAAATGTAAAAAAATAAGTATAACGAAAGAATTAATAAAAAATGTAAAAGTATGTAGTAATTGTGGTTTTCACCATCAAATGACTGCCTTTGAAAGAATTGAATTTTTACTAGATGAAGCTTCATTCGAAGAGTTTGATAAAGATATGATTTCTTCGAATCCTTTACATTTCCCAGATTATATAGAAAAACTTGAAAGTGATCGTAAAAAGACTGATTTAAACGAAGCTGTAGTAACAGGAAAAGGAACAATTGACGGGATTCCTGTTGTAATTGCTGTGATGGATTCAAGATTTAGAATGGGAAGTATGGGATCTGTTGTTGGTGAAAAAATTACGAGAGCAATCGAGCGTGCATCTTCAGAGTTTTTACCTTTCATTATTTTCACTGCATCTGGTGGAGCAAGAATGCAAGAAGGTATTTTAAGCTTAATGCAAATGGCTAAAACAAGTGCTGCGCTGAATAGACATAGCGAACTTGGTTGTTTAGCAATTTCAATCTTAACAAATCCTACAACAGGTGGAGTATCGGCAAGTTTTGCATCATTAGGTGATTTTAATTTTGCAGAACCAGGAGCGTTAATTGGATTTGCTGGCCGTCGTATTATTGAACAAACGATTCGTGAAGAATTGCCTGAGGATTTCCAAACAGCAGAGTTTCTCTTAAATCATGGACAACTTGATGCAGTTCTTCCACGTACAGAAATGCGTTCAAAATTATATACGATCCTTCATTTACATCAAGGAGGTGTCCTTCAATAGTGGTTATGTTAGAATTTGAAAAACCGATACATGAACTGAAAACAAAAATAGATGAACTAAAGGTTTATACAAACCAACATGACGTAGACTTTTCTGAAGAAATTAGACGTTTAGAAGAGCGTTTAAAAACTTTAGAAAACGAAATATATGGTAACATGGGAGTTTGGGATCGCGTTCAAGTAGCAAGACATCCAGAACGTCCAACAACTATGGATTATATTAATCGATTATTTACGGATTTCTTTGAATGTCATGGAGATAGACTATTCGGTGATGATGCTGCTATTATAGGAGGCATTGCTTCTTATCATGGATTGCCTGTCACAGTAATCGGTCATCAACGAGGCAAAGATACAAAAGAAAATATACGCCGCAATTTCGGTATGCCTCATCCTGAAGGATACAGAAAAGCATTAAGATTAATGAAGCAAGCTGAGAAATTTAACAGACCAATTATTACATTTATCGATACTAAAGGTGCTTACCCTGGTAAAGCTGCTGAAGAACGTGGTCAAAGTGAAGCAATTGCCCGCAATTTATTTGAAATGGCAGGTTTAAAAGTACCAACAATTTGTATCGTAATCGGTGAAGGTGGTAGTGGTGGAGCTCTTGGTTTAGGCGTTGGTAACAAATTACTAATGTTAGAGAACTCAACATATTCTGTTATTTCACCAGAAGGTGCTGCTGCATTATTATGGAAAGATGCTTCTCAAGCTCGTAGGGCTGCTGAAACAATGAAAATTACTGCTCCAGATTTACTTGAATTAGGTGTTGTAGACCAAATGATACCTGAAGTAAAAGGTGGAGCACAAAATGATGTTGAACAACAGGCGAAAAACATTGATAAGTATTTATATGATGCATTAAAATCAATTGTATCAATGGATAAAGAAGAACTAGTTCAACAAAGATATGATAAACACGCAAAGTTAGGACAAATTTCTTTTTACAAATAAAACTAAGATTTAACTTCGAGAGTGTGTGAAACAATCATGTGAGCATACTCTTTTTTTGTATTATTTTAAGGAATTTGTAAAAAATATCTGTAAATCTGTGTTTTTGTACTTGCATTATTTTAGAAAATCATTTTTCTATGCAAGTTTATGAAAAAGTTCACATTATATCTATTGTTTAAAAAGGTAGAACATGTTACTTTATTTAAATGAATTAATAAAGTATTAATGGAAAATCATTTGAGGTGGATACATATGAAAAGAATTGGAGTATTAACAAGTGGGGGAGATTCTCCAGGTATGAATGCTGCAGTGCGCGCAGTTGTTCGTAAAGCGATTTTTCATGGCTTAGAAGTATATGGTGTGTATCAAGGATACTCTGGCTTAATCAATGGAAATATCGAAAAACTTGAACTAGGTTCAGTAGGTGACATTATTCATCGCGGTGGTACGAAATTACTTAGTGCACGTTGTCCGGAATTTAAAACATTAGAAGGTCAAATGAAGGGTATTGAACAACTGAAAAAGTTTGGAATTGAAGGATTAGTTGTAATCGGTGGTGACGGTTCTTACCAAGGAGCTAAAAAATTAACTGAACATGGTTATCCATGTGTTGGTGTACCAGGTACGATTGATAATGACATCCCAGGAACAGACTTTACAATTGGATTCGATACAGCTCTTAATACTGTAATTGACGCGATTGATAAGATTCGTGACACAGCTACTTCACATGAACGTACTTATGTAATCGAAGTAATGGGACGCAATGCAGGAGACATCGCTTTATGGGCTGGATTAGCTGATGGTGCTGAAACGATTTTAATTCCTGAGTGTGACTATGACATGGATGATATTATTAATAGATTAACTCGCGGTAACGAACGTGGTAAAAAGCATAGTATTATTGTAGTTGCAGAAGGCGTTGGAAGTGCGATTGAAATCGGTAAAGTAATTGAAGAAAGAACGAATTTTGATACACGTGTTACTGTCCTTGGTCATGTACAACGTGGAGGATCACCAAGCGCAGCAGATAGAGTGCTTGCTAGTCGTTTAGGAGCTAAAGCCGTTGAACTCCTTATGGAAGGCAAAGGTGGACGTTGTGTAGGTATCCAAAATAATAAATTGGTTGACCATGACATCATTGAAGCGTTAGCACAAAAACATGAACTTGATAAAGATATGTATCAACTATCTCAAGAGCTTTCAATCTAAGTTAGCTACTTTTTTTGAGCAATCGTTTCCGCATGTAAAAATCAGTATTTTAATACTTTATGTAAGCTATACTGAGTAATATGATTTTATTTAAGTTTTCTTTATATATATTTGGAGGGTAAAAAATGCGTAAAACAAAAATAGTTTGTACGATTGGTCCGGCTAGTGAATCGGTAGAAAAATTAGTACAATTAATTAATGCAGGTATGAATGTTGCTCGATTAAACTTCTCTCATGGTTCACATGAAGAGCATGCAGGAAGAATTAAGAGTATCCGTGAAGCGTCAGAAATTACTGGTAAAACAGTAGCAATTTTATTAGATACTAAAGGACCTGAAATTCGTACGTTAGATTTTGAAGGTGGGCAAGCTGAATTAAAAACTGGTAATGAAGTAATCATTACAACAGAGCCTGTAATGGGAACAGCTGAAAAATTTGCGGTTTCATATGAAGGTTTAATTGAAGATGTGCATGTTGGTTCTAGAATCCTAATCGATGACGGCCTAATTGGATTAGAAGTAATCGGAATTGAAGGAAAAGATATTCGCACAAAAGTATTAAATAGTGGACTAGTGAAGAATAAAAAGGGTGTAAATGTACCAAATGTACGTGTAAACTTACCTGGTATTACTGAAAAAGACGTAAGTGATATTGAATTTGGTATTGAGCAAGGTATTGACTTCATTGCTGCATCATTTGTTCGTAAAGCATCTGATGTATTAGAAATCCGTGAGCTTTTAGGTAAACATAGTGCAGAATACATCCAAATCATTACAAAAATTGAGAACCAAGAAGGTATCGATAATATTGATGAAATCCTTGAAGTTTCTGATGGTTTAATGGTAGCTCGTGGAGACATGGGTGTAGAAATTCCACCAGAAGATGTACCTTTAGTGCAAAAGTCATTAATTAAAAAGTGTAATATTCTAGGTAAACCAGTTATTACAGCTACTCAAATGTTAGATTCAATGCAACGTAATCCACGTCCAACACGTGCTGAAGCAAGTGACGTTGCAAATGCAATTTTAGATGGAACTGATGCAATTATGTTATCAGGTGAAACGGCTGCAGGAACATATCCGGTAGAATCTGTGTCGATGATGAACTCAATTGCTTTACGTATTGAACAAAGTCTACAATATGATGAATTGTTCAAAAAACGCCAAAGAGAAAATAAAGGTACGATCACAGATGCAATTGGTCAGTCTGTTGCTGCTACAGCATTAAACTTACAAGTAGCTGCAATTATCGCACCTACTGAAAGCGGACATACTGCGAAAATGATTTCTAAATATCGTCCAAAAGCACCGATTTTAGCAATTACTTCAGATATCCGTATTTGTCGTCGTTTAACATTAGTATGGGGTGTTCAAACTCAATATAGAGAAAGAGCAAACACAACTGATGAAATGCTACAGCATGCAATGGATGCAGCTCAAGAAGCGAAATTCGTTTCAAATGGAGATACAGTGATCATTACTGCTGGATTACCTGTAGGTGAAACTGGAATGACTAACATGATGAAAATTCATGTAGTTGGAGATGTAATCGCTCAAGGTCAAGGTATTGGTCGTAAATCTGCAGCAGGTAAAGTAGTTGTTGCAAAAACTGGAGAAGAAGCTGTTTCTAAAGTTACTTCTGGTAGTATCTTAGTAACAAATTGTACTGATAAAGACATGATGCCTGCTATTGAAAGAGCGGCAGCAATTATTACTGAAGAAGGCGGATTAACTAGCCATGCTGCGGTTGTTGGTGTAAGTTTAGGTATTCCGGTAATCGTTGGTGTTGAAAATGCAACGAATATCTTAGTAAATGGTCAAGCAGTTACAGTAGATGCTTCTCGTGGAATAGTTAGTACAGGACATAAAAGTATCTTATAATATATAATAAAGAGAAGGAACGATGTTCCTTCTCTTTTTTTACATCCAAAATAATAATGAGGTGAGTTCTCTGAAAAAACTTTTCGGTTGGCTAATGTTGATTCCTATAATTGACTTCATTTTTCTAATCATACTTGGTAGATTTATAGGGTCAATTTCCGTATTCTTATGGTTAATTGGTACGTTATTAATCGGTTCGTACATTATAAAAAATGTATGGATCACAGTAAAACAACAGGCAATTGAACAGTTCAGAGCTGGGAAAATGCCCGATGTATTAATGGTCGAAGGACTTTCATTCTTCTTGATCGGATTATTATTAGCGATTCCTGGACCAATCACAGATTTAATTGCGATTATTTTATTAATTAAACCAATCAGACTTAAATTCGTTCAACTTTTACTTATGATTGTGATGAAAAAATTTAAAGGAAACATTGTTTGGACGGGTTATATAAAAAAATAAAAACGTGAAAACTAAGTTTTCACGTTTTTTTATGTGTCCCTCTAATATAGTACCAAAGCTCATGAAAAACCTTTGCTCTATACAATGTAGATAAAACTACTAAGGTAACAGGACCTACGATTAATCCTAATAATCCAAGGAATTTAAATCCAACAAATAAAGAAATTAAAGTTGGAAGTGGGTGTAAGCCGATATTTGAAGATAAAATCTTTGGTTCTGCAAGTTGACGTTGAACAATTACGACTGCATATAAAATTGCAAGTCCTATAGTTAAAGAATAATCACTAGTTAAGAATGTATATAGAATCCATGGAACAAAAATTAAGCCGGTGCCTAAATAAGGAAGTAAATCAATTAGGCCAATTAAGATTGCAATTGTAATAGCAAACGGAACTCTTAAAATTAATAATCCGATTAATACAAGCACTGTTGTCATAGAAATTAAAGTAATATGTGCTTTAATAAAACCGAATAATGCTTTTCGTAAATCTGTAAAAATGGTCTTGCTGTAATGTTTTATGCGTTTAGGCGTATAAATGGCAAATAAATTTTTAATTTTATACCAATCTTTACTAATAAAGAAGGTAGCTAGTAATGATACAAAAATTAATGTTGCAGTATTTGGTAGTACCGCAATAATCAATTTAATCCCATCAATAATCCCATTTAATGCGCCTTTTCCTAGGTTAATAACTGAATCTCCGATTGACTGGATATTTGTACGAATGGTTGCTTGTTGTCCTGCTCCAAGCTGACTATATTCGTTCATGACAACATCATATAAAGGTATGATTTTATCGGTCACAATGTTTTCTACAAAATACACAAGACGTTGAAAGCTTTCGGGTACTACTTGCACTAAATAAGTGGATCCTGAAATGATTTCAGTAATTAAGAGTGTAAATAATCCAGCAACAACTGACAACAATAAAATAATCGAGATAAAAGCAGCGATCCCTCTCGGAATTTTAGCTTTTTCATTTAATAAATTTACTAGTGGATTTAATAGAAAAGCGATAATAAAAGCAATTATAAATGGATATGTAAGTTTTGATACAAACAAAGCCACGTAAAGTCCGAGAATAATACATGTAGTGACAAATAAGAAACGAATGATTTGGTAAACTAAATCTCGGCTCATTTTTCGTCCCCCTTTCGTTTGAGAAATTATGTTAACTCAGTTCTATTTTACCAAGAATTATTTTTTTATAATAGTAAAGTTTAAATGTATTTATTAATAAATTATACATAGAAAGGAAAAAAATAATGAGTGAATCTACATTATTCCTAGTAATCCTATTATTAATTGGTGTAATCGCGAAAAATAACTCCTTAATTATTTCAATTATAGTATTGTTACTATTAAAATATACTCCAATTGGTGATAGAGTATTTCCATATTTACAATCAAAAGGAATAAATTTAGGTGTAACTGTCATAACAATTGCAGTATTAGTGCCAATTGCAACAGGTGAAATTGGCTTTAAACATTTAGGAGAAGCACTAAAAACTCCAGTTGCGTGGATTGCCTTATTATCAGGGATTGCAGTTGCCCTACTAGCAAAAGGTGGCGTAAATCTATTAGCAACTAGTCCGCAAATTACAGCTGCATTAGTACTTGGAACTGTCTTGTCAGTTGCTTTATTTAAAGGGGTTGCAGTTGGGCCATTAATTGGTGCTGGAATCGCATATCTATTCATTTGGATTGTTGATTTTATTAAGTAATTTAATAATAATTATATTTTAGTAAATTGTTTTCATTCACAAAAGTCAGATTATTGTTTATAATAAGTTATAGTAGGGTTCCTTTCTACATATACACGTGTATATTTTAAGTGTTATACCAGTATATGTATGTAAAACACTAGGGGAAATTTTTTACGTAAAGGAGAGAGGGGAATATGACAGTTAAAAGTGGTTTAGAGGGTGTTGTAGCTGCTACAACTTCTATAAGTTCTATTATTGATGATACATTAACGTATGTAGGTATCGGCATCGATGAATTAGCAGAATTTGCAAGTTTCGAAGAAGTAGTTTACTTACTATGGCACCGCAAATTACCAAACAAAGAGCAACTTAAAGAGTTAAAAGCTCAACTTGCGGATCATGCGGAATTACCAGAAGGTGTAATTACTTTCTTAAAATCTACTAACTTTAAAGATGTACATCCTATGACAGTGCTACGTACCGTAATTTCAATGCTTGCATTGTATGATGAGAATGCTGAAGCGATGGATGCAAACTCAAATTATGTAAAAGCAATTGAATTACAAGCAAAAATTTCGACATTTGTGGCAGCGTTTTCTCGAGTTCGTCAAGGGCTTGAACCAGTCGCTCCTCGTAAAGATCTTTCATTCTCGGCAAACTTCCTATATATGCTAACAGGTGAAGAACCAAATGAAATCGCTGAAGAAGCAATTAACAAAGCATTAGTATTACATGCAGACCATGAATTAAACGCTTCGACATTTACTGCACGCGTTTGCGTAGCAACATTATCTGATATTTATTCAGGTATTACGGCTGCTATCGGTGCTTTAAAAGGACCTTTACACGGCGGTGCAAATGAAAGCGTTATGAAAATGTTAGCTGAAATTGGTGATGTTGAAAATGTAGAGGCTTACATTCAAGAAAAAATGGATGCAAAAGCAAAAATTATGGGATTTGGTCATCGCGTATATCGTGGTGGAGACCCTCGTGCTAAGCATCTTAAAGAAATGTCACGTCAACTAGGTGGAATTACTGGCGAATTAAAGTGGTATACAATGTCTGAAAAAATTGAAGAGATTGTTACAACTCAAAAGAATATACCACCAAATGTTGATTTTTACTCTGCGTCTGTATATCACAGCTTAGGAATTGAACATGATCTATTTACTCCGATCTTTGCAATTAGCCGTATGTCTGGATGGACTGCACATATTTTAGAACAATATGATAACAATCGTATTATCCGTCCACGTGCAGATTATACAGGTCCAGAGAAAAACTCTTACATTCCAATTGAAGAGCGTGCATAAGAAAAATATTGAATACTTAAAATAGTATTTAATGTTTGAATAATAATGGTATAGTAATGAGAGGAAGAGAAATCTTCCTCTATAAGTATGTAATTAAGTATTTATTCAAGGGGGAGCAAATCATGCAAGCTGAAAAAATTACATTAGTAAATGGCGAGTTAAACGTTCCAAATAATCCAATTATTCCTTTTATTGAAGGAGATGGGACAGGTCCAGACATTTGGGCAGCATCTTCACGTGTATTAGATGCAGCTGTTGAAAAAGCATATAATGGCACTCGTCAAATCGAGTGGAAAGAAGTATTAGCTGGTGAGAAAGCATTTAATGTAACTGGCGAATGGTTACCACAAGAAACTTTAAACACTATTGAAGAATATATGATCGCTATTAAAGGACCTTTAACGACTCCAGTTGGTGGAGGAATTCGTTCATTAAACGTTGCTCTTCGTCAAGAATTGGATCTTTTCGTATGTTTACGTCCAGTACGTTACTTTGAAGGTGTACCTTCTCCAGTAAAACGTCCTGAAGATACTGACATGGTTATCTTCCGTGAAAATACAGAGGATATTTATGCTGGTATTGAATACGAAAAAGGTTCTGAAGCAGTTCAGAAAGTATTAGAATTCTTACAAAAAGAAATGGGTGTTAATAAAATTCGTTTCCCTGAAACATCAGGAATTGGAATTAAGCCTATTTCTGAAGAAGGAACAAAACGCTTAGTACGTGCTGCAATTAACTATGCAATTCAAGAGAACCGTAAATCATTAACATTAGTTCATAAAGGTAATATCATGAAATTTACTGAAGGTGCATTTAAGAACTGGGGTTATGAAGTTGCTGAGCAAGAATTTGGTGATAAAGTTTTCACTTGGGCTGAGTATGATCGCATTGTAGAAACTAGCGGTAAAGATGCTGCTAACAAAGCAATGGAAGATGCTGAAAAAGCTGGCAAAATTCTTGTGAAAGACAGCATTGCTGACATTTTCTTACAACAAATTTTAACAAGACCACGTGAGTTTGATGTAGTTGCTACAATGAACTTAAATGGTGATTATATTTCTGATGCACTTGCTGCTCAAGTTGGTGGAATTGGTATCGCTCCAGGAGCAAATATCAACTACGAAACTGGACATGCAATTTTTGAAGCTACTCATGGTACAGCACCAAAGTATGCTGGATTAGACAAAGTTAACCCGTCTTCAGTTATTCTTTCAGGCGTATTAATGCTTGAGCACATGGGATGGAACGAAGCTGCTTCAATGATCTTAAAATCTATGGAGAAAACTATTGCTTCTAAAGTAGTAACTTATGACTTCGCTCGCTTAATGGATGGCGCAACTGAAGTAAAATGCTCAGAATTTGCAAATGAATTAATTTCTAATATGGAATCAGTTCTTGTATAATTAAAGAGTAAACATAAGGGAGGTAATTAACATGTCAATTCGTAGACGTAAAATTTCTGTAGTAGGTGCTGGATTTACTGGTGCTACAACAGCTTTCTTGCTTGCTCAAAAAGAATTAGGGGATGTAGTAATCGTAGACATTCCTCAATTAGAAAATCCTACAAAAGGTAAAGCGCTAGATATGCTTGAAGCAAGTCCAGTACAAGGATTTGATGCAAACATCATCGGTACAAGCGATTATGCTGACACAGCAAACTCAGATGTGGTTGTAATCACAGCTGGAATTGCTCGTAAACCAGGTATGAGCCGTGATGATTTAGTTTCAACAAACTCTAACATTATGAAGGCAGTTACTCGCGAAATCGTTAAGCACTCTCCTAACTGTACAATTGTTGTATTAACTAACCCTGTTGATGCAATGACATATACGGTATTCAAAGAATCTGGTTTCCCAAAACATCGCGTTATTGGACAATCAGGTGTTCTTGATACAGCTCGATTCAGAACTTTCGTTGCACAAGAATTAAACTTATCTGTTAAAGATATTTCTGGTTTCGTTCTTGGGGGACATGGTGATGAAATGGTACCACTAGTGCGTTTCTCTTATGCAGGTGGGATTCCATTAGAAAACTTAATACCAAAAGAACGTTTAGATGCAATTGTTGAACGTACTCGTAAGGGTGGCGGAGAAATCGTAAATCTATTAGGAAATGGTAGTGCATATTATGCACCAGCTGCTTCTTTAGTTGAAATGGTTGAAGCAATCCTTAAGGATCAACGTCGAGTGTTACCAACTATCGCTTACTTAGAAGGTGAGTATGGATATAAAGGTATTTACTTAGGAGTTCCAACAATCATCGGTGGAAACGGTATTGAACAAATTATTGAATTAGATTTAACGGCTGATGAAAAAGCGGCATTAGATCGTTCAGTTGAAGCAGTTAAAAACGTAATGAACGTTTTAGCTTAATAGTTACGAAAAAGGCTTGGTTTAAAACCAAGCCTTTTTATTATATATAAATATAAAAATAAAGTAGATTTATTGGGTAAAATGTAAATAAAAGCAGGAATATTGATGGTGTTTATAGAATTTTTAAAATATTAAGATAAACAGGGGGTTCAATATGTTAACGAAAAGAGCAAAAATCGGACGAAAACTTGAAGAATTATCAATTGGTGAAAAGTTAATTGTTACAGAACACATAGAAGAAAAACATATTTATTTATACCTCGCATTAACTGGAGATACAAACCCTTTATATACTGAATATAATTATGCATCACAAACAAAATTCCAGAAACCGATTGTACCTGGTGTTTTAATTAGTGGGATGGTATCAGCTGCAGTGACAAAGCATTTACCTGGTCCTGGAAGCCATGAAATTAAAAAAGAAATGGAATACCATCATCACTTACACCATAATGAAACAATCTCAATTCACTTCGAAGTAGTTGATATTGATTTGAAAAATAAAGAAGTATCATTAAATGTAAGCGTTTTAAATAAATCACAACATAAAATTGCGTCTGGAAATATTACAGTTATTCCACCAACAGTAGAGCAATCAAATAGTCTTTTATACGATAATTTTTAAGAGAAGAATGTCATATGACATTCTTTTTTTATGCTTTTTTCCTATTAAAGTGATAGCTAATCCATCAATAAAATTTTCACGACTAGGGATGATAAAGAATAAGTATTTAAATTTACGTAATAAAGAAATTTTAGTATGATTAAAAAAGATATAGAGATAAATATTGGATGAAGGTTTTCTAATAAAGCCTGGAGGAATATGTAATGAACAATAAAATTCTTGTAGTAGACGATGAAGAACATATCTTAACGTTAATTAAGTTCAATCTAGAACAAGCTGGATTTCAAGTTGTTACAGCAATCGATGGAGATGAAGCATTGCAAAAAGCAATTGATGAAAAACCAGAATTAATTGTGCTAGATTTAATGTTACCTAAAAAAGATGGTATGGAAGTATGTAAAGAATTACGTCTACAAAGAAATACAACACCGATCTTAATGGTTACAGCAAAAGATGATGAATTTGATAAAGTTCTGGGCTTAGAACTAGGTGCTGATGACTATATGACAAAACCATTTAGCCCTAGGGAAGTTGTAGCAAGAGTTAAAGCGATTTTAAGAAGAAGTAAAATTACTGAAACTCCGGTCGAAACGAATGATGAAACTGATACATTAATGATTGCGGATTTGAAAATATTACCGGAATACTATGAAGCTTATTTCCAAGGGCAAATTTTAGAATTAACACCTAAGGAATTTGAGCTGTTATTATATTTGACGAAAAATAAAGGTAGAGTTTTAACAAGAGATCAATTATTAAGTGCAGTTTGGAACTATGATTTTGCAGGTGATACTCGAATTGTAGACGTCCATATTAGCCATTTGCGAGAAAAAATTGAGCAAGATTCAAAAAAACCACAATACATTAAAACAATTAGAGGATTAGGTTATAAACTAGAGGAACCGAGATTCAATGAGTAAACTGAATCAGAAATTGCTTTATGGTTTATCAAGTATTATTATCGTTATTTTAATCATCCTAGGAGTTATCCTTGGTCAGACATTTAAGTCATTCTATCTGACAAGCTATGACCAAAGAATCGAGAAAGAGACTAATTTAATCGCTTCTTTTATCGAATCTAATCCAAATAATATTACTGTAAAAACGATGAACAGTATTTCAGAAGACTTGAATATTGAAGTATTTTTATATGACAATCAAAGTCGTTTAGTAGCAAAATCAAATAATGAACTCAAATTATCAAAAGGTACGCTAGCATTTTTCTTTAAAAATTTAGATAAGAATAATGAAGCCATAAAACTAAAACATGAAAATGATAATGAAAAATTTTACGGGAAAAAAATGATAAACAAGGATGGAGACACACGTTATCTCCTGATTGATTATTCGATTAAATCAATAAATGAAGTTTATCGCAGTATTTGGATATTATTAATTTCTTTATTAGGTTTTGTTCTGATGACGATTATTGTCTTAGTCATTCGATATTCTCATCAATTTTCTAAACCAATTGATGACATTACACAAGTAGCAATTGAGTTATCAAAAGGGAATTATAAAGCTAGAACATATACCGAAAGTAATGAAACAACAACAATGTTGAGTCAATCGATGAATGTATTAGCTAAAAATCTTCAAGAGATGACGACACAACAAGAAATGCAGCAAGATCGGTTAAATACACTTATTCATAATATTGGTAGTAGCGTTGTTCTCATAAATAGTAGAGGACATGTAAACCTAATTAATAAAACGTATAAAGAAATATTTAAAGTTGATTCTAGAAGCATTATTGGTGAGTTGTATTACGATGCATTTAAGCATAAAGAAATAGTTGAAATAGTTGAAGAAATTTTTCTGAAGGAAGTAAAAGTTAGAAAGCAAATCATCTTACCACTTTCTATCGAGAGAAAGCACTTTGAAGTTTACGGAGCACCAATTATTGGTATAAATCATGAGTGGAAAGGGATTGTATTAGTTTTCCATGATATAAGCGAATTGAAAAAACTTGAGCAGGTGCGTAAGGATTTCTTCGCGAATGTATCTCATGAACTGAAAACACCAATTACTTCAATTAAAGGTTTCACAGAGACTTTACTTGATGGAGCAATGGAGAATGAAGAGCTATGTAAAAATTTCTTATCCATCATTTTAACTGAAAGTGATCGTATGCAATCATTAATTCAAGACTTATTGGACCTTTCAAAAATTGAACAACAAAATTTCAAATTAGACAGAGCGGATGTGTCTGTAAAACTTATTATTGAAGAAGTACAGCAAATGCTAATTCAAAAAGCTGAAGAAAAGGATATTGATTTTGCGCTTTATTTAAAAACTCCACTCGTTGTTAATGCAGATGCACTGCGATTAAAACAAGTTTTTATCAATTTAATTGACAATGCAATCCATTATACTCCTACAGGCGGTAAAGTTTTTATTACAGCGTCAGAAACGAATGAGCAAATTGTTGTACGTGTAAATGATACAGGGGTTGGAATAGGGAAAGACGAGATATCTCGTATTTTTGAACGTTTTTATCGTGTTGATAAAGCGAGAAGTAGAAACTCTGGAGGAACGGGGTTAGGCCTTGCAATCGTGAAGCATCTTGTTGAAGCTCACAAAGGGAAAGTTGAAGTTGAAAGCAAGCTTGGCCATGGAACATCATTTATTGTAACGCTGAATAAACATATTAATTCATAACAATTTACAAGGATTTTACAGTAGATTTAATTATAGTTAATATAAAGTTGTTATAGTAATGATGAAAACCCCTTCATCCAAGGAGTTAGAATGAAACCGAGAGCAGAAGCTGCTCTCGGGATTTTTTTACTTTTTTTCACTTTTTGTTGATATTACTTCCTCGAATTTGGGGAAATTATGATTATAAGAAATGATAGTGGAGGGTTGCCAATGTACGAATATGAATTTGTTAAAGTTAACACGAAATCCTCAAACCGTCATTACTATGATGTAGTTGGGAATTATGCAAAAAGTGGTTGGCGATTGCACCAAGTATTAAATAATCAAAAAGCACAAGAAGGTGCGAGTGTTGAATTAATTTTTGAGAGAGAACTACACGATTAATCAAGAGGAAGTTCTAAGATTTTATTTCTTAAAAGAAGTTCACTCCTTTGGAGATTCGATTCTTTTGGAAAATAAGATTCCTTAGACTACCTCTTTTTCATTTGTGAATAGTTCATGGTAAAATATAGATAAAATGAATAGAGCAGGAAAAAGAAGGAACTCGCGCAGAAAAATATAGGTAAATGCGAGTAAATAAGCGTAACCCGTAAATATTTTTTACGATAAAAAAGACGCCTTTCTCATTTCTTAATGATATGGAGGATTTATTTTGAAAAAGAAACTCATACTGATTGATGGAAATAGTATTGCTTATAGGGCCTTTTTTGCTTTGCCACTTTTGAGCAACGATAAGGGTGTACATACGAATGCAATTTATGGTTTTACAATGATGTTAATGAAAATTCTTGAAGATGAAAAACCAAGTCATATGCTTGTAGCTTTTGATGCAGGGAAAACAACATTTAGACATAGCACGTTTAAAGAATATAAAGGTGGAAGACAGAAAACGCCACCAGAATTAAGTGAACAGTTTCCACTTGTAAGACAATTATTAGATACGTATGGGATTGCACGCTACGAATTAGAAAATTACGAGGCTGATGATATTATAGGTACCCTGGCTCAACAAGCTTCAAAAGAAGATTATGAAGTAAAGGTCATTTCGGGAGACCGAGATTTATTACAGCTTGTTGATGAGCAAATTACAGTTAGTATGACGAAAAAAGGAATTACAGAGGTCGAAGAATATACGCCTGCCGCAATTTTAGAAAAATATGAACTAACGCCTGAGCAAATTGTTGATATGAAAGGTTTAATGGGAGATAAGTCAGATAATATTCCTGGCGTTCCTGGTATAGGTGAAAAAACAGCAATCAAACTTCTAAAACAATTTAAAACAGTTGAAGGTGTTTATGAAAACATTGATGAAGTAAGTGGTGCGAAACTTCTTCAAAATTTAAGTGAAAACAAAGAACAAGCATTAATGAGTAAAGAATTAGCGACGATTAATACAGATTCACCGATTGAATTAACAGTGAATGATACGGTACGTCCAGACGCTGAGATGGACAAGGTTGCAGAATTTTTTAAATCACTTGGATTCACATCATTACTTACAAAACTAGGTGTATCGCTTGAAAATGAACCAACTGAGGAATTAGAAGAAATTAAGTTTGAGGTTCTTGAAACAATTAGTGAAGATCACTTAAGCGCTGATTCTAGCTTAATTGTTGAGATGATTGGTGAGAACTATCATACTGAAGTAATTCAAGGGTTTGGTTTATCAAATGAAAAAGGTCATTTCTTTATTCCGACTACAGTTGGCTTAGATTCTGACGTTTTTAAAACATGGCTAGAGGATGAACATGCGAAGAAAAACGTCTACGATGCTAAAGGAGCATATGTAGCATTAAAATGGAAAGAGATACATTTAAAAGGTGTGAACTTTGATCCTTTACTAGCTTCTTATATAAATGATCCAGCTCAGTCAAATAAAGAATTCTCTGATTTAATCAATGGAAAAATAAATTTTTCAATTCAAACAGCTGAGTCAATCTATGGTAAAGGCGCTAAACAAGCACAACCTTCTAGCGAAATATTAGCAGATTACGTTGTTCGCAAAACAATCGCGATCAGTAAGTTGAAGGAATCACTTGAAGAATCACTTCGTAAAAATAGCCAATATGAGCTTCTAACGGAATTAGAGCTACCTTTAACATTTATTCTTGGAGATATGGAATTTGAAGGGGTAACTGTTCGTGAAGAAACACTTAAGACAATGGGTACTGAGTTAGCAAGTAAATTAAAAGAACTTGAAGAGAAAATTTATGAACTTGCAGGTGAAAAGTTCAATATAAATTCTCCAAAACAGTTAGGTGTCATCTTATTTGAAAAGCTTCAGCTGCCTTCAGGTAAAAAAACAAAAACAGGTTATTCAACTTCAGCTGACGTACTTGAAAAATTAGAATCTGAACATGAGATTATTAGAATGATTTTACACTTTAGACAAGTTGGTAAATTGAATTCTACTTATGTTGAAGGCTTATTAAAGGTGATCAATGCAGCGGATTCGAAGGTTCATACACGATTCAATCAAGTGTTAGCGCAAACTGGTCGATTAAGTTCAATTGATCCAAACCTTCAAAATATACCGATTCGTTTAGAAGAAGGAAGAAAGATTAGAAAAGCATTTGTTGCATCAAAGAAAGACTGGGTTATTTTTGCAGCGGATTATTCTCAAATCGAATTAAGAGTTCTTGCACATATAGCACAAGATGAAAATTTAATGGAAGCATTTAAAAATGATTTTGATGTACACACAAAAACAGCAATGGACGTATTTCATGTAAGCGAGGACGAAGTAACGAGCAATATGAGAAGACAAGCGAAAGCAGTAAACTTCGGTATTGTTTATGGAATAAGTGATTATGGTTTATCTCAAGGACTTGGTATTACTCGTCGAGAAGCCTCAATTTTTATTGAAAAATATTTTGCTAGTTATCCTAAAGTCAAAGATTATATGTCTGATATCATTCAAAAAGCAAAATTAGAAGGATTTGTTAGTACGATTTTAAATAGACGTCGTTACATTCCTGAAATCACAAGCTCAAACTTTAATGTTCGAGGTTTCGCGGAACGAACTGCTATGAATACACCTATTCAAGGAAGTGCAGCTGATATTATTAAAAAAGCGATGATTTTATTGGATGAGCGGTTAAAATCTGAAAAACTTCAAGCGAAATTAATTTTACAAGTACACGATGAATTAATTTTAGAAGCACCAAAAGAAGAACTAGTGATTTTAGAAAAACTTGTACCAGAAGTTATGGAACACGCTGTTGAGTTAGTTGTTCCCTTAAAAGTGGATTATAACTCTGGAGAATCATGGTTTGAAGCAAAATAAATAGAATGGAAGTAATGTAAATGCCGGAATTACCTGAAGTTGAAACCGTAAGAAGAACGTTATTTGATTTAGTCGTTGGAAAGACGATTTCTTCTGTCATTGTTTCATGGGAAAATATTATTAAACTACCTAAGGATATTGAAGAATTTCAGTTTTTATTACAAGGACAAACTGTTGAGGATGTTCATCGTCGAGGAAAATTTCTTTTATTTCAGCTAAAGGATTTCACCCTTGTTTCACACCTTAGAATGGAAGGGAAATATCGTGTCTTTCCAGCTGATGAGCCTGTAGCAGCACATACTCATGTGAGATTTTTATTTGATGATGATACAGAGCTTCGCTATCAAGATGTACGTAAATTTGGAACAATGCATTTATTTATAAAAGGTGAGGAACAATTCCAGCCACCATTAGCTAAGCTTGGCCCAGAGCCTTTTTCAGATGAATTTAACGCTGACTATTTGAAGATGAAGATTGGACAATCAAATAGAAAAATAAAAGTTGTTTTATTAGATCAGGAATTGGTTGTTGGTCTAGGAAATATTTATGTTGATGAAGTTTTATTTAGAGCTGGTATTCATCCAGAAACGATAGCATCAGCACTGAAACCAAAACAGATTAAAGAACTTGCAAGAATCATTACTGAAACATTACAAGAAGCAGTTGATTTAGGTGGGAGTACGATTCGATCTTATGTGAATTCGCAAGGTAAAATTGGTACTTTCCAGGAGATTATTAAAGTTTATGGACGTAAAGGGTTAGAATGTGTAAATTGTGGTCAGCCAATTGAAAAAATTACAGTTGGTGGAAGAGGTACTTCGTATTGTCCTACATGTCAGCCTAAAAAAAATTAACATACGGTTCCTCTCTTTCATACTATAACGTGAGTACGAAAGAGAGGAGCCTATTTTTATGGTAAATATGCTATCATTAATTCTACTAGCATGTGCATTAAGCTTAGATAGCTGTAGCGTTGGTTTCACTTATGGGCTTAGAAAAGTGAAGATCCCTATGAAATCAATTATCACAATTGCAATTTGCTCTGGGATTATTTTAATGACCTCTATGGGGATCGGCCATGCGGTAACTAATTTTTTCTCACCAATCATAGCGAAAAGAATTGGTGGATTTGTACTAGTATGTATAGGCTTATGGGTTTTATATCAATTTTACCGATCACATAAAGGGGCAAATTCAGTCATTGAGGAAAAAAATGATTCTGAGGATACAATCATCAATTTTGAAATTGAAGTGCTCGGAATTGTTGTGAAGATACTCAAAAAGCCTACAGCGGCAGACTTAGATCGTTCGGGTAGTATTAATGGATTAGAAGCGATGTTACTAGGCTTTGCGCTATCACTTGATGCGTTTGGAGCTGGTATTGGGGCATCAATGTTGGGATTTTCACCATTGTTAACAGCCGCCGTAACATCAACTGCAAGTGCGCTATTTTTAATGTTTGGTATGAAGTTAGGAAATGTTCTGTCACAGAATAGTTGGCTTCAGAAATTAACGTTTTTACCAGGTGTATTCTTGATTTTACTAGGATTAATGAAGATGTAGTGAATCAATCTGTTAGAGTGTACCCGAATGGAATTTCTTCCATTTGGTACCTCTATAACTTTGTTAGGAGAAGAGATAAATGGGAAAAGTTTTTGGATTAACTGGTAGTATTGCTAGTGGGAAAAGTACTGTTTCAAATTTTTTGAAGGAATGTAACATACCAATTGTCGATGCAGACATCATTGCAAAAGAAGTAGTTGAAATTGGACAACCTGCCTATAAAAAAATTATTGAAGCATTTGGTCCTGACATCGTCCTACAAAGTGGAGAGATAAATCGCCCTCTACTTGGTAGTATTATTTTTAATGATAAAGAAAAGCGCTTACAATTAAATTCCATCGTTCATCCTGAAGTAAGACGAGTTATGTTAGAGCAAACAAATACATATTTAGAAAACGGCGAGACTCTTGTCATTATGGACATACCGTTATTGTATGAAAGTAATTTAGTACATTTAGTTGAAAAAGTAATTGTCGTTACAGTAAATGAAGAAACTCAGTTAAGTAGATTAATGAATCGAAATCATTTATCGAGAGAAGAGGCTATCAGTAGAATATCGTCACAAATACCTGTGAAAGAAAAAGAAGAAAAAGCAGATTTTGTGATCGATAATAACGGAAATTTAGAGGATACAAAAAAACAAGTAATGGACTTATTAAAAAAAATAAAATAATTTATAGAAATAATGTAAATAGTTTAACCAAAATCCGTGTTATGTGTTATACTAATTAAGGGGATATAATAAATCAGTATAACTTAATTGGGGGTTTACTTATGGTAAATGTAGCAATAAATGGATTTGGTCGAATTGGACGCATGGTTTTCCGTCAAGCAATTAAAAATGCAGATTATAACATCGTTGCAATAAATGCTAGCTATCCAGCTGAAACTTTAGCGCATTTAATAAAATATGACACTGTTCATGGAAAGTTTGACGGTGAAGTTGTAGCGAATACAGATCATTTAATCGTTGATGGAAAACGTGTTGACCTAATTAGTGAGAGAAATCCAGAGTTACTTCCATGGAACGAACTAAATGTTGATATCGTTATCGAAGCAACTGGGAAATTTAATGATGCAGAAAAAGCTAAAATGCACCTAACTGCAGGAGCACAAAAAGTCATCTTAACTGCTCCAGGTAAAAATGAAGATATCACTGTTGTAATTGGTGTAAACGATGACAAATTAGACTTAGAAAAACACAATGTAATTTCAAATGCTTCTTGTACGACGAACTGTTTAGCGCCAGTTGTGAAAGTATTAGATGAGCAATTTGGAGTTGTAAATGGTCTAATGACGACTGTTCACTCATTTACAAATGATCAAAAGAATATAGATAATCCACATAAGGATTTACGTAGAGCGCGTGCTTGTAGCCAGTCAATCATTCCAACAACAACGGGAGCAGCAAAAGCACTTTCTAAAGTACTGCCTCATTTAGATGGAAAATTGCATGGTATGGCATTACGTGTACCAACGCCAAATGTATCACTTGTAGATTTAGTTGTTGATTTAAAAAGAGATGTAACAGTAGATGAAATAAACGAAGTATTTGAAACGGCTTCTAAAGGCTCTATGCATGGAATCATTGAATTCTGTGATGAACCATTAGTATCAATCGATTTCAATAGTAATACACATTCTGCGATCATTGATTCACTATCAACAATGGTGATTGATGGTAGAAAAGTGAAAGTACTAGCATGGTATGATAATGAGTGGGGTTATTCTAGACGTGTTGTTGACTTAGTGTCAATTGTTGCTTCTAAAATCTCTAAGCTTGAAACAGTTCAAAATTAACAAACGTAATCTCATAAATTAATGTAAGCGAATACAAATGACTAGCTGATTGAATCGGCTAGTCTTTTCGAAGTTTAAAAGAATGCTTGCTTGGCATTGGGCAAATGGCTTGTTTTATCCATATTTTTTTCACATTTAAACTAGTAAATTACAAAAAAATGAAATTTATCTTGCAATTCAAATTTAAAGAAAGTATACTAACTTTCGTGAACTTCTAAAAGTATAACTAACTACTTAAAGGGTTAGGACCTCTTTGGACTAACTTTCCCCCGTGGTAGTTGATCATACTTTTGCAATAGGAGTCATGTAAAATTATTTAAGGGGGAAATGAATATGGATACTATGGGTCGTCACGTCATTTCGGAATTATGGGGTTGTAACACAGAAAAATTAAATGATATGAAATTTATTGAGGAGACTTTTGTTGATGCTGCATTACGTTCGGGTGCAGAAATTCGTGAAGTTGCTTTTCACAAGTTCGCTCCTCATGGCGTTAGTGGTGTCGTAATCATTTCAGAATCACATTTAACTATTCACAGTTTTCCTGAGCATGGTTATGCAAGTATCGATGTTTACACTTGCGGTGATAGAATTGATCCAAATGTAGCTGCAAACTATATCGCTGAGGCTCTTGAAGCTGATACGCGTGAAAATGTTGAGCTACCTAGAGGAATGGGTCCCATTCAAGTTAATAAAGTAAAAGTTGTTAGTGGTAACTAAAAAAATGGAGAGAGGTGATTATTCACCTCTCTTTTTTCGTCTGAAAAAATGGATTTTAAAATAAATTCTTGAAGTATCTGAAGGAATGCTGTATTGGGGCAAAATGGTATTTGTCTTATGCTTGTCGGAGCTTAACAGTCGCCTCCACATTTCTTGATGTCTAGTTCCAGGCGTTTGCCCCTCGAGGTCATAAGTCAATG